>DASPSY010000115.1:0-31067 GCA_035623685.1 Gaiellaceae bacterium
AGAGGAGCATGCGGTCGCGCCACCGCAGCAGCGCCGACACGCGGATGCGCGGCTCGTTCACAGGGCCGACGAGCCGAACCCGCGCACGCCCCGCTCGCTCTCCGGGAGCTCCTCGCTCTCGACCGGCTCGATGGCTTCGACGGGCACCACGACCAGTTGGGCGACCCGCATGCCAGGCTCGACGACGAACGCGTGCTCTGCGTCCGTGTTGAGCAGGATCACACGCAGCTCGCCGCGATAGCCGGAGTCGACGAGCCCTGGGGTGTTCACGATCGTGATCCCGTGACGCGAGGCCAGCCCCGAGCGGGGCTGGACGAATCCCGCATAGCCGTCGGGAATCGCGACGGCGAGACCGGTACCGATCGTGGCACGCATGCCAGGCTCCAGCTCGACTCGCTCGCACGACGCGAGGTCGAGACCAGCGTCTCCCGCGTATGCACGGTCGGGGAGCAGCGCATCGGGACGCAGCCTGCGGATCGGCAGCTCGATCACTGCGCGCGGGTCGCCTGTTCCGAGTGCGCATCCGCAACGAGGTAGCGGGCGAATCGGTGAAGCTCTCGTCGCGGCAGGCGGGCGCGGACGAGCACACCGTCTGCGTGATCCTCACGCGCTTCGATCGGGGCACCCAGGGCGTAGAGCTCCGCCAGCTTTCCGCCCTCGTCATACGGCAGCAGCAGCTGCACCGCCTCGAACCGGTCGGAGAATCGTGCAGCGATGCGCGCCCGCAGCGCTTCCAGCCCTTCGCCCGTCGCCGCCGACACCTGCAGCGCGTCGGGCAACCGGTTCGCGACCCGTCGCCTGGCGAGCGGCGAGAGGACGTCGACCTTGTTGACGACGAGCTCACGTGGAAGCTCGTCGGCCCCGATCTCGTGCAGCACCGCGTCGACCGCAAAGATCTGCTGGTCGAGCTGGTCACTCGCCACCGCGCCGTCGACGACGTGGAGGACGAGGTCCGCTACAAGCGTCTCCTCGAGCGTCGCAGCAAAGCCCTCGACGAGCTGCGTGGGCAGCTTGCGGATGAATCCGACGGTGTCGGTGACCAGGTAGCGGCGGCCGTCGAAATCGAAGCCGCGCGTCGTCGGATCGAGCGTCTCGAACAGCCGGTCCTCGACCGAGACGTTGGCGCCGGTGAGTGCGTTGAGGAGCGTCGACTTGCCAACGTTCGTGTACCCCGCCAGCGCCACCGTCGGGGTCGCGGCGCGTCTCCGTTCCATCCGGCGGATGTCGCGCTGCTTGCCCAGCGCCGTCAGGCGGCGGCGCAGCAGGGTGATTCGCCGCCGCGCAAGGCGGCGGTCGGTCTCGAGCTGGGACTCGCCCGGGCCCCGCGTTCCCACGCCGCCGCCGAGGCGCTCGAGGTGCTGCCACAGGCCGCGCATCCGCGGGAGGTTGTACTCGAGCTGAGCCAGCTCGACCTGCAGCTTGCCCTCGGCCGTGCGTGCGTGTTGCGCGAAGATGTCGAGGATCAGCTCCGTGCGGTCGACGACGCGCGCTTGGAGCGCGTCCTCGAGCGCTCGCTGCTGCGCGGGCGCGAGCTCGTCGTCGACGAGGACCACCTCGGCGCCGCGCTCCGAGTACGCCTGCTTCAGCTCCTCGAGCTTCCCTTTGCCGATGTAGGTCCGGCCTTCCGGCCGCGTCCGGTGCTGAACGAGCTCGCCGACGGGCTCGACGAGGGCCGTCCGGGCCAGCTCTCGAAACTCGGCCAGCTCCTCGTCGGGATCCGTGCCCTGAGCCAGTGCGGCGACGATGAACCCGCGCTCCAGCGCGGCGTCCGACTGGCGTGAGATCACCGCTGGATTATGCCCGCAACGCGGCAGAATCACGATGTGGTGCCCCTCACTCTGCCGCAGCGACTTGCTCATCGGGTCCTCGACCTCGTGGACATCCCCTCGCCGAGCCGCTCCGAGGCGGCTCTGGCCGAGCACGTCTCCGGGACGATGCCGGACAACCCGCCGATCAGCCTCGCGTACGCCCACGACACGTGCCTCTGGTACCGGACAGCGAGAACGGAGGGAACGCCCGTCGCCGTCCTGGCCGGGCACCTGGACACGGTGCCGTCGCAGGGCAATCTCCCGGGCCGCATCGGCCGGACGCGCGTCCACGGGCTCGGCGCCAGCGACATGAAGGGCGGCCTGGCAGTGATGATCGAGCTCGCACACTGGATCGCGGGCGAGCATCCACGCCTCTCGACCTCGCTCGACTTCGTCTTCTTCGGGCGCGAGGAGCTCGCGGTGGCCGAGAGCCCTCTGCCACAGCTCCTGGACGACGACCGGTTTGCCGCCGACCTCGTCGTCGTGCTCGAGCCGACGGACAACGAGCTGCAGGCCGGTTGCCTCGGCAACATCAACGCGCGCCTGATCTTCGAGGGCGAGAGCGCCCACTCGGCTCGGCCGTGGACCGGCACGAACGCGATCGGTCTCGCGGTGCACGGGTTGCTGCCGCTCGTCGACGTCGAGCCGGCGCCCGTCGAGATCGACGGCCTCACTTTCTACGAGGTCGTCAGCGTCACCGGGATCTCCGGCGGGATCGCGTCGAACGTGATCCCGGGCGAGGCCGAGGCGATGCTCAACTTCCGCTACGCGCCTACACGCTCGCCGGGCGAGGCCGAGGCCCGGCTCCGCGAGCTCGCGGGCCCAAGCGGACGTCTGCTGATCGAGAGCAACTCGCCCTCGGGTCGCGTCGACCTACGTGCACCGATCGTCCAACGGCTGCTGGATGCGGGCGATCTCAAGGTCGCACCGAAGCAGGCCTGGACGCCGGTGGCCCAGTTCACCGAGCGCGGGTTCAACGCCGTGAACCTCGGCCCGGGTGCGACCCGCTACGCGCACAAACGGGACGAGCAGGTCGAGATCGCCGAGCTCGTCCGCGCATATGAGGTGCTGCAGCGCTTCGCCACCGGTACGGTGGGCCGGTGACGAACCTCTCCCCCGTCCTGCGCACCACCGGCACGTATCCCTTCGTCAAGCTCGAGGAGGCGAAACGCCGCCTCGTCGCGCAAGGCGTCGAGCTGATCGACTTCGGCAAGGGCGACCCGATGGAGCCGACCGCGCCGTTCATCCGGCGCGCGCTCGCCGACGCGCTGGAGGAACGGATGGGCTACCCGCTCGCCGAGGGCCTGCCGGAGCTGCGCGAGGCGATCGCCGCGTGGGTCGGTCGCCGCTTCGCCGTCGAGCTCGATCCGGACTCCGAGATCATCCCGACGTACGGGTCGAAGGAAGCGATCTTCCTGCTCGCGCAGGTGCTCGTCGACCGCGATTCCTCGAAGCGGCTCGTGCTCACGACCGAGCCTGGGTATCCCGTGCCGGATCGCGGCGCAGCGTTCGCGGGCGCGGAGGTTCTCCAGCTGCCGTTGCTCGAACGTGACTCGTTCCTTCCGGATCTCGACGCGGTTCCGGCCGAGACGTGGGACCGAGCAGTGATCCTGTGGCTGAACTACCCGAACAACCCGACGGGCGCGATCGCGCCGCTCGAGTTCCTCGCCCGTGCCGCCGAGCTGTCGGCGGAACACGACTTCCTCGTCGCAGCCGACGAGGCGTACACAGAGCTCTGGTTCGACGATCCTCCGCACTCGGCACTCGAGGTGCGGCGGCTCGGCAACGTCGCCGTTTTCAACACGCTCAGCAAGCGCTCGTCGATGACGGGCTACCGGTCCGGATTCGTCGCCTCGGACGTCGACGTGATCGCGGCGTTGAAGCAGTTCCGGCCCACCGTCGGCACGGCACCGCAGGAGTTCGTACAACGCGCGTCCATCGCAGCATGGAACGACGAACGGCACGTCGCGGACACGCGTGACGCATACCGGCGCAAGCGCGACCTGCTGCTGCCGGTCCTCCGCGAGAAAGGCGTACGCGTGGCCGGCAGCGTCGCGACGATGTACCTCTGGCTCGAGACGCCCGACGGCGAGAGCGCCGAGGAGCTCGCGGAGCGACTGCTCGCGCACGGGCTGATCGTCTCCCCCGGCTCGTTCTTCGGAGAGAGCGGCAAGGGGTACTGGCGTCTCGCGCTCGTTCCGACCGAGGAGGAGTGCCGCCGCGCCGCCGAGCTCCTCGACGAGGCCCTGTGAACGCGGAGCGTGTCGAGGAGGTCATCGCCGGCCTCGACCGAGGCGAGATCCGGGTCGCCGAGCCCGACGGCGGCGATTGGCGCGTCAACCCCGAGGCGCAGGAGGCGATCCTCGAGTACTTCCGGCTGCGCTCGTTGACACCCGAGGAGGTCGGACCTTTCGAGTACCACGACAAGATCCCGTTGAAGCACCACTACGAGCGGCTCGGCGTTCGCGTCGTGCCGCCCGCGGTCGCTCGCTACGGCGCGTACCTCTCGCCGGGAGTCGTCCTCATGCCGAGCTACGTCAACATCGGTGCGTGGGTCGGCCCGAGGACGATGGTGGACACCTGGGCGACCGTGGGCTCGGGGGCGCAGGTGGGCGCGGATGTGCACCTCGCGGGCGGCGTCGGCGTCGGTGGCGTGCTCGAGCCGCCGGGAGCGCGGCCCGTCGTGATCGAAGACGGTGTGTTCGTCGGCTCGCGCTGCATCCTCACCGAGGGAGTCCGCGTGGGCGCCGAGGCCGTGCTGGGGCCCAACGTCTCGCTGACCGCGACCGTCCCGATCATCGACGTGACGAGCGACCAGCCGGTCGAGCACCGGGGTGTCGTGCCGCCGCGCGCCGTCGTCGTCCCGGGAACGCGGCCCCGCGAGTTCCCGGCAGGCACGTACCACCTCGCCTGTGCGCTGATCATCGGCTGGCGTAGCGAGGCGACCGATCTCAAGGTCAGCCTCAACAACGCGCTGCGCGAGCACGGGCTTGGCGCCTAGCGACGTTCCGCGGTCGTCCTCACGGCACATGCTCCGCCGGCCCGATCAGGGTCGCGTGGCCTGCGTGCAAGCGCACGCGAAGATCACCGCCCGGAAAGTGCACGACGGCGTCCCCGTCTCCGAACGCCGCTGCGGCGACCGCGACGGCGCTCGATCCGGAGGCTGACGTCTCCCCCACGCCGCGCTCCCACACGCGCGCCGTCGCCTCACCCGGTCCGTCGCGCCGTGCGACCTGTACGTTCGTGCGGTTCGGAAACCGCGAGTGTGTCTCGAGCAGCGGTCCGAGCTCGTCGAGCCGCGCTGGATCGTCGAAGACGACCGCGTGCGGGTTGCCGACGACGACCGGCGTGAAAGTGACGCCGTCCAACGACTCGGGCTCGCCGACCTCCACTGTGCCGAGCTCCGACTCGTAGTCGTTCCCGCTGCGGCGGACCGATACGACTCGCGGCCCGACGTGGACGCGAACCTCGTCCGAGCCGTTGCGCTCCATCAACCACGCACCCGCGATGCGTGTGCCGTTGCCGGACATCTCGGCGAGAGAGCCGTCGGGGTTGACGATTGCGACGTGCACGTCGTCGCCATCGATCTCGCGCACCTCGACGACGCCGTCGACCTCCGGCTCCATCGTGTAGTCGTCGCGCTCAGCGACGAGATACACGTTCCCATGCGCATGCCACTTCGAGCAACTCATCGACGATCTCGTCCGCTGGACGATCGGCGTCGACCGTAACAAGGCCGGGGATGCGTCGCATCCACTTGCGCTGATACGACGCGTAGCGGCGTGTGCCCGTGATCACCGCCTCGATCGCCTGCTCGCGCGGAAGCTCGGCAATCTCGCGCACGCCCAGCGCGACCATCGCTGTCGACGAGACGCCGGCCGCGAGCGCACGACGCACCTCGTCCTCGACGCCGGCGTCGAACATCGCTCGTGTGCGTTCCTCGATCCGCGCGTCCAGTCTCCCCTTGGACACCTCGAGCCCGAAGATCAGCGTCGGATGTCGTGTGACGTCGCTCCAGAGGCGATCCGCGGACGGTCGAAGCGACGAGCCGAGCTCCGAGAGCTCGAGCGCGCGGACGACGCGGCGGCGGTCGTTCGCATGGACGCGCGCGGCTGCGCCGGGGTCCTGGTGGGCGAGCAGGGCGTGTGCTTGCTCGGGGCCGAGCCGCTCGTAGAGCTCGTCCCAGTGACGCCTGTGCTCGTCGTCCGGCGCCGGCGGGAGGTTGAGCTCGGCGAGCGCCGCACGCAGGTACAAGCCGGTGCCGCCCGCGACCACTGGGGTCCGCACGCGTGCGAGCAGCTCGTCGATCGTTGCATGCGCGAGCTCGGCGTACTCGGCGACGGAGCCTTCGTGCGAGAGCGGCCAGATGCCGACGAGCGCCGTCGGACGATCGGGCTGCGCCGTCAGGATCGGGAGGCCACGATACGCCTGCAGCGCGTCGGCCGAAACGACGTCGCCCCCGATCCGGTCGGCGAGCATTTCGGCGACGCGCGTCTTCCCGGATGCGGTCGGGCCGAAGACCGCGAGCACGCCGGCGCCCTCGGCCCACGCCGCATCGGCTTCGTCGCGGCTACGAGGTCGGTGCGACGGTGGAGCCGGATTTCCAGGCACTCTCGGCATCCTGGGGGAAGAGCACGTCCACCGGGAGCGGCCCCTCCTCCTCGGGATGAGCGGCGCGCTGTTCGCGGAACCACGCGACCGCCCGTGGCACGCCCTCCTCGAGCGGCGTGCGCGGGTCGTACCCGAGGAGCTGCCGCGCGCGCGTCAAGTCGGCGACGTAGTGGGTCACCTCGCCGAGCAGCGACGGCGCGAGATTGATCCTCGGCTCGACGTCGAGCTCCGCGCCGATCAGCTCGGCGACGCGGACCAGCGTGTTCCCGTGTCCGTACGCGAGGTTGATCGTCTCGTTGACGACGCGTCCTTCCGCGAGCGCTTCGACTCCGCCGACAATCCCGTCGACGCAGTCGTCGACGAACGTGAAGTCGAGCGTCTTCTCTGGCCCGAACACCGTAACGGGCTCGTCGCGCTGCAGCGTGTGGATGAACAGCGGGATCACACGCACCATGCGCGTCAGGTCGTTGTCGTACCGGCCGTAGACGTTGGAGAAGCGGAAGACGAGGTACCGCAGCCCGTAGCAGCGGGCGTACGAGTAGATCATCGCCTCGCCGGCGATCTTCGATGCGGAGTACGTCGACTCCGTGTACGCAAAGTCGGCGCTCGTCTCCTTCGCTTCCTCTGCCGCGAAGCGATGAACGTCGCCGTAGACCTCGCGGCTCGACGAGAACACGATCGGAAGCTGCTGCTGTCGGCAGAACTCGAGGACGTTGAAGGTCATTACGGCGTTCTCGAGTGCGCGGTGCGGCTCCCGGACGAGCTGGTGCACCTTCGCGTGCGCCGCCAGGTGGACCACGAGGTCGACCTCCGGGTACTCGACGCCGCCGATCCCGGTCGGGAAGGACGGATAGTGGCCCGACAGATCCTGCAAGAGGTAGCGGAAGCTGTCGGTCCACGTGTTCAGACGCTTGTCGACGCCGAACACGTCATGGCCGTCCCGAGCGAGCCGCAGCGCGAGGTTCGTGCCGATCTGCCCGGACGAGCCGGTGACGAGGACCCTCATGCGGCCGCGGGCACCGCCAGCGTGCCGCGGAGCGTGGTCGACGTCGTCCCGTCGATGAGCACGTCGACGAGGTCGCCTGCGGCCGCGTTCCCGGCGAAGTTGACGGTCGTGTTTCGGCGCGTGCGTCCCCTCCGCAGTGCCGGATCGGTCCTGCTCGCGCCCTCGACGAGCACCTGCTCGACCCGCCCGATGCGCTCCTTGTTTCGCTCCCGGGCGACACGCTGCACCACCTCGACGAGCCGCTCGATGCGGTCCCGCTTCACCTCGTCCGGAACCTGGTCCGGCATCGCAGCCGCCTCGGTCCCGGCGCGCGGCGAGTAGACGAACGTGAAGGCGCCGTCGAAACCGATCCCCTCGACAGCGTCCAGCGTCTCGCAAAACTCCGATTCCGTCTCCCCGGGGAAGCCGACGATCAGGTCCGTGGTCAGGGCGAGATCGGGAATCGCGCCGCGGAGCTCGTCGACCAGCTTCAGGTAGCGCTCGCGCGTGTACGTGCGCCGCATGGCCTTCAGGATGCGCGACGAGCCGGACTGCAACGGCAGATGAGCGTGCTCGCAGACCGAGGGGCACTCGGCCATCGCGGAGATCACGGGCGCGCGAAAGTCCTTCGGGTGAGGGCTCGTGAACCGGATGCGCTCCACTCCTTCGATCGCGTCGCACGCGCGCAGCAACTCGCCGAACTCGGTCTCGATGTCCGGGAGCAGGTCTCGGCCCCACGAGTTGACGTTCTGACCGAGGAGCGTGATCTCGCGGACCCCGTCGCCCGCGAGTCGCGCGACCTCGGCCACGATCTCGCCCGGCCGGCGAGACGTCTCCCGGCCGCGCACCGCGGGAACGATGCAGTAGGCGCATTTCGAGTTGCAGCCCATGGAGATCTGCACCCACGCCTGGAACGCGCGCTCGCGGTGCTGCGGCAGCGTCCCGGCGAACGTCCGTTCCTCGATGCCGAAGCGACCGCGCTCGACGCCGACGCCGCCCACACCGAGCCACTCGCCGAGGTGCGGGATCGACCCCGGGCCGAAGGCGACGTCGACCGACGGGTAGAGATCGAAGAGCCGCTCCCGCTGCGCCTCCGCGTAGCAGCCGCCGACCGCGATCACCTTCTCGGGATCGCGCCGCTTGAGCGCGGTTGCGGCCGCGAGGTGCGCGGCGAACTTCGTGTCCGGCTTCTCGCGGATCGTGCAGGTGTTGAAGACGAGCACGTCCGCCTCCTCCTGCGAGACGGCCTCGCCGAGCCCGAGCTCCTCGAGCATGCCCTTGATCCGCTCCGAGTCGTGAGCGTTCATCTGGCAGCCGAACGTCGTCACGTGGTAGCGCCGCATCAGGCGGGTAGCGTACCGGCCGTCTCCAGTTCTGACAGGCTCGGTGCCGACCGGATCGCCGGGCTCAGCGCGCCCCACACGAAGAGGCCGAGCGCGGAGGCTGCGAAGAGGGCGATCGTGATCCGTGCGGTGACGTGCTCGAGAAGCACGCCGGCGACGAGCGGACCGAACGGTAGCGCCAGCTGGGCAATCGTCGTTCGCGCCGTCTCCACCCTTCCCAGCAGTCGATCCGGCGTCATCGCGATGCGATAGCCGTCGACGACGGAGTCGGTAATCGGCGCGGTGAGCCCGAACGGAACGATCAGAGCCAACAGCGAATAGACGTTCGGCCAGGCGACGAAGAGCCACGCCCCGAACCAGCTCGTGAACTCGAGGAGCATGATCGTCCGGATCGACAAGAAGCGACGAGCGAGCGGCGACAGCAGCGACCCGAGCAAGGAGGACGCGCCGAGCGCAGCGGTGAGCAGGCCGATCTGGCCACCAGTGAGGCCTTGGTCGCGACCGATGACGACGAGCGCGAGCAGGATCCCGGCCATCAACGGATTGCCGAGCCCGTACAGGAGAGCGCATGTGCGCAGGAACGGGCGCGCCCACGTGTATCGGATCCCTTCGACGAGCCGGGCTCTGAAGGGGGTCGTCTCCGGCTCGCGCGGCTCCTGAAAGGGAGTGCGAAGTCGGATGATCGAGGCGCTCGAGAAGAGGTACGAGACAGCGTCGGTCAGGAACGGGACGGCGCGCCCGACCTGAAAGAGCGCACCCCCGATCGGCGGTCCCGCGAGAAAGACCGTCGACCCCCAGACCCGACGCGCACCGATGGCGTCGGGCAGTTGATGCCTCGGCACGACTGCGGGCAAGACGCCGGCGCTCGCTGCCATGAACGTCGTGGAGCCAACTCCTTCGATCAGCCCGACAATTGCGACCAGCCACCAGTGCGCGCTGCCGACGAGAACGAGCGTGCCCAGGGTCGCGAGCGCGACGAAGCGGATCCCGTCTGCCACCAGCATCTGACGCCGGCGATTGCCACGGTCAGCAGCAGCGCCGGCGACAAGGCTGAAAACGGGCTGGGGGATCGAACGCGCGAACGTGACGAGTCCGGCCTTGGCCGGCGAGTGCGTCAGCGACAGGACGAGCAGCGGGTAGGCAATCGTCGACAGCGAGCTGCCGAAGCTCGAGAGGAACCTCCCCGTCTCGAAGAGCACGAAGTTCCGGTTGCGCCAGACGGGTGTCGACATGGCGAGCCGAGGCTAGCGCGGGCGTCGGCGCGAAACTGCTACGCCGCGTGGTTCATCTGGCCAGTCGCGTTTCGGGCGACGTCGACGGCTCGGCTCTCGCGGATCACCGTCACCTTCACCTGGCCCGGATACTCGAGTTGGTCTTCGATCTCCCGCGCGATCTCGTGCGAGAGGAGGACCGCACCGTCGTCGTCGACCTCCCCGGGTCGTACGATCACGCGGATCTCGCGACCGGCCTGGAGTGCGTAGACCTTCTCGACTCCGGGTTTCTCGGCGGCGAGCTGCTCGAGCGCTTCGAGGCGCTTGATGTAGTGCTCGAGGCTCTCGCCGCGCGCTCCCGGACGCGACGCCGAGATCGCGTCGGCGGAGATCAGCAGCACCGCCTCCACTGTCTGCGGCTCGACCTCGTAGTGGTGCGCCTCGACGGCGTGGACGACGTGCTGCGTCTCCCCGTAACGACGAGCGAGCTGCGCAGAGATCGACGCATGGGACCCTTCGATCTCGTGCGTCATCGCCTTGCCGAGGTCGTGGAGCAGGGCGGCGCGCTTCGTCACCTTCACGGACGCGCCCACCTCCGCGGCCATGATCCCCGCGAGATGGACGACCTCGAGCGTGTGCTTGAGGACGTTCTGCCCGTAGCTCGTGCGATACCGCAGCCGTCCGAGGATCTTGACGAGCTCCTCGTTGAAGTCGCCGCAGTTCGCCTCGAAGACCGCCTGCTCGCCCGCATGCAGCATGTGCTCCTCGATCTCCGCCTTCGACGCGTAGTAGGTGTCCTCGATCCGCGCCGGGTGGATGCGGCCGTCCTCGATCAGCTTCAGCAGCGTCTGGCGCGCGATCTCGCGCCTGATCCCGTCGAACGACGAGAGCACGACTGCGTTGGGCGTGTCGTCGATGATGAAGTCGACGCCGGTCAGGTGCTCGAGCGAGCGGATGTTCCGACCCTCCCGACCGATGATCCGCCCCTTCATGTCGTCCGACGGAAGCTCGACGACCGACACCGTCGTCTCGGCTGCGTGGCTCGCGGCAACGCGCTGGAGCGCGTCGGCAACGAGATTGCGCGCACGCCGCTTTGCCTCGATGCGCGCCTCCTCCTCGAGCTGGCGCACCTGGCGGGCGAGCTCGTGCCGGACGAGATCCTCGGAGCGCTCGAGCAGGTACTGCTTCGCCTCCCCCACCGTCATCCCCGAGATTCGCTCGAGCTGCTCGAGTTGCTCGCGCTTCGCCAGCTTCTGCTGCTCCTGCAGCTCCCGGAGGTTCGTCTCCCGGTCGGCGAGCCCCTGCTCCCTTCGCGCGATCTCCGTCAGCTTCTGGTCGATGTCCTCTTCCTTCGTGAGGACGCGCTCCTCCACCTTGACGATCCGCGCGCGATGCTCAGAGACCTCCGCGTCGATCTCGGCACGCAGTCGCACGGCTTCCTCGCGTGCGCCGATCTCCGCCTCGCGACGAAGAGCGTCGGCTTCACGCTGCGCGTCGTCGACGACTTGGTGACGGAGCTGTCGAGCACGACCGAGTCGCGATTTCGACGTCCCGACGAGCACGAGGGCGCACACGACCGCGCCGACGATGAGGCCGATCACGATCCCGATGGCGATGAGCATGCCGGGCTCCTGGGTCGCGGTGTCCGATGGGTTGCGACGACCACACCCGGTGCGTGCCGGCACGCGGTATGTCCCGAATCGGTGCTACGAGCCGACACCTTCGGCTCGGCGGAGCGTGTGCTAGAGCGCCGCTGTCTGCTGCCTTTCGGTGTCGGTTCGGTTGGAGGTCGAAGGCGAATTCACTGAACTGTCACGATTCGGAAAAAGCCGTTATGCAGGCAAAAACATCGGATGAGGCACACCCATCCTACCGCCGTCACGAGTCCGACGCAAAGGAAGCCGGCCACGCTGCCGCCACCGCCTCCTCGTCGAAGCCGCGGGCGGCGAGGTAGCGGCGGGTCCGGGCCCCAGGCCCTCGCTTCCGGACGACGGCCAGTGCCCGGTCACGCTCTGGCGCCAGCTCGGCGATCGCCTCGGCCGCGAGCTCCCCGGCGAGCCCGGCGCGCCCAAGATCCGCGCGGATCGCCGCGTCTCCGTACCCGCGCTCGGCCAACAGCTCCGCTCGCCTCCGGGCGAAGCGGGCATCGTCCAGCGCTCCCGAGCGCTCCAGTTCCTCGATCGTCTCGGACCGAATGCCGCGCGCGAAGCCTGCGCGCTCGAGCCGCGCGTCGATCGACTGCGCCGAACGGTCGTGCGCCGCCAACGCGCGCGTCGCGACTCGCGATGCCTCGACGCGGCGCAGCTCTCGTCGAACCAGTCGGAACGTGGCACGGTCGGCCACCATTCCGACACGCAGACGTGCCCGGACGACAACAGCTGCGGGGAGCGCCCGCCAGGGGCTTCCGTCGAGTTCGACGACGACCCGATCGCGGCCGGCGCCGCTCAGCGCGGTGACGAGCGGCACGCTAGACCGAGGCCTTCTCCTCGACCTCCTCCTTGGCGACCTTGCCGTTCGTCTCGGCGACGGTGGCCGAGGGCAGCAACCTCGCCGAGACGACCTGCCCGGAGCCCACCTCGGTCTGGATGCGGGCGAGGATCGCCTCGCAGACGTCCGGATGCTCGCGAAGGAACGCGGTCGCGTTCTGGCGACCTTGGCCGAGGCGTTCGTCGTCGAACGAGAAGTACGAGCCAGACTTCTGGACGATCTTCCGCTCGAGCCCCGTGTCGAGCACGGTGCCCTCCCACGAGATCCCCGAGCCGTAGATGATGTCGAACTCGGCCTGCTTGAACGGCGGCGCGACCTTGTTCTTCACGACCTTCACGCGCACGCGGTTGCCGATCGCCTCGACGCCTTCCTTCAGCGTCTCGATCCGGCGGATGTCGAGCCGTACCGACGAGTAGAACTTCAGCGCGCGACCGCCCGGCGTCGTCTCCGGATTGCCGAACATGACGCCGATCTTCTCGCGCAGCTGGTTCGTGAACAGGCAGATCGTGTCGGTGCGGTTGAGCGTGCCCGCGAGCTTGCGCAGCGCTTGCGACATGAGCCGCGCCTGCAGCCCGACGTGCGTGTCGCCCATCTCGCCCTCGATCTCGGCCTTCGGCGTCAGCGCAGCGACGGAGTCGACTGCGACCACGTCGAGCGCGCCCGATCGGATCAGGAGCTCCGCGATCTCGAGCGCCTGCTCCCCCGTGTCGGGCTGGGAGACGAGCAGGTCGTCGATGTTGACGCCGATCTTCTTCGCGTAGGACGGATCCATCGCGTGCTCGGCGTCGATGAAGGCGCAGATGCCGCCGCGCCGCTGCGCCTCGGCAATCACGTGGTAGACGAGCGTCGTCTTCCCCGACGACTCTGGGCCGAACACCTCGACGATGCGGCCGCGCGGGAGACCGCCGATCCCGAGCGCGAGGTCGAGGGCCAGGGAGCCCGTGGAGATGGCCCCGATCGAGACGGCCGCTTGATCGGTCATCCGCATCACCGAGCCCTTGCCGAACTGCCGCTCGATCTGACCGAGGGCGACATCAAGAGCCTGCTCACGATCCACCTGGCTCAACCTCCTAGCGCAAACGATTCGACGACTTCGTACTCCGCTCCGGAGGAGCGAAGCCGAGAAAGGTAAACAGCCGCGTCGGACGGACTGAACGGCCCGAGCGCGGGGAGCGGCGGGCGGAGCCCGGGGCGTTCCCGGAAGCGGATGACCGTGACGTGCGGGGCCCACTGACGTCGCTCGCGCTCGTAGACGCCGAGCGCCTCGAGCCGGCCGTGGAGGTCCGCCGCGAGCGCGGCGGCGACACCCTCCCGGTCCGCCAGGACGACCATCCCGACGCTCCGCGTCTCGCGGTAGTCCGCAGGCTCGAGGACGACCGGTCCGGCCGCTGCGGCCGCGGCGCGGGTCGCGCCGCAGATCTCCGCCAGCTCGGCCGACGGCCGGGCACCCAAGAACGCGAGCGTGACGTGGAGGTTCGCCCGCGCGACGATGCGCTCCGAGAGCTCGCGCCGAGACCAGGCCTCGAGCGCGTCGAGGGTGTCCGCCGGGAGCCTGAGCGCGCAGAAGAGCCGCAGCCGATCACGACGTTCCACGCTACCGGCGGAGCTCACGCACCTTCCTGCCGATCCTGTGTCAGAACGCGCCGGACCAGGTGGAGCGCCCACGCGGTCGCACGGTGCCTGACCGCGTTGCGATCGCCCGGGAAGCGGAAGTCCGCCGCGTGCTCTCCGTCCGGCCCGACGACGTGGACATAGACGAGGCCGACCGGCTTCTCGTCGGTGCCTCCGCCGGGACCGGCGACCCCTGTGACCGCGACGGCGACGTCGACGCCGAGCGCCCCGCGCGCGCCAGAGGCCATGGCGGCCGCTGTCTCCGCCGACACGGCACCGAAGCGCGCGAGCACCTCGGCCGGCACGCCGAGCTCGCGTTCCTTCAGGTCGTTCGAGTACGCCACGACCGCTCCCACGAAGGCGTCGCTCGACCCGGGAATCGCCGTCAGCCGCTCCGCCACCATCCCGCCCGTGCACGACTCCGCCGTGCCGAGCGTCAACCCGCGCGAGCGGCAGAGACCGAGGACGAGCTCGGCGACGGACACCTCCCGCTCGGCGAAGAGCGAGTCGCGGATCGGCTCCAGGAGACGCTCCGCCAGCTCGTCGGCGCGGCTCTCCGCGCCGGCTTCGACCAGGATGTCCACGTGGATCTCGAAGTCGCGGGCGCAGATCGTCGCCTCGACGCCGGCGCCGTCTCCACCGGCGTCGGCGAGCGCTTTCGCGACGGCGGACTCGCTGACCCCGAACAGTCGGAGGTACCGTCGCTCCGGCGGGACCGCGCGGCGGAGCAGCGCCCGTACCGGCTCCGTCTCGAGCGCTCGAGGCCACAGCCGTTGCAGCTCGGACGGCGGCCCGGGCAACACGACGACGACCGCTCCTGTCGTCTCGAGCACGAGCCCCGGCGCGGTGCCCGCCAGCCCGAGGTCGATCGCGCCCTCGGGAATCGTCGCCTGCTTGCGCACCCCCGGCTCGAAGTCGGCGTAGGGACGGCCGGTGCGAGCCGCGAAGACCCGCGAGATCGAGCCGATCTCCACGAAGAGGCGCTCGTCCAGCCGCAGCCCGACCTCGGCTGCCCGCGCCACGAGCGCGACCGTCCTGTCGTCGTGCGTCGGCCCGAGCCCGCCCGAGACGACGCACAGATCGGCGCGTAGCCCGTCCCGCAGCGCGTCCTCCAGCTCGTCCTCGCGGTCGCCGACGATCTGGATTCGCGCCGGCTCGAAGCCGAGCCTTAGTAGCTCGCGGGCGAGGAAGGGCCCGTTGAGGTCGGTCCGGTCGCCTCGCACGAGCTCGCTGCCCGTGACGACCACGACGGCCCGCGGGCGATCGGGCGGTCCGGGGTTACGAGCCAGCGACGTGCAGGCCGCGGGCTGTCACGATGATTCGCTTCGCACCGCCCGTCGGGAGTTGGATCAACTTTCCGTTCAGCATCGCAGTCAGTACCTCGGGGCGCGCGATGTCGATCCACAGGCGACGTCCCGTGAACAGCTGCTGCTGCCCTTTCTCCAGCGTCCCCTGGAACACGATCGGGCCTGCCGCCGAGTTGCGATGGACCTGGAGCCAGCTCGAGTCGATGTTCGCGGTGATCAGGAGATGCGCAACTCTCCGCGCGCGCGTGCGGGTCTGAGTGGAGCTCGTGGTCGACGTCGTCGACGTCTTCGCCGACGCGAGACCCGGAATCCGCTGGTTGCCCGATCCGCCGCGGGTCCACGCCACGATCACGAGCGCCGTGACGAGGGCTATCCCGAGGAGGGTGAGCAGGACGACCCGGGACTGGACCCGTCGGCGTGGCGGCGGCGGCGATCGCCGCGGGCGCGCGGGTGCCTCGTCCTCGCCGATGACGTAGCGGGAGTTGAACTCGTCCACGTACAGCTGTCCGTCGAGGCCGAGGTACTCCGCGTAGGACCTGAGGAAACCCTTGACGTACGTCTGCGCGGGGAGCACGTCGAACTGCTCGTCCTCGAGCGCCCGCAGGTACTTGCTCCGGATCTTCGTCGCCTGTTCGACCTCCAGGAGGTCGAGCGATTGGCGCAGGCGCGCCTCCTTGAGGCTGCTTCCGATCTCGAACATGGCGGCCGGCCGATTCTAGGCGTTCTAGTGGTGCCGCTGGTAGTAGACGATCGCCTCGTAGAAGCCGACCGAGAGCGCCGCGGTCACGGCAACCGCGAGCGCGAGCACGCCGAGGAAGACTCCGAGCGCGGCCGCCTTCGTCCCTCGTCCGTCCAGGCGGAGCCACGCGAGGTTGTGGCGGGCGCGCGACGCCATCCCGAACGCGAGGACGCCCAGGACGAAGGCGAACGGCACCGCGTACGCGGCGTCGAGCAGGCCGACACGGTTGGAGCGGTCAGAGACGTACACGGCCGCCGGGACACAGAGGACGCCCAGAAAGCCCAGCACGATGCCGGTCCAGGCGCGCGTTCGACTGCTCGAGTACGGATTCCGCTCCGTAGTCATCCGGCAGCGGCATATTCAAGCCGCTGCACCTGCCGGACGTGTCGTGAACCGAAGGAGGCGGCGGACTGCTCGGGGCGGCTACTGCTTGACGTACGGCCGGCCGCTCGCCCTGGGCGGGATCGAGCGGCCGATCACGCCGGCGACGGCGATCAGCGTCAACACGTACGGCAGCCCCTGGAACAGGATGGCGGCGCTCGCCCACGACTCCGGTTGTGCGAGCCGGAACGCGAGCGCGGTCGAGAAGCCGAACAGCAGCGCTGCCGCGAACGCGCCGAACGGCCGCCAGTTCCCGAAGATCAGGGCCGCGAGCGCGATGAAGCCGCGCCCCGCAGTCATGTTCTCGGTGAAGGACCCGACGTAGCCGACGGCGAGGTAGGCGCCCCCGAGCGCGGCGAGCATCCCGGACAGGATCACCGCGCCGTAGCGAACCGCGTAGACGGAGATCCCGACCGTGTCCGCCGCACGCGGATGCTCGCCGACCGAGCGGATGCGGAGCCCGAACGGCGTCCTGAACATGAAGATGGACGAGACGATCAGGAGGAGGAACGACAGCCAGATCATCAGGTTGAGGTCGCCGAAGACCTGACCGATGATCCCGAGATGGCTGGCGCCGGGAATGTCGACGTTCGGGATCTGCGAGATCGAGCCCGGCGTTCCGTTCGCGCCGTAGATGCGGATGTAGAGGTACCCCGTCAGGCCGAGGGCGAGGAAGTTGATCCCCGTCCCCGTGACGATCTGGTCGGCCCGAAGGTGGATCGAGACGAACGCGTGCACGAGCGCCATCAGTCCGCCGGCGACCATGGCCACGGCGATGCCCCAGTACCAGTGGTGCAGCTTGTCGGCGCCGAGGACGCCGAAGAAGCAGCCCATCAGCATCATTCCCTCGAGGCCGATGTTCACGACACCGCTCCGCTCGGAGAACATCCCACCGATCGCCGCATACGTCAGCGGCGTCGCGAAGACGAGCATCGCCGCCAGGAGCGACGACCAGTCGACGACGCTGTGGAGGTTCGACTCGCTCGCCCTCGTGGCGAGGATCCCGAGGGCGATCCCGACCACACCGGCGGCGACCGCAAGCCAGCCGAGCTTGCGGGTCCCCCGCGAGACCGCCCAGATCCCGGCGGCCATTGCGAGGACGCCGACCACGAGGGGCAGCCACGGCGACCGCGCGACGATCGTGTGGCCGAGAGGCACCGCGAGCAGGAACGCGACGCACCCGAGCGCGATCCCGAGCCACGCGACGTGGCGCGCTCGGACTCCGCGCACGAGCGTCTCGGCGGTCGCGCCGGCCGACATCAGCTCGTGCTCCCGGTCGGTTGCGGCTCGGCCGGAGGCGGGCGCTTCCGGACGAGCTTCTTTCGCGCCTGCCAGACGTAGAGGATCAGGACGTCCGCGCCGATGAAGAGCAGGACGAACGCCTGGATCATCAGCGCGAGGTTTCCGGTGAGCTCCGGCGGGATCACGTTGCTGCTGATGCCCCGGCCTGAGGTCCCGTAGATCAGGCAGGCGAAGAGCAGCGCGGACAGCCCGACGCCGACGGCCTTGTTGCGGCCGAGGAGGGCGACCGCGATCCCGATGAAACCGATCGTCGAGACCTGCACGTCGAGCGACCCGTACTGGTACAGGTAGCCGAGCATGTCGATGGCACCGGCGATGCCCGCGAACATCCCCGAGACGGCCATCGCCACGACGTAGTTCCGCTTGACGCTGATGCCGCCGTAGCGCGCGGCATCGGGGTTGAAGCCGACGGCGCGCACCTCGTACCCGAGCGTCGTCCGCTGGAGCGTGAACCAGAACGCGACGAGCGCGAAGAGCGCGATGAAGAAGCCGATGTGAACGCCCTGCAGCAACGGGATCCCCCAGAACACGGGCAGGCGCGCGGAGGGAACGACGACGGCGGAGGTCGGCGAGAACTTCTGTGGCCCCTGCAGCGGCCCTCCCTGGCCGAAGACCCAGACGCCGATCCAGTACGCGATCCAGTTGAGCATGATCGTCGAGATCACCTCGTGCGCGCCGGTCGTCGCCTTCAGGAACCCCGCGATCGCCGCCCACAGCGCGCCGGCCGCCGCCGCGACGGCCATCGCGAACAGGATGTGCACGCCGTGGTTCATGCCCGGGAAACGGGTCCCGATCCAGATGCCCGTGATCACGCCGACGAAGTACTGGCCCTGACCGCCGATGTTGAAGAGGCCGCAGCGGAACGCGAACGCGACCGCCAGCCCGGTGAGGATCAGCGTCGAGGTGAGGATGAGCGTCTGCTGGAGGTTGTACGCCGAGTTGTTCTGGGTCGACGTGTTCCACCAGAAGAAGACCTGGTGGTTCGTGAACGGGAGGTCGATGTGGTAGCTCCCGAAGTGGAAGAACCAGTCGAGGCCGCTGCCGAAGAAGATGCCCTTGTAGACCTCGTACGGGAGCCGCAGCCCGGCCGAGGGATGCGTGAGGAACACGACGAGGCCGCCCATGAAAAAGGCGAACACGATCGTGATCAGCGGCGTGACGATGCCGCCGGCCCGCTGGTAGATCGCGAGCCGCTCGGCGACGCTCGGCGCGTAGGCGGTCGGCTCCGCCTCGAGCGGCTCGGCCGCGCCGGGGCTCTCCATCTCGTCGCGCTCGAGCTCGTCCAGGTCCGCGTTGCGCAGATCGGGGTCCATCGCCTACGCCGCCGCTTCCCGCCGGCCGCCGGTCATCGCGATGCCGAGCTCCTCCTCGCCGACGTCGGGCGGGTACTCGCCGACGATCCGTCCCTCGAACATGACGAGGATCCGGTCGGAGAGGGAGACGATCTCGTCGAGCTCGAGCGACACGAGGAGCACGGCGCGGCCCGCGTCGCGCTCGGCGACGAGCCGCCGATGGACGAACTCGATCGCGCCGACGTCGAGCCCGCGAGTCGGTTGCGCCGCGATCAGCACACGTGGATTTCTCGACACCTCGCGCGCGACCACGACCTTCTGCTGGTTGCCGCCGGAGAGCGACGCGGCGCGCGTCTGCGGACCGCCGCCGCGGACGTCGTACTCCTGCAGGAGGCGGCGGGCGGACGCAACGACCCGCCGCGGATTGAGCCAGCCGAAGCGCGAGAACGGGGGCTTGTCGTAGTCGTGCAACGCGAGGTTCTCGGCGAGCGAGAACTCGAGCACGAGCCCTCGCCGATGGCGGTCCTCCGGGATGTGCCCGAGCCCTTCCTCGAGGCGCTCGTGGGTACTCGAGGCGGTGAGGTCGCGACCGCCCACGAGCACCTTCCCGCTCGTGGTCTTCAGCAGCCCCGTCAGCGCGTCGATCAGCTCAGTCTGGCCGTTCCCGTCGACGCCGGCGATGCCGACGATCTCGCCCGCGCGCACCTCGAACGAGACGTCGCGGACGGCCTCGAGCCCGCGGTCGTCGACGACACTGAGGTCGTCGACGTCGAGCAGCGTCTCGCCGATGTTCGGAGGCTTCTTGTCCACGCGAAGGAGGACCTCGCGTCCGACCATCGAGCGGGCGAGCCCCGTCTCGGTCGCGCCCTCGCGCGGCCTCGTCTCGACGACCTTGCCACGTCGGAGAACGGTGATGCGATCGGCGATCTCGAGCACCTCGTTCAGCTTGTGGCTGATGAAGATGATCGACATCCCGTCCGCGACGAGCCCTTTGAGGATCGCGAACAGCTCCGTCGCCTCCTGCGGTGTCAGCACCGCGGTCGGCTCGTCGAGGATCAGGATCTCCGCATGGCGATATAGCGCCTTGAGGATCTCGACCCGCTGCTGCTGGCCAACCGTGATGTTCTCGATCTTCGCGTCCGGGTCGATCGCGAAGCTGAAGCGCTTCGAGATCTCCTCGACGCGGCGTTTCGCGCCGGCGTAGTCGAGCAGGACCCCGCCGCGCCTCGGCTCGTCCGCGAGCACGATGTTCTCCGTGACGCTCATCACGGGGATCAGCATGAAATGCTGGTGCACCATCCCGATGCCACGGGCGATCGCGTCGTGCGGCGAGGAGATCTCGACAGGCTGGCCGTTGATCAGCACCTGGCCGTCGTCCGGCGAGTAGAGCCCGTAGAGGATGTTCATCAGCGTCGACTTGCCGGCGCCGTTCTCGCCGAGCAGCGCGTGCACCTCGCCCTTGCGCAGATCGAAGTCGACGTGGTCGTTCGCGAGCACACCGGGGAACTGCTTCGTGATGCCCCGGAGCTCGAGGACGGGAGGCGCGTCCATCCGTGGCGATTCTATGCCTGCCCAAAACGCGAGCGGGCCCCGAAGGGCCCGCTCGGATCCCGCTCGTTCTGGCGTTAGCCGGTGGGAACGGTTGGCACTTTGATCTTGCCGCTGATGATTCCCTTGCGGAGCACCGCCAGCTTCTTCAGCACCGCCGCCTTCAGCGCCTTCGGGAGCTTCGGGCTGATCTTGCCCAGCGCGACCCCGTTGTTCTTGAGGTTGAAGACGAGGTTCGTTCCGCCCTTGAACTTCCCCGCCTTCGCCTGCGTGACCGCCTTCTCGATCCCGATGTCCACCCTCTTCACTGCGCTCGTGAGGATGTACGTCCCGAGGAACGACTGGTCCTGGTCGACGCCGACGCCCCAGAGGCCCGCGTCCTTCGCGGCGCTCAGCGCGCCGAGGCCGCAGCCACCGGCGACCGCGAAGATGACGTGCGCGCCTTGCTGGATCTGGTTCTCGGCGACGTTCTTGCAGAGGTCCTGCTTGACGAAGTCGCCGGAGTAGCCCATCAAGACCGACGTGCCCGGCACGCACTTCCTGGCGCCAGCCTGGTAGCCGGCGAGGAAGATGGTGACCGGCGGGATCTTGATCCCGCCGACGACGCCGATCGTCTGATGCGGCGCCTTCTCGGCCTTCGTGACCATCGCCGCCATGCACCCGATCAGGTAGCTGTTCTGATTCGTGGCGTACGTCAGGCCCTCGATGTTGTGGACGTCCTTCCCCACGAAGTCCAGGTTTGCCGGGCCCGACACCGCGTCGTCGGTGATCGTGAAGTGCGTGTTCGGGAACTGCGCGGCCACCGTCGAGAGGTCGCCGGCCATCAGGTACCCCGCGTCCATGACGATGTTCGCGCCTTCCCGGATCGCCGTCGTCATGTTCGGGATGTAGTCGCTGCTCGCGTCCGACTGGAGCGCGATCTTCTTAATCTTCAGCTTCTTCGTGATCGCGTTCAGTCCCTGCAGCTGGAACTGGTTGAAGCTCTTGTCGTTGAACCGGCCGATGTCGCTGATCAGCGCGGCCGTGAACTGCTTCTGCTTCGCTTTCGGGCGCGCGCTACTGCTGCCGACGAGAATCGTCGCGAGCGCCGCAAAGACAATCACGGCCGCGAGCGCCCCCGCCGCAAATCGCTTCTTGTTCAAGAAAAGTCCTCCTCCTCCGTCATCCCTCTAGGCCCACTGGGCGAGCGGATGCTACTGGCTCGACCCCGTCCGTGAGGATTAGACGCTCGCGGGCGGCGGCGGGTTAGCCGGCGGGAGCGTGTCGCCACTTGCCACGGACGATACGTTGCACTCGTGGAGCTGAGCGAAGCGCTGGCGTTCGACCCGGCCGACCCAGCCTTCCTCTCCGACCCCTACCCCACCCTCGGCCGCCTGCGTGAAGCAGCCCCGGTCTTCTACGACCCCGGGCGCGACCGGTGGTTCGTGACCCGGCACGAGGACGTGCGGAGCTGCCTCCGGGACCGCCGGCTCGGTCGCAACTTCCGCCACGTGATGGAGCCCGAGGAGATCGGCGTCCCGCCGCTCGACCCGCGGTGGGACTCGTTCTGGGCGAGCGAGCGCTGGAGCCTCCTCTGGCTCGAGCCGCCCGACCACACCCGGATCAGGAAGCTCGTCGCCGCGGCCTTCACGCCGCGCAGCGTCGAGGCCCTGCGCGGACCGGCGAACGAGCTCGCGCGCGAGCTGCTCGCTCCCCTCGCCGAGCGCGGCGAGACGGAGCTCCTTTACGACTTCGCGCAGCCGTACTCGATCGCGGTCATCTGCCGGATGCTCGGCGTCCCGCTCGACCGACACCGCGACCTGCTCGACTGGTCGCATCGCATGGTCAAGATGTACGAGTTCGACGTTCCCGAGGAGGCGGCCGCGGCGGCGAACCGCGCAGCCGGGGAGTTCCGCGAGTACGTCGAGGAGCTCATTCGCGACCGGCAAGCGCGGCCGCGCGACGACATGGTCACGGCGCTCGTCGAAGCCCGCGTGGACGGCGAGCGACTCTCCGACGAACAGATCGTCAGCACCGTGATCGTGCTCCTGAACGCCGGCCACGAGGCGACGGTGAACACGCTCGGGAACGGCACGCTGGCCTTCGCGCGCAACCCCGACCAGTGGCGCCGCGTCCGCACCGACGACGTCCCTCCTGCACAAGCGGTCGAGGAGATGATCCGGTTCGACCCGCCGCTGCAGCTGTTCGAACGATGGGTCCTCGCCGACGACTTCACGCTCGCCGACACGCCGATCCCGAAAGGCGCGAAACTCGCCCTGCTTTTCGGCGCCGCCAACCGCGACCCACGCGTGTTCGAGCTGCCGAACGAGTTCGATGTCGGCCGCCCGAACGCCTCGCAGCACATCGGCTTCGGCGGCGGGATCCACGTCTGCATCGGCGCGCCGTTGGCTCGGATCGAGCTGGAGGCGAGCGTCGACGCGCTCAGGGAGCTGTGGGGCGACGTCGCGCTCGCCGAGGAGCCGCGACGCACGGGCGCGTTCGTGATCTGGGGGCTCGAAGGCCTCCGGCTCGGGCGCGTCTAGCCCGTGACGACGCGCTCGAGCTGGGCCTCGTCGACGAGGACGCGCCGCGGTTTCGATCCCTCGTAGCCGGAGATGATCCCGCGCCGCTCGAGCATGTCGATCAAGCGGCCCGCGCGCGTGTAGCCGACGCGAAGACGTCGCTGGATGAGCGAGACCGAGGCCGTCTGCGTCTGCACGACGATCTCGATCGCCTTGTCGAGCAGCGGATCCTCGTCTGGGTCGAACTCCCCGTCGGACTCGTCGCCGTCCTCGAACACCTCAGGGAGCTCGAGCAGCGACTCGTCGAGCTCCTGGTCGCGTTGCGTGCGGCACTGCTCGACGATCAGCGCGATCTCCTCCTCGGAGACGTATGCGCCCTGGACGCGCTGTAGGCGCGACGTGCCGAGCGGCTTGAACAGCATGTCGCCCTGGCCGAGCAGCGACTCGGCGCCGGACTGGTCGAGGATGACGCGCGAGTCGGTCTGTGACGAGACGGCGAAGGCGATCCGCGATGGCACGTTCGCCTTGATCATCCCCGTGATCACGTCAACGGACGGCCGCTGGGTCGCGAGCACGAGGTGCACTCCGACGGCACGCGACTTCTGCGCGAGCCGGATGACCGCGTCCTCCACGTCCTGCGGCGAGATCATCATCAGGTCGGCGAGCTCGTCGATCACGACGAGGAGATACGGCAGCGCCTGCTCGCCTCGCTGCCGCAGTGCGCGGTTCGCCTCGGCGAGATTGCGCGCACGGAGGATCGACAGCTTCTCGTAGCGGCGCTCCATCTCGGCGACGACGTTCGTCAGCGCCGCCGCCGCCTGCTTCGGGCTCGACACGACCGGCGTCAACAGGTGAGGGATCGACTCGTAGAACCCGAGCTCGATGCGCTTGGGGTCGATGAGGATCATCCGCACCTCGTCCGGAGTCGAGCGCAGGAGCACCGAGGTGAGCAGGTTGTTGATGCAGCCGGACTTGCCAGAGCCGGTCGTGCCCGCGATCAGTAGGTGCGGCATCCGGGCGAGGTCGGTCCACACCGCGCTCCCGGAGATGTCCTTCCCGAGCCAGACCGCGAGCGGGCTCGCTGTCGCGGGCAGGTCGTCGAAGATGTCGCCGAGCGTGACGAGGTTCGGCTGGAGGTTCGGCAGCTCGACCCCGACGGCCTGCTTCCCGGGGATCGGCGCGAGGATGCGGATCTCGGTCGTCGCGAGCGCGTAGGAAAGGTCGTCCTTGAGCGAGGCGACCTTCGACACCTTGGTGCCCGGCGCGAGCCGCAGCTCGTACCGCGTCACACGCGGGCCGCTGATCTGTCCGACGATCGACGCCTCGACGCCGAAGTGCTCGAGCGTCTGCACGAGCGCGGCCGCGGTGCGCGTCGACACGTCCGCTCCGAGCTCGCTCGCCGGCGGCGATCGGTGGAGGATGTCCCGGTCGGGCAGGCGGTACTCGCGCACGGTCTCCATCGACGCGACGTCGAAGAGGCTCGGCTGGTCCGGGTCGTCCGGGTCGGCCTCCGGCTCGATCAACAGGGGCGGCGGCTGGCCGGACTCCCCGGCTCCCGTCCCGACGAGGTCCGGGAAGTCGTGGACGGCGTCGACCGGCGCCTCCTGCCGGAGGGGGATGACGGGGGCGATCGTCGTGGGCGCCTCTTCCGTGCGCGACGCCGCGCGGGCACGCGAATGCGCGCGCCGTACGGCGTGGCCCGAGCGGCGGACGAGCGCGCCGGCCGACGCGCCTGTGAGCAGCAGCAGGCCGATCAGCAGCGCGAACGCACCGAGGATGGTGGTGCCGGTCGTCCCGAGAAGGAGCCCGAAGAGCGAGTCGAGACCGTGTCCGATCGCGCCTCCCGCGTCGCCGAGGGCCATGAGCAGCCCGAAGGTCGCGACGATCAGCCCGGTCCTGAACGGGCTGACGTCGACGAGCGCGCTGCGCGCGACCATCAGGCCTCCGAGGGCGACGAGTGCGACCGGTGCCGCGTACGCCGCCGCGCCGAGCACGCCGGTGAAGGCATCGGCGATCCACCCCCCGACCATCCCACCGCTCCAGCCGAGATAGAGCACGGAGCCGAGGAAGAGGCCGAGCGCGAGCACGCCGAGCCCGATCAGCTCGAGGTGCTGGTGACTTCTGGCCCCGCCCTTGCGCGTCCGCTTCTTCACGCGGGACGGCAGCCGAGGCCGCAGCGTCCGTTTCTTCCGGCGGCGCGGCATGCGCGCACCTTCGCCGCCAGGGTGCCGGCTCCTACCCGCCCGGCTCGTATGCGGCGCAGAGCATCCCGAAGTAGGTCGGCGCCTCGTAGGAGAGCAGCTCGCCTCGCCAGCCGCGGTTAGAGGTCAGCGCGCCGTGGAGCATCAGCAGCTGCCAGAAGCTGTCGGCCTTCGCACGGTCGACGAAGTCGACCTCCAGCTCGAGCAGCTCGGCCAGCCGGTCGTCACCGACGAGCTCGACGACTCGCTCGTCATACTCCTTCGCGGCCGGGTCGAAGCCGTACGGTCCATCGGGGTCGTGCGCGTGCCCGTGATCGGCGCTCGCGATCAGCGCCACGCGCTTGCCCGACGCTGCGGCAGCGCGTGCGAGGGCCACACCGGCGCGGACGTGCTCCTCGTGCGACCGCTCGCGCGCCGGGCTGACGATCACCGCGGGCACGCTCGGCTCGCGCCGCCCTCCCATGTACCAGAGCGGGATCAGCGAGCCCCAGTCGAGCGGCGCGACGGCCGCCTCGGGATCGTTGCCGCCGAAGCTGATCCCGACGGCCGGGACCTCCGCGTCCACGAGCGAGACAATCGACCGCAGCGCGAGCGCGCGATCGACCGGGCAGGCGAGCTCGACCGGTTGCGTGGTCCAGTCGGACAGGGAGCCGTGGAGCTCCGCCGCGACGATCACCGCAAACGAGCCTTCGACGTGGACGTTGTGCGGCGTGAGCACGATCGTGGACTCGGGTCGCGCCGCGTCGAAGCGTCGGCCGAGCTCGGCGAAAGCGTCCTGCGTCTTCTGCGCCAAGCCGACCTCGTGCGGCTCGCACGCCTCAGCGATCGCCATGCTGCCGTGTGGCGCGATCGCGGCGAAGACCAGGCTCATCGGAGCGAGCTGATCCGCTCGACCAGCAGCTCGCGGAACTCGTCCGCGTTGACGTCGACGCCGACGTGCGCGTTCGGGTCGCGCGTCGTCCGGCGCCACAGGTCGACGACCGTCCGTCCGCGGCAGAGCTCCGACTCCACGTCGATCTCGACGTTCAAGTGCTGCGTCTCGACGAGACCGGGACGCAGGACGTGCGCGACGGCAACGGCGTCGTGGATCGGCGAGCCGTCGAAACCGTAGACGTCGCGGTGGAAGCGGCCGTAGAAGCCGAGCAGGGACCGGACGAACTCCCCCGCGCGACCCTCGAGGCGTTGCGCATCGCGGTCGCGGAACAGCGCCTTGTGCGTCACGTCGAGCCCGATCATCGTCACGTCGATGCCGCTCGCGAAGACGCGTGCAGCGGCCTCGGGATCGGCCCAGATGTTGAACTCCGCTGCGGGCGTGACGTTGCCCTCGGCGATCGCGCCGCCCATCAGCACGATCCGCTCCGGCCGCGCGTCGGGACGAACGGCGAGCAGGAGCGCCACGTTCGTCAGCGGCCCCGTCGGCACCAATGTCACGGCTCCGTCTCTCGCGCGAATCTGTTCGGCGATGAAGTCGACGGCGTGCTGCGCGACCTGATCGCGACCCGGCGGCGGCAGGTCCGGCCCGTCGAGCCCGCTCTCGCCGTGGACGAACGCGGCGACGTACTGGTCGCGGACGAGCGGCCGGTCGGCGCCGGCCGCGACGGGGATCTCGGCGCGGTCGACGAGCTCCAACACGCGGATCGCGTTCGCCGTCGTCTTGTCGAGCGTCTGGTTGCCGGCGACGGTCGTGACGCCGAGCAGCTCGACCTCCGGCGAGGCGAGCGCGAGCAGGAGCGCGATCGCGTCGTCGTGTCCGGGATCGCAGTCGAGGATGATCGCCGCCGGCATCAGCCGCGCAGTATCGCGTCTACGTCGTCTGCGGTCGGAAGCGACGGCTGCGCGCCGAAACGAGATGCGGCGAGCGCTCCAGCCGCGCATGCACGTCTCAGCGCTTCGGCCGGCTCTCGCTCCTCGAGGAGTGACACGACCAGGCAGGCGGTGAACGCATCGCCCGCCGCAGTGCCGTCGACGACGTCGACAGGTGGCGGCACCGCCCGCACCACCTCACGTCCGTCCTCGAGCAGCACCGCTCCCTCCGCGCCCAGCGTCAGGGCGGCGAGCCCGTGGACGTGGCCGATCTGCTCCGCCTCGTAGCGGTTCGCGACCACGAGATCGGCGTCGACCGTCAGCGGCCGCGCGGGCGCGGCGTTCACGCAGAGCCACGATGCCTGCCGCCGTGCGCGCTCGACGACCGGGTCCTGGAGCTCGAGCTGGCAGAGGACGGCGCCGTCGACCTCGAAGTCGCCGACGAGGTCGTTCGCGCCCGGGACGACGACGATCTGGTTCTCGCCATCGGCGGCGACGAGGATCAGTGCGACGCCGGTCGGCGCATCGACCTCGCGGACGTCGAGCTCCAGCGCCCGCAGGTTCGCGAGGGCGAGCTTCGCGGCCTCGTCGCGGCCGACGCAGCCGACGAAGCGCACGTCCGCGCCCAGACGGGCGGCGGCGACCGCCTGGTTCGCGCCCTTGCCGCCGGGGATCCGCTCGAGCGTCGCGCCGCCGACCGTCTCCCCCGCACGCGGCAGCCGCTCGACCCGTGCGACCAGGTCGAGGTTGACCGACCCGACGACGGTCAGGCGCGGCGGCGTACCGGTGCCCAAGGAGGCGGCTCGCGTCCGGTCGTGCTCAGCGGGGCCCGGTGTCGACCACGCCCGCGGCCTCGGCCGGCTGCGACCGCTGGAGGTCCTCGAGCAGCTCGGAGCCGACGGGATGCTCGCCCGCCGCCTCTCCCTGCTCGGGCACCACGAGCGCGTCGAGCCGACCGCTCAGCGCGGTGAGCGCCGCGAGCAGTGGCTCCGCGTCCTGCTGGAGCGCCATCAGGTCCTCCCGCGCCGAGGCGAGCGCCTCGCGCCGTAGCTGCTGCCGGACGGCATTGCGCTCGCGCTCGATCGACCGCCTTTGCTCCTCGAGCTCGCGCTCGGTCTCGTCGGCGCGGCGCAGGGCCTCCGAGCGAATCCTGTCGGCTTCCTCCTCGGCCTCCTTGACAAGCTCCTCCCCGGCCCGGCCCGCGGCCACGAGCGTCCGCGTCAGCACCTGCTCGGAGTCCTCCCGCTTGGCGAGCTTCTCCTCGAGCTCGTCGACTCTCTGCCGCAGCCCGTCGCGCTCTCCGGCGAGCGCCTCGTAGTCCTTCCGCTTCGGCAGCTTGTCGACGCGCTGCCGGAGCTCGTCGCGCTCGCTGACGACGCGCTCGAGCTCGTCGCCGGCGGCGGCCGACGCCTCCAACTCCTCCACCTGCCGCACGAGCTCGTCGCGCTCGGCGACGACCCGCTCGTAGTGCGCCGCGATCTCACCGAGCAGCCTCCGCGTCGCGCCCTCGTCGTAGCCGCGCAGGCCACGTGGAAGGGCAGCATCCCTGACCTGATCGGCCGTCAGCGGCGTATCGGACGGCGCGCTCGCCGGCTCGGAGGGCTCGGGCGGCGAAACCGCCTCGGAAGGCGACGGCTCGAGCGCGGACGGCCCGCCGCCGCCGAGCAGCCGTTCCGTCGAGGTGCCGAGCGCTGTCGCGATCGGGTCGAGCTGGTCGGACGGGATCGCCTTCTTGCCCGCCTCCCACTCGTCCACCATCCAGAGCCGCACGCCGAGTCGATCCGCGAGCTCCCGCTGCGTCAGCTCGGCCTCGCGGCGTGCCCGCGCAACTTCCGCGCCGACTCCCACCGGCGCTGGCTCGCCTCCCTCCGACGGTGAAGCCTGCACGATCTCGGCCTCGGCCTCCCGTGCTTCCCCCGAGTCACGCAGCCTCATCGCTCTCCCCTTTCTCTCTTGGCCGGACGGTCGATCGACGTCCACACGCCCGGCTCACGCCGCACGCCCGCGGGGGCGAAGGGTAGTCGCTGCGGCGGCGATCTGACGCGGGCTCAGGCAGTGCGACGCCGGAGCTCCAGCTCGACGGAACGTGTCGCTTCGACGGGCAGCGTGCCTCCCTCGAGGAGCTCGCGCAGCCGTCCGAGCGCCCGGTGCAGTGCGACCTCGACCGCGTTCGTGCGCACGCCGAGCAGCTCGCCGATCTGCCGTGCAGTGAGGTCGGCGCCGTACCGGAGGGCGACGAGCTCGCGATCACGGACGTCGAGCTGGACGAGCGCGGCAGCGAGATCCAGCCGGCGCACGGCATCCGCCTCGAGATCGGTCACCGCGGTCAGCTCCGGGACCTCGCCGGTGACGCTGGCGTCGGACGCTGGGGCGTCGAGGATGCACCGCCGCGCGATCCCGATCAACCAGCCGGCGACATCACCACGGCGGCCGTCGAAGGTGTCCTGGTACCGGAGCGCGCGCTCGAACGTCTCGCTCGTGATGTCCTCGGCGGCCGGCCCGTCGCCGACTCTGTACGCGACGTACGCGTAGACGCGGCGGATCAGCGGCTCTGGGGATGCGAAGAGATCCATCACGTCACTCTGCCCATGTTCTTCGCTCGATCCAGGCGCCAACGCATGCCGTTTGTGACTCGGTTGGACTCCACGTAGAGGCGCGTCCTAAACGTGGCGTTGTTGTGCTTTTCGACAGACACCAGGTTCGTTGTGCGGAGGACCTCGGTCCTGTTGGCTTCGAATCGAAGATTGATGTCGTGATAGAGATCGAGAAGTTCTTCACGAACGCTGACAGGCTTGGAATGCCTCTTGGCAGGGTCAATGAAGCTCAGATCGAGTGGGTGGCCCACAAACCTGCACAGAGCCTCGTCGAGCGCTCCCTCGACAAGATCGTCATACCGAACGATGAGAACCGGACTCTGGTTCTCGGTGTCAAGGAAGTCCAGTATGGCTCGGTTGCGCTTGAGCCATTCGTCCTCGGCGTCGATCAGCATCTCTTCGGGACTCAGAAAACTCTGATGAAGTTCGCGTTCCCTGATGAGACTCCTCACCGTGGTTGCCGGGTCTCGGTAGTTGAAGATGACGCCGACCGGGTCGGAAATGTGGCGATAGAAGTGAGATACGGTCTCCGAGAGCCGAGGATCCTTTAGAGACCACCGCCCTCTTGTCCTTCGCTCGACCGCAACCAGGAACCCCTGGATCTCCACTTCATTGACTTCGTCTCCGTCAAGGATTCTCTGGTTGAGATCGTTCAGCCGAGTGTTCTCAAACAGCCGCGACACCTTGAAGCTTCCGTAGCCGTTGATGTGGAGAATTCCACTGATAAGCGTCGTGCCTGTGTGGCCGCAACCAAGGATCAGAAAGCGACTCTTGTTCGCGACGGGACCCGCATCGGTCGCGAAGGCGACCTTTCGCACGCTCATCCTGTTTCGCCCCTTCACAGCACGGCGTCCAACATCGTCGTGATCTCATCGATCGGTGCGCTTCCCCAAGGCTCAGGCGTGCCAGAGCAGTAGAACGCGGAATATGTCCCTCCCGAGGAAACCGCGAGCCGTGCATAGCAGTCGTTGAAGTGGCCGGCGGCGAAGATTTCTTGCACGTGGGATGCCGTGGCCCACACCAGATTTGCAAGCCCTGCACCATGCGGCGCTACGACGACGCGCGCGTCTTTAAGCAGCTCAACTTGCTCAGCGAACGGCAGTCTCTCGGCGGAGACGATTGAGAGCCCGAGCCTCTTGAGCGCCAGTTCCAATGAGGCCTCATTGGCGGGCGTACGGAAAGTAAGACTTCGGGAGATGTAGACGGCCCCTTTCCTTTGGCCTCCCACGCGCGGTAGGAACGCATTTCGGAGGATCTCAGCGTCTTCGGACAGAACGAATCCTGAGAATGGAGACCGCGAGGCGAGCACGAGATGACTCACATGCACGGGGTCGTCGGATCGA
>DASPSY010000116.1:0-9056 GCA_035623685.1 Gaiellaceae bacterium
GGCTTTCCGCCGCGGATCGCGTCGCTGAGGTTCTCGAGCTCGAGCCGGTAGGGATCCTCTCCGTCGACCTCGATTCGCTCGACGCCGTCGTCGCGACGGAGCTCGATCACCGGGCGCCTGCAATGCCAGGGATCGTCGAGGAAGAGCGACCCGTCGCTTCCGATCGCCTCGAGCTCGTCGCGCGGCGGAAGAGCGGTGCCGCAGTCGAACTGCGCGACGACGTCTCCCGGGAATCGCATCGTCCCCGCGAACACCCAGTCGGTGCCGGATGGGCCGATCCACTGCTGCGCGTACACGACCTCGGGCTCGCCGGCGAGCAGGCGCGACCCGTTGACGCAGTAGCAGCCGACGTCCATGAAGCTCCCGCCTTCGAGCTCGGGACGCAGGCGGATGTCCTCGACGTCGTACTGCGAGTAGCTGAAGCACGAGCGCACGAGCCGCAGCTCTCCGATCGCTCCGTCGTCGACCAGCCGACGGAGACGCGAGGCCTGTGGATGGTGGCGGTACATGAATGCCTCCATCAGGATCCGACCGGCGCGCTCGGCCGCGTCGAAGGCGTCCTCGACGTCCCGAACGCGCCTGCTCATCGGCTTCTCGCAGAGCACGTGCTTGCCGGCCTCGAGGGCACGGATCGACCACTCGCAATGGAGCGTGTTCGGCAGCGAGACGTAGACGGCCTCGATCGCGTCGTCCTCGAGCAGCGCCTCGTACGACCCGTAGGCGCGCTCGATCTCCCACTTCCGGGCGTACTCCTCGGCCCGGGCGAGCGCGCGGCTCGCGACCCCGACGAGCTCGACCTTGTCCGATTCCTTCGCGCCGGGAATCACCAGTCGGTTGATGTTCGCGGTCGAGAGGATCCCGAGCGTGACCGGTCGGTCTATCCCCATGACGGCTCCGTGATCGGACGGAACGCCGTCTCGAGGATGCGATGGCTGCGTGGGCGGGTGAGCGCGAACACGACCACCTCGGCGACGTCGTCGCCGCTCATCATCCCCGGCAGAGCGTTGCGGCTCCGACCCCTTCCCTCGTCGAGTGCGAAGTCGGTCGCAACGCCGCCGGGGCAGACGTTCGTACAGCGAACGCCGTGCTCCCTGAGCTCGTTGTCGAGTGCCCGCGTGAAGCCGACCTGCCCGAACTTCGAAGCGCAGTAGACCGCTTCGAGCGGCAGGCCTCGGCGGCCGGCTTCGGACGCGATCGTGACGATGTCGGCCTCGCCGCTCGCGATCAGATGCGGGAGCGCTGCTCGGACTGCGTACACCGTGCCTTTGAGGTTGACGTCGATCATCTCCTCGAGGTGCTCCGGCGCGAGCTCGAGGAACGGCCCGTACGCACCGACGCCGGCGTTCGCGACGAGGATGTCGAGCCGCCCGAACCGCTCGACCACCGTCGCGACGAACGAGTCGACCTGGGCCGGGTCGCGCACGTCGCACGGAAGTGCGACCGAGTCGGAGATCCCGAGGTCGTCGCCGCTTCGCGACGCGAGCCCGAGCTTGACGCCGAGTTCGTCGAGTTGTCGTGCGATGGCCGCACCGATGCCCCGGCTTGCTCCGGTGACGGCGGCGACTTTGCCTGCGAGTGTGCTCATGGCACCTCCAGTGGTCGAAGGGCGGGATAGAGAGCCCGGAAACGCCGGTATCCGTGTTCGTAGGCGGCGGACCAGGCGGGAACCGGCTCGATCACGTCACGGACCCGGACGCAGCGAGACACCGCCTCGTGGACGTCTGCGAACGCACCGGCGGCAACGCCTCCGAGCAGGGCAGCGCCGAAGGCGGAACCTTCGTCGACCTCGGTCCGCTCGAGCGGGAGCTCGAGCACCGAGGCGAGGATCCGAAGCCAGAGGTCGCTCCGAGCTCCTCCGCCGGAGACACGCGCGACCTCGACGCGGACGCCGAGCGAGCCGAGGAGCTCGAGCGAGTCCCGCAGACCGTAGGCCACTCCCTCGAGCACGGCTCGGACGAGGGCGCCGCGGTCGTGTCGAAGCGACAGGCCGACGAATGCCGCTCGCGCGTCCGGATCGGCGTGTGGCGTTCGCTCACCGGCGAGATAGGGGAGGAAGCAGAGACCCTCGACGGTCGGCGGCCACTGCTCCGCTTCGGCGGTCAGCTCGTCGTATCCCGCTTCGGAGCCAAGGGCGTCGCGCAACCACCTCAGGGCCCCGCCGGCGGACAGCATCACCCCCATCGCATGCCACATCCCCGGAACCGCGTGACAGAAGACGTGCAGACGCGCTCTCGGGTCTGCGACGAAGGACGGCAACGCTGCGAACACGACGCCGGAGGTCCCGAGCACGATCGAGCCCGGACCCGGGTGGGCGACACCGGCGCCGAGTGCCGCCGCAGCCTGATCGCCGGCGCTCGGCGCACCGGGGACATCCGGGGACTCGAACACCGGCGGCAGCCACTCGAACGGAAGATCGAGCGCGTCGAGCACCTCCTCGCTCCAGCGCCGCCTCGGCACGTCGAACAGGAGTGTTCCGGAGGCGTCAGCGACGTCGATCGCGTGCTCGCCGGCGAGCCGAAGCCGCACGTAGTCCTTCGGCAGAAGGATCGAGGCGATACGCGCGTACACGTCCGGCTCGTTGATCCGGAGCCACAGCAACTTCGGAGCGGTGAACCCGGTCAGCGCACGGTTTCCTGTGAGCTGGATCAGCCGCTCGAGCCCGAGTCGTCGCTCGATCTCGGCGCACTCCGCGGCGGTCCGCTGGTCGTTCCAGAGGATCGCCGGCCGCAGCACCCGGTCCGAGTCGTCGAGGACGACGAGGCCGTGCATCTGCCCTGAGAGCCCGAGCGCGATCGGTTCGACCTCGAGCGCGGCCAAAGCCTCCTGGCTCGCACGCCACCAGTCTTCCGGATCCTGCTCGGCCCACGCGGGCTGCGGTGTCGAGAGGCTGTACGTGCGTTCCGCGCGGGCGACCACGGAACCGTCGATCGGCGAGACGGCGAGCGCCTTCACGCCCGTCGTTCCGACGTCGAGCCCGACGAGGATAGGGTCCTCAGCCATACGCGTGGACGAGCTTGTCGCCGGACTCTGGCGTTGGACCGGGCGCCATCCGGACTGGACGCCAGCCGAAGGCGGGCCGGAGGGATGGCCTGAGGAGGTCGGCAGCTACTTCTACGAGGCTCCGAACGCGGTCGTACTGTTCGACCCGCTCGTACCACCCGAGGATCCGGACAGGTTCTGGTCGGCGCTCGACCGTGACGTTGCCAGGCTCGCTCGACCGGTCGTCGTGCTCCTGACCGTCCACTGGCACGTGCGGAGCACGGCCGAGATCCTCGCGCGCTACGAGGGAGCGACGGTGTGGGCGCTCGAGGCGGCGCTGGCCGAGCTCGGCTCGCTCGGGCCGATGCGGTCGTTCCGGATCGGCGACGAGCTCCCCGGAGACATCGGCGCGTTCGCGTCCCCGGGTGACGAGGCGATCTTCTGGGTCCCGTCTCTGCAGGCGCTCGTCACGGGGGACTCGATCCTCGGCGCGGACGAGGGAGGGCTCCGCATCCCCGACTCGTGGCTCCCCGAGGAATCGCGCGGCGAACCGATTCGACGGGCGCATCGGCCGCTGCTCGAGCTCCCGGTCGAACGCGTGCTCGTCACTCACGGCGAGCCGGTTCTCGAGGACGCGCACGCTGCGCTCGAGCGCCTACTCGCCGCCTAGCGCCGCGTACACGAGCTCGTACGCGGCGACGGCGTCCTTGTTCTGCTGCGCTCTCCTCAGAGCGACATCGTCGATCCGCGACGCGACCTCGTCGATGAACTCCCACTGGAGCACGCTCCGCCGAACGGCGGCCACCGCGTCCTCGGTGTACGGATAGAGGTCGAATCCGAGTCGCTCGCCCTGCTGGCCGTACCTCGCACGCCGCAGCTCGATCGCGAGCTCGAGCGTCTCCATGAACGCCGTCGTTCCGACCATGTTGTCGTCGTCGAACGTGCCCCAGCCGGAGTTCGCATGGAGGTGGCCGAGCAGGTCCTCGTCCGCGAGCAGCGCCGCGTACTCGGCGAGGCTCTCGCCGTTCATGATCAGGTGCTGCCAGTCCATGTTCACCTTGACGTTGTCGATCCCCCGCGTACGCAGCGTGTGGATCACGTGCAACGTCATGCCGATGTTGCGCATGAAGATCTTCATCGCCGGCTCCGAGTTCTTGTGCTCGAGGAAGAGCGTGACGCCGAGTTCGGCGCACGTGCCGGCCACCTCGCCGACGCCGTCGATGAACCGCGCCCAGCTCTCCGCGTACGGCGTCTGGAACGGATAGTTGTAGCCCTCGATCCCCGGCCAGAGGATCATCTGCGCCCCCAACCCGCTGGCGAACCTCGCGGCGGCCACTGCTTCCGCGAGAGCAGCGTCACGGACTGCATCGTCGGGCGACGAGAGGCCACCCTTGCCGTAGCGCGGGTTCAGGTGGGTTCCCGTCGCAATCGCATAGATGCCGTGGCCGCCGAGCGCCTCCCGGACCTCGTCCACGTTCTCCTCCGAGAGCTCCTGCGGGTAGTGGAACTCGTAGTCGTCCATCAGGTCGGCGAGACCTTCGACCGCGCGCCGGACCTTTTCGGCGGTGGACTCGCCCGCATGCTCGGGCTGATAGCCGCCCGGCACGAACCGCGTGATCATCGGCCCGAAGGCCCAGATACCGAGACTCTTCTTCATCGTCGTCACTTCCTCACTTCGGATCGAGCGTGGGATACTCGTCCAACGTGACGGGATTGACAACCGGCGCCGCGGTCGTCGTCGACCCCGGCGAGGGAGCGTTCCCCGACGCGGATGCGTTCTGTGCCCGGGCACGGCATCACGCGCTGTTCGCCGCCGAGCCGCAAATCGTGGTCGCGCGCGCACCAGGTCGCTTCGACGTCATCGGCGGGATCGCGGACTATGCCGGCGGGCTGGTCCTCGGGCTTCCCATCCGCGATGCCGCGCTCGCGGCGGCGCAGGTCGCCTCCGACGGCCAGGCGGTCGTGGTCAGCGGGAGGCGGCGCATCGCAGTAGCGACCGACGATCTCGTCGCGGCACCGCCCGCCGAGCTGTCGCGCCGCTTCTCGGGCGACGACGCCTGGGCCGCCTACGTGCTCGGGCCGGTCGCACTCCTCGTCCGGGAGGAGCGGCAGGCCTTTGCCGGGGTGCGACTCCTGCTCGCTTCGTCGGTCCCCGAGGGGAAGGGTCTCGGCTCCTCTGCCGCGGTCGAGATCGCCACCCTGCAGGCGGTCGCCGCCGCCCTCGGCTGTGACGTTCCGTCGCGGCGCCTGGCGCTGCTCGGCCAGCGCGCGGAGCAGCTGATCGCCGGTGCTCCGTGTGGGCCGATGGACCAGATGATCGCGGCGGAGGGAGAGGCCGGGCGCCTTCTTGCGCTGATGTGCCGTCCGGCGGAGGTGCTGGGGACGTTCGCCCTTCCGCGCGGGCTCACGGTCTGGGGGATCGATTCCGGTGCCCGTCACGCCGTCTGCGGCGAGCCGTATCGGCGCGTGCGCTGCGCCGCCTTCATGGGCAAGGCGCTGCTGGGCGTCGAGGGCGAGTACCTGACCGAGCTTGGTCCGGAGGAGGTGGACGCGGAGGCGCTGCCCGAGCGGATGTCCGGCGCGGAGTTCCTGCGCGCTCGCAGGCAAGTGGACGACGAGCGGACCTCCGTCGAGCCGGACGTCGTCTATCCGGTCCGTGCAGCGACCCTGCACCCGATCGAGGAGCAGGTCCGCGTGGAGACCTTTCTCGCGTTGCTGGACGGACCGGTGCACGCAGCGAGCGCGCGCGCGCTGGGGGAGCTGATGGGTGCATCGCACGAGAGCTACTCGCGCTGCGGGCTCGGCACCCCGGCCACCGACCGAGTCGTCGAGGCCGTGCGGTCGGCCGGCTGGGTGCAGGGGCTGATCGGCGCGCGTGTGAGCGGCGGCGGCAGCGGCGGCGCGGTCGTCGTGCTCGGCCGCAAGGAGGCGGAGCCGGTCGTACGCCGGCTCGCCGAGAGGTTCGGTGCCGGCCTCGTCGGCGGGAGCTCGCCCGGCGCTGCTTCGTTCGGGACGCGAGTCGTCGAGCACTAGCCGGCCACGCGAACGTCGCAGCCGCTGTCGCGTAGCGCCTCGACCGCCGCAGGGTCGGCCGAGCGACCGGTGATCAGCATGTCGATGTCGCCGATGTCGCACAGCCGCGCAACCTCGACCCGGCCGACCTTGCTGCCGTCTGCGAGCACGATCTTGCGGCTCGCCACCGAAAGCATCCGCTTCTTCACCTCGGCCTCGGGGAGATTGATGTTGGTCACGCCGCCGGCGTGATCGACGCCGTTGCAGCCGAGCAGCACGGTCTTCACCGTGATCTGTTCGAGGATGACCGTCGCCAGCGGATCGACGAGCGAGTGTTGTAGCGGCCGCAGGGTGCCGCCGAGCACCACCACCGTCACCCTCGGTGCGGCCGGCTCGAGCTCGAGCGCCGTCTTGAGTCCGTTCGTGAAGACGACCACGTCGTTGAGCTCCGTGCGCGCCGCGATCGCGCGTGCCGTCGCGGCCGCCGTCGTGCCGACGTCGACGAGCACGGTCTCACCGTCCTCGAGCAGGGAGGCCGCGGTCTGTGCGATCGCCACCTTCTCGGCCGCGAAGCTCGAGATGCTGTCCTCGAACGGCTGCTCCTGGCGTGGGATCAGGCGTGGGATCGCACCTCCGCGCACGCGGTGCACGTGCCCTCGCGCGGCGAGCGAGTCGAGATCGCCGCGCACCGTCACCTCCGAGACTCCGAACCGCGCGCTCAACTCGCCGACGCGCACGTATTCGCGTTCCTTGATCTCCGCGAGCATGCGCTCCTGGCGAAGCGCCGGAGGGATCGCGCGTTCCGTCGAGTTCGTGCTCACGGCAGCGCCGGCTCGAGCCGGGTGACGGTGAAGAGCGAGTCGAGGTCGATCGGCTCAGCAGGGACGTCGAGACCTGCGAGCCGACGCGCGGCGTCCTCGGGAGCGACGTCGTTGAGGAACAGCCCCAGTCCGGTCTCCACGCCGGCGCGGATCTTCATCACGCCCGGGGCGCGGTGGAGCGGATACAGCCCGAACGCGAGATGCCAATCGGGCTGCTCGTTCGGCGCCTCCTGGGCGACCAGCATGTACGGCAGCGGGAAGCCGAAGAGCGCGTCGTATCTCCGGGCGACGTCGCGAAGGGCGAGCGCGAGGTCGCGCTGCTCCTCGGGAACGAGCTGCCCGAGTCGCCCGAGCCCGTGCCGTCGCGCACGAACGGCGACCTCGAACGGCCACCGCGCGGCGAACGGGACCGCGACGACGAAGCTCTCGTTTTCGAGTACGAGGCGGTCCGAGTCGTCGTCGGTCAGCGTTGCAGCACATGAGAGGCAACGTCGGTTCCGCTCGCGGTAGCGGCGATGCGCCTTCGCCTTCGCAGCGGTCACCGGGGGGACGTGGTCGAGTGCGTAGATCTGCCCGTGCGGGTGCGCGATGGTGGCTCCGACTTCGGCGCCGCGGTTCTCGAACACGCACACGTAGGCGTGAGCTGGGTCGCTCCACAGGTCGCGCGCGCGGTCGATCCAGACGGCGACGACACGGCCGAGCTCGCTCGGCGAGAAATCTCCGAACGACGCTTCGTGCCGATGCGTGTACAGGACGACCTCGCACCGCCCTGTCGCCGGCCCGGTCGGACCGTCGAGCGCAGGCGCTGGAGGCGGATCGGGGTGGAACGAGGGAAACCGGTTGTCGAACACGGCGGCCTCGTAGACGAAAGGAACCTCCGGGCCTCCGGGACAGAAAGGGCACGCCTCTACGATCGCGGTGTCGGAGTCGAGTGGCCTCGCGTTCCGCGCCGGTGCGATCCCCACCCACTCCTCGGTAAACACGTCGAGGCGCTTGTGGATCGCGCGTCGCTCGCCTGCGGCGACAGGCTCCTCGTCGTCGAGCGAGCCCTGAAGCTCGCCGTAGACGAGCAGCCGACGGCCGTCGCGATGGAAGAGCTCGTGACGCTCGAGAGGTCTCATTGCTTCGAAATCGCGATTAGTATCGTCGCCTCCGACGATAATAGAAAGCTCGCAGAAGCGGGCATCGTCGGGATCGATTCGCTTCGCCTCATGAATACGAGAACCCTGGGCAAGACGGGCTACGCGGTCTCCGAGATCGGCTTCGGGGCCTGGGCGATCGGTGCCGACTGGGGCGCGGTCGACGACCGCGAGTCGCTCGCGGCGCTGCACGCGGGTGTCGACGCAGGCGTGACGTTCATCGACACAGCCGACGTGTACGGCGACGGCCGGTCGGAGCGTCTCGTCGGACAGCTCCTGCGTGAACGGGAGGAGTCGCTCGTCGTGGCTACGAAGTTCGGGCGTCGCGTCCCGCTCGACGTGTCCCTCTACACCTACGACAACTTCCGCAGCTGGATCGAGCGTTCACGCGAGAATCTGGACGTCGAGACCGTCGACCTCGTGCAGCTGCACTGCCTCCCGTGGGAGACGTACTACACGCCGTCGGTGTTCGATGCCTGCGACCGTCTCGTGGACGAACGCCTCGTGCGCGCGTACGGCGTCAGCGTCGAGACGGTGGAGGAGGCGTTGAAGGCGATCGAGTATCCGGGTGTCGCCACCGTGCAGATCATCTTCAACGCGTTCCGACAGCGTCCGGCCGAGCTGTTCTTCCGGCGAGCGGTCGAGCGCGACGTCGGCGTCATCGCGCGGGTCCCGCTCGCATCGGGCCTGCTGACGGGGAAGTTCGACCGCGACTCGCGCTTCGGCCCAGACGACCATCGCGCGTTCAACCGCCATGGCGAGAGCTTCGACGTCGGCGAGACGTTCTCCGGCGTCGACTACGAGACAGGGCTCGAGGCGGTCGAGGAGCTCCGGTCGCTGGTGCCGGACGGAGCCACGCTTGCGCAGCTCGCCCTCCGCTGGATCCTCGACTTCGACGCCGTCTCGACGACCATTCCGGGTGCGAAGACGCCTGAGCAGGCTCGTGCCAATGCCGCGGCGGCCGAGCTGCCGCCGCTGTCGCAGGCGACACACGACGCGATCGCGGACGTCTATCTGCGCCGCATCGCTCCGCAGGTACACCAGCGCTGGTAGCCGATTACGCGGCGGCGTCGGCCGTCGCGCAGACGTAGCCTGCGCCGTCTCG
>DASPSY010000003.1:0-36728 GCA_035623685.1 Gaiellaceae bacterium
TGCTCTACACGCGGCGGGTCGTGAACCTGCGTCGGAGAGGGACGCTCGTCCCGGCCTGGCGCATCTGGATGTTCGGCACGGGGCTCGCGCTGCTCGTGATCGCCGTCGCCTCGCCGATCTCGGTGATCGGCGAGGGCTACCTCTTCAGCGTCCACATGCTCCAGCACGTCCTCCTGGGCGATCTCGCGCCGCTCGCGCTGCTCGCGGGACTCAACGGCCCGATCCTCCGCCCGATCCTCAAGTACGGCCACTGGCTGCGGCCGCTCGCGCACCCGTTCGTGGCGCTGCCGGTGTGGGCGATCAACCTCTATCTCTGGCACCTGCCGTTCATGTACGACGCCGCCGTCCGGCACAGCGCCGTGCACGCGCTCGAGCACCTGTGCTTCTTCACGGGAGGACTGATCATGTGGTTGCCGGTGCTGGAGACGCTCCCTGCACCGGAGTGGTTCGGCACCGCTGCGAAGTGCGGGTACATCGTCGTCGTCCGGCTCGTCGAGACCGTGCTCGCGAACGTCTTCTTCTGGGCCGGGACGGTCATCTATGCCCCCTACGCGCACACCGGGCGGCTGTGGGGCATCTCGCCGCTCGAGGATCAGGGAATCGCGGGGGCGGTGATGATGATCGAGGGCTCGATCGTCACGCTGGCCGCGCTCGCCTGGCTGTTCCTGCGCATGGCGGCCGAGGGAGAGCTGCGCCAGGAGCTGCTCGAGCGCGGGCTCGACCCGAGAGTCGTGAACCGCGCGGTTCGCTATCGGCGCGCTGACGAGTTGACGGGATCGCGTTAGAGTCCGCGTCGTGCTCGGCAGGAACGCGAAGGTCGACATGATCAGGCGCGTGCCGCTCTTCTCGAGGTGCTCGAAGAAGTGCCTGGAGGAGATCGCTGGAATCGCCGATGAGATCGACCTCCCGGAAGGCAAGCAGCTCACGCGCGAAGGCGATCGCGCACGGGAGTTCGTCGTACTCGTCGACGGCACGGCCGACGTTCGACAGAACGGGAAGCTCGTCAACGAACTGTCGAAGGGCGACTTCCTCGGAGAGATCGGGCTCGTCACGAACGAGCCTCGGACCGCGACGGTGACGACCACGTCACCGACACGCGCGCTCGTGATCACCGACCGCGAGTTCTCTGCGCTGCTGCGGGAGTCCCCGCAGATCAGCCGAAGCGTGATCGAGGCGCTCGGCGAGCGGCTCCTCAACGACCTGAGCTAGCCACCGAACGCGCCGACGTCGTAGTCCTTCGCCTGGAGGTCCTGAGCCGCGGCCGCTCCCTGCACGCTCGCGAGCCGGAACTCGGTGATCTGCTGCTGGATCTTCGCCCGGTCACCGGCCCTGGCGGCGACGGCGATGCGACCGACGATGTCGGCGAAGGAGTGGAGTGTGGAGGCGATCTTGGCGTTGTCGCCCGCCGCGTCCTTCGGCGGCTCGAGCGCGTCGAGGTCGTCTCCGGACTTGTCGAGCTTCGTCCGGAGGACGTCGGCCTGCGTCGCCAGGGCCGACAGGTCGTTCGTCCTTCCGCCGAAGCCGGACAAAGCGGTCTTCAGCTCGGCACCCTCGGCCTGCAGCTTCTGCTCGTACGCCGACTTCGACATGCGCCCGCTCCCTCCGCAGCCTGCCGCGACGACGACGGCGATCGCAACTGCCCCGAGCGCGGTCCGCCCGCCTGCCTCGTGCATCTTCACCCCTTCCGTCGCTACCCTTCGGCGCACCGGGGTGCCCCGTCGGGCTGAGATCACACCCGCCGAACCTGATCCGGTTCGTACCGGCGAAGGGAGGATGTCACGAAGGACACACCGTTGTGGGGCATCGACCCCGTGCCGGACCGGCTGCGGGTGCTCGGCCTCGTCGACACGACGCTGCTCTGGACGAACCTGAGCATCTCGCTGCTCGTCCTCGTCCTCCCTGCGTACTTCGACCTCTCGCTCGAGAAGGCGGTGCTGGCGACGGTCGTCGGCGGCCTGATCGGCAACTCGATGCTCGCCGTCGCCGGACTGATCGGCGCCGACGGACGCGTCCCGACGATGGTGCTCGAGCGCGCGCCGCTCGGGCGGCGCGGCTCGTACGTCGCGACGGTCCTCAACGTCATTCAGTGTCTCGGCTGGGCGATCTTCGAGCTGATCGTGATCGCGACCGCCGCCGGGCTGCTCTGCCAGAAGCTCTTCGGCTTCGAGGCGATCTGGTTGTGGAAGCTGATCTTCGGCGTCACCGCAACCGCGCTCGCGCTGATGGGGCCGATCGGCTTCGTCCGGCGGTTCGTCCGCAAGTTCGCGATCTGGGCCGTGCTCGCGTCGATCGTCTACCTGACCTGGTGGGTGCTCGACAAAGGGCACGTCCGGGAGCTCTGGACGCATCCCGGCGTCCATCACGGCTCCTTCTGGCTCGCGGTCGACACGGTCGTCGCCGTCACGGTCTCGTGGGCTCCGCTCGTCGCCGACTACACGCGCTTCTCGCGCGATCGCCGCGCGGCGTTCTGGGGGGTCGGCATCGGCTACCTCCTGCCGACGCTGTACCAGTTCAGCATCGGCTCGGTGCTCGTGCTCTCACGGGGAGTGGACCCGAATCACCCGGAGTTGATCCTGACGGCGATCGCCGGTGGCGGCGCCGCGGCGTTCCTCGCCCTCCTCGCGCTGACCGTCGACGAGACCGACGAGGCGTTCGCGAACGTCTACTCCACGGCTGTGTCGGTCCAGAACCTCGTGCCGCGGATGTCGCAGCGGACGCTGATCGTCGCGACCTCCGCGCTCGCGACCGTGTGCGCGCTCGGGATCGACATGCGCAGCTACCAGCGGTTCCTCCTGCTGCTCGGCGCCGTGTTCGTGCCCCTGCTCGGCGTGCTCGTCGCGGACTGGCTGTCCGTCGGAGCGAGGTACACCCGCGAGCACATCTTCGACGCGCCCGCGATTCGCCTCGGGCCGATCGTCGCGTGGGCCGTCGGCTTCATCGTCTACGAATGGCTGTACCAGCCGACCGGGCTCGGCTTCTGGTCGGACCTGATGGAGAAGCTCCCGACGCCGTCCTACGCGATCGGCGCGTCGGTCCCCGGTTTCGCCGTGGCCTTCCTGCTGACGGCGCTGATCGTCCGGCTAGGCTCGGCCCGTGCCGCCGCTCGCGCTCGTCGGGAACCTCTCGTACGACCTGATTGACGGACAGCCGCCGCGGATCGGCGGTGCGCCGCTGCACTGCGCCCGCGGCCTGCGGGCGCTCGGCGCGGCTGCGACGATCGTCGCTCGCTGCGCTCCGGTCGACGAGCCCCGCTTTCGGCGGGGCTTCGCCGAACTCGGGCTCCCCGTGACGTTGATCCCGGGGACGGCGACCACGACGTTCTCCTTCACCTATGACGGCGACCGGCGCGTCATGCGCGTCGAAGCCGTCGGAGACGTGTGGTCCGAAGACGACGTGTCGGCTGTCCCGCCGGGCGCTTGGGTCCACGTCGGCGGTCTCCTCTGCGGTGACTTCGCTCCCGAGGCGATCGCTCGGCTCGCAAGGGGACGACGCCTCTCGCTCGACGGGCAGGGCGTCACCCGGAGCCGCAGGCTCGGCCCACTTCGCCTCGAGCCCGATCCGGATCCGTCAGTGCTCCGTCACGTCACGATCCTCAAGCTCGCCGAGGAGGAGGCGGAGGCGCTCGCCGGCTCGCTCGACGGCGACGCACTGGCCGCGCTCGGCCCGCCCGAGGTCCTCGTCACGTTCGGCTCGCGCGGCTCGCTCGTCGTCGCGGACGGACGCGCGTCGAAGGTGCCGGCGCACGCGATCGACGCGGATCCGACCGGATCGGGCGACGTGTTCGCGGCGGGATACCTCGCGGGCCGCGCGGCCGGGCTCGCGCCCGTCGCCGCGGCCCGCCGCGCGACGGCACTCGTTGGGTCGGTCCTTCGCGGAGAGCGTCGGTGAACGCGTTCGTCGACACCGTCGACGGCTCCTGGCTCGTCGATCTCGAGACGCAGGATCTCCTTCGACTCGACCAGCCGCTGGCACCGGCCGAGCACGTCGAGACATCCCTCCCGCTCGTCGTCGCCGCCGCGCGCGCCGGCGCGACCGTCGTTGCGATCGTCGAGCGCCGCCCTCCGGTCGTCGTCTCGCACGATGCAGGCCGCACGTGGCGCGAGTGCGGCGGCGGGCTTCCGAGAGGACACGCGATCGCGGTCGACGAGGAGAACCCGGACCGGATGCTGTTCGCGGCCCGAAACCGCCTGTTCCTCTCCGAGGACGGCGGCCGGTTCTGGCGCGCGCTCGCGCCCGAGCTCCCCGAGATCGAAGCGGTCTCCTTCGGCTAGAAGCGGAACTCGCCGCGCGCGACCGTCACGGCGCAACCGCCGACGTCGACCCGGTCGATGCGGTCGCCCTCGCCTTCCGCGCGCGCGAAGAGCGTCGACGGCCGGCCGATCTCGGCGCCCTGGGCGATCTCGATCTCGTCGCCGAAGGCGATGCGTCCGTGGCGGGCGAGGTGGATCGCGAGCGGGCCCGCGGCCGAGCCGGTCGCCGGATCTTCGTTCACGCCGCTGCCGGGAGCGAACATGCGTGTCTTCCAGTGCGTGCCCGCGCCTGCAAAGCAGTTGACTCCCATTGCGCCGAACGACGACAGCGCCGCGAAGTCGGGAGCGAGCGCGGCGACGTCGGCCTCGCTCCGCAGCGCGACGTAGACATGCGTCGGGCCGAGGTGGTAGAGCTCGACCGGCAGCTCGGACTCGACGCCGAGCACGGCCTGCAGCTCGTCCGCGCCCTCGAACGGCTCCCAGCGCGGAACCGGCTGCGACATCCGGCCGAAGACGATGCGCGCACCCTCCCGCTCGAGCACGATCGGAACGACGCCCGCACCGGTCTCCAGACGGATCTCGCCGAGCTGCAGCGGCGCTGCGAGCACGAACGCCGTGCCGAGCACCGGGTGACCGGCGAACGGGAGCTCCGAGGCGGGCGTGAAGATACGGATCCGCGCGTGGCCCCCTTCGCTCGGCGGGTAGACGTAGACCGTCTCGCTGAAGCCGATCTCCTTGGCGAGCGGCTGCAGCAGCTCCTCGGGGATCTCGCGTGCGTCCGTGAAGACCGCGAGCTGGTTCCCCACGAGCGGCGTGTCGGTGAAGACGTCGACGTGGACGTAGCGGGCGGCGTCCATTCCCGCTGAGTACATCAGGACCGCGACTGGCTGGAGCGGCCGCGCCGTCGCAGCTAGTACCCTGGCGGTTCGTGCGGGCCCTCGGCGCGATCGCAGTCGTGGTGTGTGCCGCGCTCGCCGCGGCGGGTTGCGGCTCCTCGGGGAAGCCCGCGGCGACGCCGCCTCCCCCTCCGACGACGTCGGCGGCCACGTCCTCGACCAGCGGCACGACGACGGCGACCACACCGGTTGCGACCGTCACGCTGACGGCGACGCCTGCGCCGTCGCAAGGAACGACGACCGCACCCGCGCCGAAACCGAAGCCGAAGCCCAAGCCGGCTCCCGCGCCGGCTCCGGTGACGACGGCCGTCGTTACGACGGCGACCGCGCCGCCGCCGACGTCCACGGAGTCGCAGGTCGTGCAACAGTCCGTGTGCCCCACCGAGCAGGAGCCCGGGATCCTCGCGAACTTCGGCCACCGCCGGACGAGGTCGCAGGCACAGGTCCTCGCGGACGAGGCCGCGAAGAGCGGCTTCCAGGGACTCGTCGTCGAGCGCCGTAGCTGCACCGACTTCGCCGTTGTGCTCAGGGGGCTCACGACCATGCACCAGGCAAGTGCGTTCGAGCGGGAGGCGCGCGGCGCCGGGTTCCCGGTGACGCTCGAGTGCAGGTCTCATCCGTTCGAGGGCGGACTGACGGCCGTATTCGGTCACAGACCGACGCGGCGCGCCGCGGTCGTGCTGCGCAACCGGGCCGCGGCCTCGGGATTCAAAGGACTGCTGGTCGTCCAGGACCGCTGCGACGACTGGGAGGTGGTCCTCTACGGGGCGACGACCGCGACCCAGCGACGACAGCTCGCTGCCGAGGCGCGGACCGTCGGCTTCGCGATCACGTTCGAGCCGGGCTAGATCGTGGCTGTCATCTCCGTGCGCGAGCTGCGCAAGACGTACGGCGGGTACGAGGCCGTGCGAGGGATCAGCTTCGAGATCAACGAGGGAGAGGTCTTCGGGCTGCTCGGCCCGAACGGCGCGGGCAAGACCACGACGGTCGAGATCCTCGAGGGCTACCGCGCACGCGACGGCGGGGACGTCGAGGTCCTGGGTTTCGACCCTGCTCGAGCCGACCGCGAGTTTCGCGAGCGCATCGGCATCGTCCTCCAGCAATCCCAGCTGTTCTCCACGCTGACGGTGTTCGAGACGCACCGCCTCTTCGCGGGCTACTACAGGCACCCGCGTGACGCCGACGAGGTGATCGAGCTGGTCGGGCTCGCGGACAAGCGCGACGCTCGCGTTCGAACGCTCTCGGGTGGTCAGAAGCGCCGACTCGACCTCGGACTCGCGCTGGTCGGCGATCCCGACCTCGTCTTCCTCGACGAACCGACGACCGGCTTCGACCCCGCGGCGCGACGCGCGTCCTGGGAGATGATCAGGTCGTTGCGCACGCTCGGCAAGACGATTCTGCTGACGACGCACTACCTGGACGAGGCCGAGCAGCTCGCCGACCGCGTCGCGGTCCTTCGCGCCGGCGAGATCGTCCGCGAGGGAGCGCCTGCCGATCTCACAGGCGACTCACAGGAGACCGAGATCCGCTACCGCGAGAACGGCAGCGAGGTCGTGCTCCGAACGAGCGAGCCGACGCGCGTGCTCAAGGAGCTGACGACGAAGGCGATCGACGAGAACCACGAGCTCGAGCGACTCGAGGTTCGCCGTCCGACGCTCGAGGAGGTCTACCTCTCGCTCGTGGACGATCAGGAGTCGGAGTGAAGCTGTTCGTCCACCAGTTCCGCGCGGAACAGCTCATCTACTGGCGCAGCCGCGAGTCTGCGGTGTTCACCTTCATCTTCCCGCTCATCCTCTTCCTGCTGCTCGGGTCGGTGTACACGGGCCGGATCTACGGGGTGCCCGCATCGCAAGCGTTGCTTGCCGCGCTGCTCGCCTACGGCTGCGTCATGGTCGCCTTTGCCGGTCTGTCGATCACGCTCGTGATCCGGCGCGAGAACGCGGTGCTCAAGCGGCTCCGAGGGACGCCGCTTCCGCTCGGAGCGTACGTTGCAGGCGTCGTCGCGTCGACGTTGCTCGTGTTCGTGCTCGAGACGATCACGCTCTTCGTGCTCGGACGGTTCGTGTTCGACACGCCCTGGCCGAGCCAGGTCTTCTCGCTGGCGCTGCTGCTCGTGCTCGGCACCGTCTGCTTCACGGCGATGGGGATCGGCCTGACTGGCCTCATCCGCTCGGCCGAGGGTGCGTCCGCGATCGTGAACCTGATCGTCCTGCCGATGGCCTTCCTCTGCGGCGCATTCGGTCCCACGACTCACTATCCGCCGTTCCTGCGGGCGATCGGCGATGTGCTGCCTCTCAAGTACTTCGTCATCCTCTCGAACGCGATCTACCTTCACGGCAAGCAGCTCTGGGACCGGCCCTGGGCGGTGCTCGCGCTGCTCGCCTGGGGAGCGATCGGCCTCGCCGTCGCGCGCACGCGCTTTCGCTGGGAGCCGCGGCAGAACTAGACGTTCAGCGCGCTCGCGCGGCGCGGAGCGCGAGCCCCGCGACCCGTGTCGGACGCGTCGCCTTGCGGATCACGTCGCGCAACGCGGCGACGAACTCGTCGACGTCTTCCTCGCCGAGAACGAGCGGCGGCAGCGCCTTCAGCACCGGCAGGTCGTGACCCGCGACCTGGGTCAGGATGCGATGGCGCGTGAACAGCGGCACAACGACGAGCTGCGCGAACAACCCCGACTGCATCCGGTCGAGGACGCGCCACGCGAGGCTGCCGTCCTCGGGCTCGGCGAACTCCATCGCCCACATCAGGCCGCGGCCACGGACGTCGCGGACGACGTCGAACTCGTCGGCCAGCGACAGCGTCTCGTCGAGCAGGTGCGCACCGACCGTCGCGGAGCGCTCGACGAGGCCCCGTTCGTCGAGCTCGCGCAACGTCGCCAGTCCCGCCGCCATGGCGAGGTCGTTCGGCGCAAAGGTCGAGCCGTGGCTGACGGAGTGCTCGAGCGAGTCGAAGACGCCGTCGTACACGCGCTGCGCCATCAGCAGCGCGCCGACCGGGACGTATCCACCCGACAGTGACTTCGCAACCGTCACGAGGTCGGGCTCGAGCCGCCAGTGCTCGAACGCGAACAGCGTCCCCGTGCGTCCGAATCCCGTCTGTACTTCGTCGACTGCGAACAGCGTGCCGTGACGGCGGCACAGCTCCTGCGCGCCATCGAGGTAACCCTCGGGCGGAAGGTTGACGCCCTTCCCCTGGATCGGCTCGACGAGGAAGAGCGCGACGTCCTCCTGACGCAGCTCGCGCTCGAGCGCGTCGAGATCTCCGAACGGCACGCGGTCGAAGCCGGGCAGGAGCGGATCGAACCGGTCGGTGAAGTGCGTGTCGCCGGCGGCCGACAACGAGCCGAGCGTGAGCCCGTGGAAGGAATGCTCGGCGGAGAGCACGCGCGGGCGGTCCGTCGCGGCGCGGCCGAGCTTGAGGGCAGCCTCCACCGCCTCCGTGCCGGAGCTCGTGAACAGGACCTTCGCCAGCCGGTCGGGAGTGCGACGGAGCAGCTCCTCGGCGAGCAGGCCGGGGAGCAGTGAGACGCCGAGCTGGACGGATCCCGGCGTCTCGAGCTCGAGTGTCTCGACGAGGGCGGCACGGACGCGCTCGTTGTTGCGGCCGACGTTGAACATTCCGAAGCCGCCGAGCAGGTCGAGGAAGCGGTTCCCGTCCGCGTCGAAGAGGTACTGGCCCTCGGCGCGCGCCCAGGGACGGTCGAAGCCGATCGCCCGGAGCACGCGCATGAACTGCGGGTTGATCGTGCGCGCGTAGAGGTCGTAGTCCTCTCCGCTCCGAGCGGCGAGCAGCTCGCGGATCATCGAGGGAGCGTAGCGCTCCGGTAACCGGCGCCCGTTCGGGGGCTAGTGGTGGTGCTTGCGACCGTGGTCGCCGGAGCCGTTCCCGCCGTTTCCGCTGCCACCGGTGGTGCCGCTGCTGCCGGAGTTCGCGTTGCCTCCACCCTTGCCGGTTCCGCCGTTTCCGTTCTTGCCGTGGCCCATGTTCCCGTGACGATGGTGATGCGGAGGTCGACACGGTCGGTTTCCGTGTCCTTGCGGCGACGTCGTCGAGGGAGCCTGCGTCTCGGACGTGGTGGTGGTGGCGGCGGTCGGCTTCGTGTGCGGCTTGTGCTGACCCGGTCGGCACACGCGGGCAGGCCCGGGGGTGTTGCCCATCGACTCGGGTCTCGCGCCGGCGGCCGTCGCGAGGATCGCGGCGGCGGCGACTGCGGTCATGATCGTTCGGGCAAAGCGCCCGGCCTGTGAGTTCACGTTCTTTCCCTTCGGTTCGAGCTCGGTCGTTCGCCGTTGCTATCGACAGCGACGCCCGACGCCTCAATGCCTAGATCGCGTTGGTTCGTCCGACTGGAACGTCTGGACAAGAATCCGGCCCGGTGCCATCGTTTGACCGCCCGAATGGCTCGGGTGAGGTCTGCGACGAGGGGTTGAGTCATGAGGTGGTTTGCGATCGCGATCGTGCTGCTCTGCAGTCCGCTGCTGGCCGGCTGCGGCAGCAGCAGCACCAAGGCCGACGCGCCCGGTGCAGGGCAACACCTCACGAACGCCGACTGGGGCGCGGTCGAGGCCAACCCCGACGCGTACGCAGGCGCGACGGTCGTCGTCGTCGGCAAGGTCTACGACGTGTCGAAGCCAAGAGTGGGCGGCGCCGGCACGATCCACGTCTGGGCCGACCCGCAGCTCAACGGACAGCCGACGGTCGTCTCCGCGCCGACCGGCCGTCACGTCGCCGTGGGCCAATACGTCCGCGTGCGCGGAGTGGTCGCCTCCGACCAGAGCTCGACCGCAGGCGCCTCGCCGGTCGTCGACGCTCACACGATCAACGTCGTCTCTGGCCTCGCCGCCCGTTCGCCGACGCTCCGCTCGACGTTCGGCAATCGCTTCACACTCCGCCGCGTCAGCTTCCATCCGTACCGCATCGAGTTCGCGAAGGACGAGACCCGGGTCTTCATCTGGATCTCCAACCACACGAAGTACGGGATCCAGCTCAACGATCCCAACACGTACTTCGTCCAGCACGGCCAGACGTACCACCCCGCGAGCTCGAATCTCGACTACCCGCAACTCCCGTCGACGATCCCGCCGGGCGGGAGAGGCTTCGGGGTCGTCGTCTTCCCCGCGATGTCGACGAAGACACGCGGGATGCGTCTCTACTTCGACGTCGACTCCGTCGACCCCAAGGGCGGCAACGTCTCGGTGATCTGGACGTGGACGACGTGAGTAGTTAGGCGACGCGCGAGAAGATTCTCGGACTCTTAGGTTCGTTTCAAGGATCTCTTAGACCGGGGCTGTTGACTGGGCGCACCTCAACCGCGACCGGAAGGAGGTGAACGACATGAGCCGAGTACGCCTAACACTCGTGACTCTGGGCCTTGTGGGCGCCTTAGTCGCCGGAGGCACGGCGATCGCGAACGCCGCGACCTCCAGCTCAGGGACGACGACGTCAGGCTCCACGTCGAAGTCGACCCCCTCGACGAAGAGCTCGACGATGCCGTCGTCGACGACCCCGAACAAGTCCGGGAACTGTCCCAACATGTAGCGAGACGTCCGGACCATGTGGACAGGAACGAACCGGAGCGCGGTGCGGCGAGGCGGTTTCCGCCGAGGCCGCACCGCGCCTCGTACGTCACGCGTATCTGGTTGCTCGCGGTCGCCGTCGCCGTGCTCGCCGCACCAGGTTGCGGCTCGGCGACCTCCGCGAGCACGAGCGGAGGCCTCGTGCCGATCGGGGCGGGTCTCCGCGGACCGCGCGGCCTAGAGGCGAGCGTCTACGCAACTGGGCTGCGGCACGTCTCCGCGTTCGCGTTCGACTCGCAGGGGCGGCTCTGGGCGACAGCCTCAGGTGCGATCACGCACCGGGGTGACGGCGTCTATCTGATCGCGAGGCCCGGTACCGCACCGGTCAGGGTCGCCGGGAACATCAGGGGACCGCTCGGGTTGACGTGGCTCCACGGCACGCTCTACGTCGCGTCGATCGGACGCGTCACTGCGTTCGCCGGTCTCCGCGGAGGGCGCTTCGCGCACCGCAGGACGGTGCTCGTCGGACCGGTGGCGAACGGCGAGAACAACAACCTCGTCGCGACGCCGGGCGGACTGTTGCTGATGGGCGTCTCGGCGTCGTGCGACCACTGCGTGCCTTCATCGAAATGGTCGGCGGCGGTCGTCTCGTTCCGGCCAGACGGCACCGGTCTCCGTCGCGACGCGACCGGGATCCGCGCCGGCTACGGCCTCGTGCTCTATCCGGGGACGAGCGACCTGTTCGTCAGCATGAACCAGCGCGACGACCTCGGCGCGCGCACGCCCGGCGACTGGCTCGCGGTCGTCCGCCGGGGCCAGCACTGGGGCTTCCCGCGCTGCTACGGGCAGGGAGGCCCGGCCTGCAGAGGCGTCCCGAAGCCGCTCGCCGTGCTCGACAAGCATGCGGCCGCGGGCGGCGTCGCGATCGTGACCGGGCAGCTCGGCCCGAGCGTCGATACTGCGGCGCTCGTCGCCGAGTGGCAGAAGGGCACGGTGAAGCGCGTCGCGCTCGTGCGAACGGACGGGGCGTTCTCGGGATCGGTGCACCCCTTCCTGGCAGGCCTCGAGAACCCGCTTCCGGTCGCAACCGCCGCGGACGGCTCGGTGGTCGTCGGCGACTGGGGAACGGGAAGGATCTACCGGATCACGCGACGCTGAGCATGGCTCTGCGGCGTCATGCTTCCTCGACGCTCACCGGTTCGTCGGCGAGCTCGAACCGTTCGTGCACGACCTGCACCGCGCGCTCCACGTCCTCTGCGCGCACGACGCAGGAGATGCGAATCGAGGACGTCGAGATGATCTCGATGTTGATCCCAGCCTCGGCCAGCGATTCGAACATGCCCGCGGCAACGCCCGGATGGCTCTTCATGCCTGCTCCGACCAGCGAGATCTTCGCCACGTCGGGATCGCACGTGAAGCCGCTCGCGTCGACCTCGTCGGCCAGGGCCGTGAGGATAGGCTCGGCGTGGGGCAGGTCGTCCTTCGGAAGCGTGAACGAGATGTCCGTATGCCCCTCCGCGGAGACGTTCTGGACGATCATGTCGATGTTCACGCCTGCGTCCGCGAGTGGCCGGAACACGCGCGCTGCGACGCCCGGCTGGTCGGGGACGCCGAGGATCGTCACCTTCGCCTCCGACGTGTCGTGCGCGATGCCCGAGATGATCGCCTGTTCCAGCACGTCCTCCTCCTTGACGATCCAGGTGCCCTCGTCCTCGGAGAACGACGACCGCACGTGGATCAGCACACCGTGGTTCCGAGCGTACTCGACGGAACGAAGCATCAACACCCTCGCACCACACGCGGCGAGGTCGAGCATCGCCTCGTAGGACAGCGCACGCAGCTTGCGCGCGCTCGGGACGATGCGAGGGTCCGCGGTGTAGACGCCGTCGACGTCCGTGTAGATCTCGCAGACGTCCGCCTCGAGCGCGGCCGCGAGCGCGACCGCGGTCGTATCGGAGCCGCCACGGCCGAGTGTCGTCACGTCGGAGTCGGTCGAGACGCCCTGAAAGCCCGCGACGATCGCGATCTTTCGCGCGTCGAGCGCCTCGCGAACACGTCCGAGCCGGATGTCGACGATCCGCGCCCGGCCGTGGCTGGTGTCGGTGAGGATGCCGGCCTGGCTGCCAGTGAACGAGATCGCGTCTCGACCGAGCTCGATGATCGCCATCGACAGGAGCGCGATCGAGATCCGCTCGCCGGCACTGAGGAGCATGTCCTGCTCTCGAGGATGCGGCGACTTCGAGATCTGCGCCGCGAGCTCGAGCAGTCGATCCGTCGTGTCGGCCATTGCGGAGACGACGACGCAGACCTCGCTGCCGGCGGCCGATGTCGCGACCACACGCTGTGCGACGCGCGCGATCCGTTCCGGATCGGCAAGGGACGTCCCGCCGTACTTCTGGACGATCACGCTCATGACGCGGAAACGTAACGTCGCGACCGCGCGGGCGCCTTCCTCCTGGGACTACGGGTCAACCGGAGGCGACCACGACCGCCTCGGGACGGACGCGCTCCTCCACCTCGTCCGGCACGTCGTACGCGCGGAAGAGGAAGTACGCGCCGAGCACGAGCAGCCCACTCACCGGGCCGGCGAGGCGGACGCCGAGCGTATGCCCGCGCGTGTCGCCGAGCAACCGCAGCAGCACGATGATCAGCGGAGCGACTGCGGTCGCTGTTCGCTCGACGAAGCTCGACGCACCGAGGTAGGTCGCCTCGCGGCGCTGCTTCGTCGTCGCACTGTCGGCGTCGATCACGTCGGCCGTCAGCGGGACCGGGAAGAGGTAGTGCGCGCCGACCGGCGCGCCCACGAGCGCGGCCGCGACGATGATCTGCGCCGAGGCCGGAACCCCGGGCAACACTCCCGCAAGACCGAGCAGCGGGAAGGTAACAGCGGCGGCGAGCATGGACACGCGATACGCGTGCCGCTTGGACGTCCTGTCGGCGAGACGCTTGAACAGCGGCACGCAGACGATCGCCGCACCGATCGCGACGCCGAGCAGCAGGCTCGACCCGAGCCAGCTGTGCTTGCCGACGACCGCGTGCACGTAGAACGGGATGTCCGTCTGCAGCACCTGGAACGCGAGCGCGAACAGCACGACGGTCGGCAGCAGGATGCGAAAGGGTGCGTTCCGGAAAGTCGAGACGAGCGCGTCGCGAAGGCGCAAGTCGACCGGTTTGCGCGAGAGCCTCGCGCGTCTCCACACACCGCCGATCGAGACGTACTGGCACACGAGCGCGAAGGCGGCGAACGAGACGGCCATCGCTTTGAAGCCCACGTGATGAACGAGCAGGTCGCTGCCGACGAGCCCGACCGCGGTGCCGAGCACACCAAGGTACACCTTGATCGCCTGTAGGCTCACGCGCTCGTCGCTCGATGACGCGAGCTCGGGTAGCAGTGCCTCGTACGGGCCGACGACGACGGACGAGAAGAGCGACAGTGCCTCGAACACGACGAAGAGGTAGACGGCCGTCGTCGCGCTGCTCGCATCGGGCGGCGGCGTGAACAGGAGCAGGAAGAAGATCGACCAGAGCGGAGCCCCGATCACGATGTACGGGATCCGGCGTCCCCAGCGCGAGCGCGTGCGGTCGCTGAAGTAGCCGACGATCACGTCGTCGAGCGCGGCCAAGAGCCCGGCGGCCGTCAGCAGCGCACCTGCCGCGAGACTCGGCACGAGCGTCGGCAGGTGGGCGTCCTTCGGCGGCGCGTAGTAGTAGAGGAGCCAAAGGCCCTGGCTGCGGCCGAGCGCCTCGCTGCCGATCCGGCTCGTCCCGTAGAGGAGCTTCGTCCGGAGCGGAATCGCATCGCTCGGCATGTGCACAGGCATGTCGCCGCGACTATGCGCCTCGGCCGCGGCCCCCTCAACCATGTGGTCGCCTTCGGCCACGCCCCCAGTCTGGTGGCGTCGGCCAATCGAGCACTAACCGTCACGAATTAGACGCGGGTTAGCGGCCGCCCGTACCCTGGCTGCGATGAACGTCCGCCGCATTCTCGGGACGATCGGCGCGATCGGCTCAGTGTTCCTCGCCGCGCTCGCCGGCGCGACTCCGGTGACTGCGGCAGCGCCGGCAGGCGTGCTGCTCACCAGGTACGAGCCCGTGACTCGGTTCGACCCGCAGGAGAGCTTCCGGCCGACGACGGTCGACTCGTTCATCGCCGGCAGCAACCTCGAGCAGCTCGGCACGACCGGGAGCTGGACGGTCACCGATCCGAGCCCGACGCCGGAGGATTTGCCGACGACCGGCGCGGGGAGCGTCCGCCTGAACCAACGCACGTGCAGTCCGTCGATGTCGCTCGGAGGCCTCTCGTGCTACGCGCCTGCGTGGAAGGAGGCCGGGGCACCGCCCGCCGTCTACGGACGCGTCGCGCGCGAGCGCAACCGAATCGTGCTCCAGTACTGGTACTTCTACTACGACGACGTGTACTCGTATACGTATCCACCGCTCGACTTCATCTGGCAGGCGCACGAAGGAGACTGGGAAGTCGTGAACGTGGTGCTCTCGAGCAGCGGGCAGCCGCTGCAGAGCGCGTACAGCGAGCACTGCCTCGGCACACGGCGCTCGTGGACGGCGACGCCGCGGCTCGCAGGCACGCATCCGATCGTGCACGTCGCGATCGGTTCGCACGCCAACTACTACTCGTCCGGAATCCACCAGATCAACGCGAAGTGCATCCCGGCTGCGGCCGTGGCGATCCTGAAGAAGTACGCGCTGCCGTTGCCCTTCGACTTCTCGTTCAACGGTGGAGCGGTCGGAGGGCCGGCGGTTGCGCGCGGCCTCGTCATCCCGGTCGTGCAGGTCACGGCGCAGAGCCCGTCATGGATTCAGTTCCCGGGTTACTGGGGCGAGTCGCAGTACTTCCACGCGCCCCCGCCGATCGGCTCCGTGCCGTTCGGGAACTCGCCGGTCGGTCCGGCGTTCCAGAGCACCTGGAAGAACCCGCTGCGCGCGATCGCGTCCTGGCCTTCCGGCTAGCGAGACCGCTCGGCTGCGCCGATCCCGGCTCCTTTACACGTCCCTAAAGGAGGCGACCGTAGGGTCACGAAGGTCGTCCAACCGAACTCACAGGGGGGTTTCCTCATGAAGAGACTGAAGATCCTTCGGCCGTCGCCCGCCATGATCGTCGCGTGCATGGCGCTCGCGGTAGCGCTCGGCGGGACGAGCTACGCGGCCGTCGTGCTCGCGCCGAACAGCGTCGGCACGGTGCAGCTGAAGAACGGATCGGTCACCGCGAAGAAGGTGAAGCTCCATAGCTTGCTCGCCGCGAACTTCAGAGCCGGCCAGATTCCGCGCGGGCCTGCCGGGCCTGCAGGACCGGCCGGGGCCGCAGGGCCCGCGGGACCTGCCGGGCCCGCCGGCAGCGTCGCGCTCAAGTGGGCGGTCGTGAAACCCGACGGCACGATCGTCGCGCAATCCGGCGGGATCACGCTCGTCTCGCACCTCGCGAGCGGGCAGTACATCCTCGGCATGGGAGGCGACGTCAGCGGCAAGCTCGTGCTCGCCTCGGGCGGAAACGCCGGCGACTCCTCAGACCAGCGAGGCGAGACGACCGCCTCGCCGTGCGGCGGCACCACAGACGGACACACGTGCGTCACGCCGTACAACAGCACGAGCAACCTCGAGGTCGAGACGCGCAACGACGCGAATCTCCCGGCCGACCACTCCTTCTACGTCGGCGTCTTCGGATAAAGGACACACGGCTCGGCCTGCCGCGTTTGCCCGCGGCGGGCCGGGCTGACAACCTGGTCGACGTGACGAGGCTCTACGCCGAGGACGCCGACCTCTACGACATCGCGTTCGACTGGGACATCGCTGACGAGGTCGACTGGCTCGTCGAGCGCTTCGGCTCCGGGTGTCGAAGCGTGCTCGAGCCCGGCTGCGGGAGCGGAAGGATGCTCGCGGCGCTGGCCGACCGCGGGTTCGAGGTCACCGGAATCGATCTCTCATCACGGATGATCGAGCTCGCGCGCGCACGGCTCGCTACCGACGCCGATGTCTCCGTGGCGGACATGACGGATTTCGAGCTAGCGCGAACCTTCGACGCCGCGGTCTCTCCGATCAACACGCTGCTTCATCTCACACCGGCGCAGCTCGCACGTCATCTCGAATGCGTTGCACGACACCTACGCGTGGGCGGGAAGTACCTCACGCAGGTCGGTCTCGTCGATGCGACTTCCGATGAGCCGTTCGCACAATCGCACTGGGAGGCAAACCGTGGCGCGACGACGCTTCGCGTGGACTGGGTGGACGAACGCGTCGACCTCTCGCGAGGGGTGTCGGTCCAGCGCTCCCGCATCGAGGTCCTTGCGGGCGACCGCGCCGGCGAGGTGATCGAGGAGCTGCACGAGGTGACCGCCTGGACGCCCGAGTCCTGGCGGCGCGCGATCGACTCGTCGCCGTTCACGGAGGCCGCGACCTACGACGGCGGACGCAAGGGGGAGTGGCCCTTCGTCGACGGCGACGCCGTCGGCGGCCTGCTCTGGCACGAGCTGCGACGCGACTGAGTCAGGCCCTGCGCCTAGGCGGTGCAGATCGCGTAGGCGGTCACCGTCACCGAGTTCGCCGCCGAGATGGCGGCCGTTGTGACGGCGGTCGCCTGCCACGTGTTTGCGGCCGACGGGCGGGAGCCGACGAGCACGACTCGATCGGCCCCCTGGGTGTTCGACACGAATGCCCCACCGCCGAGCAGCACCTTGCCCACCGGGCACGTGACGGTCACGGCTGGGATGAGGACGCTCGCGGCCAGCGCACCGTTCGTCGTCACCGCGTTCGAAACCTGCTGCGAGCCGGTCGGACCAGTCGGGCCAGTCGCACCCGTGGCGCCCGTTGCGCCCGTTGCGCCGGCGGCGCCCGCGGCGCCCGTGGCGCCCGTCGGACCGGCCGCGCCTTGCGGACCTTGCGGCCCCGTCGCTCCGGTCGCTCCGGTCGGGCCCTGAGGTCCGCTTGCGCCCGCCGGGCCGGTCGCACCGATCGGCCCCTGCGGACCTGTGGGGCCCTGGATCCCCTGCGGCCCCGTGGCCCCCGTGGGGCCGGTAGCGCCCGTGTTTCCCGTCGCGCCCTGCGCGCCGGTTGCGCCCGCGGGCCCGGTTGCCCCGATCGGCCCCTGCGGACCGGTCGGTCCCTGGACTCCCTGGGGCCCCGTCGCGCCCGTGACACCGGTCGCGCCCTGCGGGCCTGCCGGCCCCTGAATCCCCTGCGCCCCGGTCGCACCAACCGGACCCTGGATCCCCTGGGGCCCCGTATCACCCGTCGCCCCCGTCGCCCCCGTCGCCCCGATATCGCCGGTCGCCCCCTGTGGACCGGTCGGTCCGATCGGCCCGGTCGCACCGATCGGGCCTTGAGGACCCACAGGTCCCTGGATGCCCTGCGGGCCTTGCGCGCCGGTCGCTCCAGCAGCGCCCGTGTCGCCGGTCGCTCCTTGCGGCCCCGTTGCACCCGTGTCGCCGGTCGCCCCTTCGGCGCCGGTTGCGCCCGTGTCGCCCGTCGCACCCTGCGGGCCGGTGGCGCCGGTATCGCCGGTCGCTCCGATCGGCCCCTGAGGACCCGCCGGGCCCTGGACGCCCTGAGGACCGGCCGGGCCGGTCGCGCCCGCCGCGCCCGCCGGACCAGTGGCGCCCGCCGCGCCAGTGGCGCCCGCCGCGCCCGCCGGGCCGGTCGCGCCCGCGGCGCCCGCCGGACCAGCGCTCCCTGCCGGACCCGCAGCCCCAGCGGATCCTTGCGAACCTTGCGGACCGGTCGGGCCAGTCGGCCCCTGTGGCCCGGGAGTCCCGGACGAGGACGCATTCGTGCTCGGCCAGCTCAACCTGAACTCGGTGCGCGCGACGCAGCCCTGCAGTGCCTGCACCAGGCGGGTGACGTGGGTCTTGCGGTTCACGCAGACGTGGACGTCCGTCACCTGGCTCGCACCTGCGAGCGCGAGCCAGGTCAGCTTCGAGCTCCCGGCGGCGCAACTCGGGCTCGTCTGGTACGTGCTCAGGATCCCGGTCGTGGACGCGATGCAGCCGTAGACCGTGCGACTCGCCCGCTGGTCGCTGCGCGGCCAGTCGACCTCGAGCTGACCTGCGCCGCACCGTCCGGGGGCGTCCTTCACACGGAGCACATGGGCGCCCGCGCTCGGCGCGCAGCCGTACACGACATCGGTGGAGGCGGCAGTCGCGCGTCCAGCGGCGGTCCCGCGCGGCGGACTGACGACGGCGAAAAGCGCCACGACCGCGACGGCAACAGAGAACACGAACGCGGCCGCCCTCGGTCGGCTTTGCACGCGGGCGAGTCTAACAATGACGCTCGACGGCCTCCCCGACTCGCCGACGCACGTCCGAGGAGCACGACGACCCGTTCGGCGCGGGCGGATTACGCTCCGAACCGTCGTGGCGATGGTCGTCGCGTGGATCGTGTTCCCGCTCGTGCTCGCGATGCTCGCGCTCGGCCTCGGCCTGCTGGTCGAGCGACTTGCGTCGACCCCGCTGCCTGCCCCGCTCCTGCTCCCGGTCGGGATCGCGACGATCGTCGCGATCTCGTCGATCACCGTCAGCGTCTCGTGGGGCGCACGCTGGACGACTCCGCTCGTCGCGGCGCTCGGCGCGGCCGGTCTCGTCCTGGGGAGGTGGCGACGACTCGAGGGCTGGGCCTTCGGTGCCGGAGCTCTGGTCTTCCTCTGCTTCGGCGCACCGGTGATCGCAAGCGGGACGCCGACCTTCGCCGGGTACATCGAGCTCGACGATACGGCGACGTTCCTCGCGCTGGCCGACCGCGCGATGGAACATGGTCGGAGCCTGGCGGGGCTCGCGCCCTCGAGCTACGAGGCGACGCTCGCCGGCTATCTCGCCCACGGCTATCCACTCGGGTCGGTGCTGCCGCTCGGCATCGGGCACGAGCTCGTTCGGCTGGACTCGGCGTGGCTCTACCAGCCGTGGCTTTCGCTCAACGCGGGGCTGCTCGCGCTTTGCCTCTATCAGCTCGCTGCGCCGGTGATCGGCCGGCGCCCCTTGCGCGCGGCGGTGGCGTTCGTGGCGGCGCAGCCGGCGCTGCTCTACGGATACGCGCTCTGGGGTGGAGTCAAGGAGCTTGCGGCGGTAACGCTGATCGCCGCTGCGGCGGCCCTCGCGGCCGAGCTGGAGGCGCCGGTTCGCGCCGGGAGCCTCGTGCCGCTCGGCATCGTCTGCGCCGCGCTCCTCGAGACGTTCAGCCTCGCCGGCCTCGTCTGGCTCGTACCGCTCGTGCCGGTCCTCGTCCCCGTCGTCCGCCACGCGCCGCGGAAGATCGCCGTAGGCGTGGCAACAGCGGTCGTGCTGCTCGTTCCGGCGCTCGCATCTGCCGGGAGCTTCTACAGCGGCTCGAACCGGTTGGTGCTGACGAGCACCTCTCAGCTGGGGAACCTCCTCCACCCCTTGCACTTCATCCAGATCGTCGGGATCTGGCCGAGCGGCGATTTCCGCGTCGACCCACACCATCGGCTCGCGACCGGCCTCCTGATCCTGCTCGCGGTCGCCGCCGCGCTCGCGGGTCTCGCGTTCAGCCTGGGCAGGAAGGCACTTGGCGTCCCGCTTGCCGTCGCAAGCGCGCTGACCGGGGCGATCGTCTCCGTCGCCTTCGGCTCGCCCTGGGTCGGAGGCAAGGCGCTCGCGATCGGATCGCCGTTCGTCCTGCTCGCTGCCGGAGTGGGCTGCGTCGGGCTCGCCTCGAGCGCGCTCCTGCGGCATCGTCTCGCGCGACTCGCTTCGCTCGGCGCCGCCGTGCTCGTCGCGGTACTGCTCGTCTGCGGTGTCGCGTGGTCGAACGCGCTCGCCTACCACGACGTCTCGCTCGCGCCCTACTCGCAACTCAGGGAGCTGCAACACATCGGTGCACGGTTCGCCGGGGACGGACCGACACTGATGACCGAATACCAGCCGTACGGCGACCGGCACTTCCTCCGGCGACTCGATCCGGAAGGAGTGTCCGAGCTGAGACGCCGTCCGATCGTTCTCCGAGACGGACGAACGGCCGCGAAAGGCCAGTACGTCGACATCGACCAGATCCGCTTGGCCGACCTGCTCGTCTACCGCACGCTCGTGCTCCGCAACTCGCCCACGGTGTCGCGTCCGCCTGCGCCGTACGTGCTCGTCTGGCAGGGACGTTGGTACCAGGTATGGCAGCGGCAGCCGACGCCGGCGATCACGGCGCATCTTCCACTGGGCAGCGCCCTCCAGCCCGGGGCAATTCCGAGCTGCGTTCGGGTACGGAGGATCGCCGTGCGCGCCCCCCTGATCGCGTACCCACGGCCGGTGAACCTCGTCTGGTCGCTCGACCTCGCACGGCTCCCAAAGGGCTGGACACCCCTGACCGGCGGGGCGTTGATGCCGAATCGCAGCGCGACGCTCTCGCTCGACGTCCGCGTTCCCCGAAGCGACCGCTACACGATCTGGGTCGGCGGATCGATCCGCGGCCGACTGACGGTCTCCGTGGACGGCTCGCGCATCGGCAGCGCCACCCGTCAGCTCCAGAACGCGGGTCAATGGCTCGGGCTCGGGACGGTCGATCTTCCGGCAGGCGCACATCGCCTCACCCTCGCGGTCTCGCTACCGAAGCTCGGCCCGGGCACCGGCGGCGGCGGAGCGACGCTCGGCCCGCTCCTGCTCCGGCCGCGGGCGAAGGATCGCCTGCTTCAGCACGACGCACCTGCCTCTTTGTGCCGGATGAACCTCGACTGGATCGAGACCGTGCCGCCCGTGGGCTGAGACGATGCATGCTACGACCATCCGATGAACGCCTCGTCCCCGCAACACGACCGACGCCGTCTCTTGATCGCAGCCGTCGTAGCTGTGGCGGTGTTCGCCGGCGCAGCCGTCTCGGTGTGGCAGCTCGACTCGTCCTCGTCTGGAGCCAGCACGACCTCGACCGAGAGCGCGGTGCCGATGCCGGCGATCGTGGCCGTCAAGCCCGAGATCGTGTCGGCGGTGACCCTCCGGCAGATGGCAAGAGCGCTCGGTCAGCCCGTCTACTGGGCGGGATCCCGCGCCGGCACGAGGATCGAGTTCACCCGCGCGTCGAGCGGTAGCACGTACGTCCGCTACCTCACCGGCTCCGCAAAGGCGGGCGACAAGCGGCCGAACTTCGTCGTCGTCGCGACCTACGCCCAGCCGGACGCATACGCGCGCGTCGAGGCGATTGCGAAGAAGCAAAACCTCGACATGGTCGACCTCCCGAACGGTGCTGTTGCGGTGACGGAGCCGGGCAGCCCGCGCAACATCCACGTCGTCTTCAAGACACTGCCGTACCAGGTCGAGGTCTATGCACCGAGTGCCGCCGAGGCACGCAGCATCGTCCAGAGCGGCGCCCTCAAGCCGGCGGGCTAGGGCTGCGCCCGAACGCGACCGCTTCGCGAACCGGCTCGGGCACCTGTACCACGAGCTCCCGGTCGGGCCTGACGCCGAGCGCGTCGTTGATCGTCGAGAACATGAGTCGCAGACCGATCAGCATGGTCGCTTCGAAGATCTCGCGGTCGTCGAGCCCCGCCTCGCGGAGGCACTCCGCGTCGGCGCCGGTCGTGGCGTTCGGATCTCGCACGACCTGACGCGACCACGTCATCAGCGCGTCCTCGCGTCTCGACAGCTCCTCCGGTTCGAGCCCCCGAACGACCTGGGCCGCCGTCTCCGGGCCGCGGAGCTCCGCGAGCCTCGTCCCCCACGCGAGCGAGCAGTACGAATCGCCGCGCGCGGCTGCGGTGGCGGCGACGATGACGGCGACTTCGCTCGGCGACAGGGTCGACGAGTCGAGGAGGCCCGAGTGCAGCGCCCTGTACGCGGACAGCACGTCGGGCCGCCAGCACCAGGCACGCGTGTAGTTCTTGATGTAGCCGCCCGACGCGACGTCTGTGTCGTAGGCGGCCGCCACCGCACTGTCGTCCGGCGGCTCGGTGAGGAACGAAGTCGTATCGGTCATGGGGCCAAGACTGCCAGACCTCACCGACCCTGAGCTCACGAGCGGACGACAAGCTGGCAGAGTGGCGACCGATGGCGACGATGTCGGACCTCGACGAGCTCGCGCTGGCAATGCCGCAGACGACGAAGGACGTGCAGGACGGACGCCCGACATACCTCGTCCACGGGAAGATGTTCTGCTTCCACCGCACGCGAAGACGGGATGCAGTCGATCCGGACACCGGCGAGTTGCTCGACGACGTGCTCGTGTTCCGCGTCGCCGATCTCGACGTCAAGGAGCTGATCCTGTCCGACGACCGCGGCATCTACTTCACGACGCCGCACTTCGACGGCTACGCCGCCGTGCTCGTGCGAATCCCGAACCTCACCCGGCTCGACCGCGACGAGCTGCGAGACCTCGTGGTCGAGGCCTGGCTGACACGAGCGCAGAAACGCGTCGCGAAGGCATGGCTCGCGGAGCACGAGCCCGCGGAGAACTGAGCGGTCGCTCCGGCCGCCTACGTCTCGAAGAACTCAGTCCGCTGCGGGCTCCGGCTCCTCCGACTTCGCGAGCGCCGGGCCTCCGAGCAGCCTGAGCCGGTAGCCGACCGGGAGCAGGCGCACGTTGTAGCGGTCGACGACCGTCCCCCAGAGACCGCGCGGCAGGAACAGCGCGAACGCGATCGCGACGGAGCCGAGCAACGTGTAGTACCACCAGTGGTCGCCGACCTCGTTCTGGATCACGAACAGGACGATGGCGCCGATGATCGGCCCCTCGAAGGTGCCGATGCCACCGACCAGGACCATGAAGATCATCAGCGCCGAGTAGTTGACGCTGAAGATCGAGTCGGGCTGGATGAACAACTGGTTCGCGAGCGTCAACGCGCCGGCCGCGCCGCAGCCGAGCCCGGCGAGCACGAAGAGGATGCCCTTCCCGAGCATCACGCGGGTGCCCACCGAAGCGGCCGCGCCCTCGTCGTCGCGGATCGCCTGCAGCGACGCGCCCAGCCGCGTGCGGAGCAGGATGAAGAGGATCAGCAGCAGCACCGCGGTCGAGCCGAGCGCGGACCAGTACGTGTACTCCAGCAGGTGGCGGGGAGTGAAGAAGTTCAGCTCGAGGAAGGAAATGCCGGTGCCCGCGCCCAGCTTGCTGTCGAAGGCGACGAGGATGGCGAAGATCTCGGCGATCACCCACGTGCCGATGGCAAACGCGCCGCCGCGGAGGTTGAGCACGATCAGGCCGACCGGGATCGCGATCACGCCCGCGATCAGCGCCGCCAGCAGCATGGCGAGGAACGGCTCGACGGTGTGCTGGTGCCCGAGGAAGATCGCGCCGTAGGCAGCGATGCCGATGAACGCCTGCTGTCCGACCGAGACGAGCCCGCCGTAGCCGGCGAGCGCGTTCCACATCGCCGCCATGATCACGAGGATGTAGAGCGTCGTGAGCTTCTGCATCGCGTTCTCGCTCATGACGACGGGCACGAACGCGAGCGCGACCACGAGCCCGACGAGCGCACAGCAGAACCCGAGCGAGAGCGGGTTCCACCGCTGCACGCGGGCGCGGCGCACCGGCACCGAGCCGGTCCCGGTCGCGCTGCTCATGCGGTCACCCCGCGCGTACTGCCGATCGCACCGGACTCGATCGCCGCCCTGACGAGCAGCACGACCAAGAAGACGAGGTGACCCGCGAGGTCGAAGTACTGCGGGTCGATCTGGGCACCGATCGTCTGCGCGACGCCGAGGACGATTCCTCCCACCAGCGTCCCCCAGAGCGAGCCGAGCCCGCCGATGACGACCGCCTCGAACGCATAGATGAGCTCGGTCGGGCCGCTCGAGGGGTCGAACGACGAGCGCATGCCGAAGAAGATCCCCGCCAGTGCCGCGGTCCCGACCGCAATCGCGGCCGCGCGCGCGTAGACGGCGCGCGAGTCGATGCCGACGAGCTCTGCCGTGTCGGGATCCTCCGACGTGGCGCGAAGCTCGCGACCCATGCGCGTCCGCGTGAGATACAGCTGCAGGACGCCGAGCACGAGCACGGCGACGCCGAGCTCGAGCACCTCGAACGGCGAGATCGAGAGGGTGCCGGTGATCTGCCACGTGGTCGTCCCGAGGACACCGGGATTTAACGACTTCGGATCGGGAGAGAAGATCCGCTCCAGGAGGTTGCCGATGATCACCAGCAGCCCGAACGTCGTCAGCAGCGGGACGAGAACGCCCGCGCGGAGGCTGCGCTCGAGCATCGTGCGCTGGAGCAGATAGCCGACGACGAACATCCCGAGCACGACCGGGGGGATGGCTGCGTACGCGCTCAGGCCGGTGTGTTCGACGAACACGTACGCCGCATACGCACCGACGAGCGCCAGCGAGCCGTGCGCGAGGTTGATGATGCGCATCACGCCGAACATCAGCGAGAGGCCCGCCGCCAGCAGCGCGTACACGCCGCCGAGGAAGATGCCGTGGACGATGGAGTTGACCCAGGTCATGCGGTCGCCTGCGACGTGCCGGCCTCTCGAAGGCCGAAGTACGCGTCGACGACCGCCTCGCGCGTGAGCTCCGACGGCGTTCCTTCGAGCACGATCCGGCCCTCGAGCATGCAGCTGATGCGCGTTGCGACCTTCATCGCGCGGCGGAGGTCCTGCTCCACGAGGATGATCGTCGCGCCGCTCTCGATCACCGTCTGCAGCGAGCGGTAGACGCCGTCGACCGCGACGGGTGACAGCCCGAGCGACGCCTCGTCCACCAGCAGGAGCCGCGGGTTGGTCATCAGCGCGCGGCCGATCGCCGTCGCCTGCTGCTCACCGCCCGAGAGCGTCCCTGCACGATGTCGGCGCAGCGGCTCCAGGTTCGGGAACGCGGCGTAGACGGCGTCGAGGCTCCACGGCCCCTTCCTGCCGTTTCCCCCGGCCACCCGCAGGTTCTCGTCCACGGTCAGCCGGGGAAACAGGTGTCGCCCTTCCGGAACGAGTGCGATCCCCATCCGCACGCGCTTGTGCGCCGAGCTACGCGTGACGTCCGTGCCGTCGAAGAGCACGCGGCCCGCCGCAGCGCGGTGACCGCCGGCGATCGTCCGCAGCAGGGTCGTCTTCCCCGCGCCGTTCGCGCCGACGAGCGCCAGCGTCTCGCCCTCGGCGACCTTGAGCGACACGTCGCGCACCGCCTGCAGCAGCCCGTGCCTCGCTTCGAGCGCCTGCACTTCGAGCAGCATCAGGCGACCTCGCTGCCCAGGAACGCGTCGATCACAGCCGAGTCCTTCATCACGACGTCGGGCTCACCGTCTGCGATGACGCGGCCCGCGTCCATGCACACGAGGCGGGCGACCACCTGGACGAGCACGTGGACGATGTGCTCGATCCAAACGACCGCGATTTTCTGTCGCCGGATCTCGCGGATCGTCTCGATCAGCTCGGCCGCCTCGGCGTCGGTGAGGCCGGCGCCGATCTCGTCGAGCAGCAACACGTCGGGACCGGTCGCGAGCGCTCGCGCGAGCTCGAGGCGCTTGCGGTGGAGCAGGCCGAGGCTCTCGGCACGCCTGTTCGCGAGGTCGATCAGGTTGCACCGCTCGAGCACGTCGATGCACCGGGAGTACGCGGCCTTCTTGCCGAGACGGCCGCCCGTGGCCGCGCCGACGAAGACGTTCTCGAAGACCGTCATGTCCCCGAACGGGCGCGGGATCTGATGCGCGCGGCCGATCCCCATGCGGCACCGCTTCGCCGCACTCGCGGCGGTCACGTCGACCTCCCGGAGGAAGACGTGGCCGCCGCTGGGACGGAGCGCGCCGGCGAGGACGTTCAGCAGCGTCGTCTTGCCGGCGCCGTTGGGCCCGACGATGCCGATCGCCTCGTCCGCACGAACCGTCAGGTCGACGCCGTCGAGGACGACGAGCGACCCGAACCGCTTCCGGACGCCGGCCGCGGCAAGCACCACTGTGCCGTCGGCCGAGGCCATTCAGTTGTTCTCGACTAGTACGCCTTCAAATGCGACTGGATCGGGACGTGCGGGTCGGCGGAGTGCTCGCAGAGGAGGAAGTCGAGCGAGAACCGCTTGCCGGGAGTGTGTCTCCACTGGCCGCCGATGATAGGCGTTGTGACGACGTTGGGCACCGGATTGTGCGCGCCTCCCGTGCCCCAGTGCAGATGGCCGACCGGTGTGTTCACCGAGAGCGTCTTCACGGCGTTCGCGACGGCGTCCTTGTCCTTGGGGTTCTTGCTCGCCTTCAGCGCAGCGATGCCCACGTCGAAGAGCGCCATCGTCGCGCCGAGCTGCTGGTTCCACTCCCTGCCGCTCTGCTTCGAGTACCCGTTGCCGATCTGCTTCGAGGTCAACTTCGTCAGCGACGACGTGTACGGATACGTCGGCGTCCAGTACGCGCCGCTTGCGAGGTTGTAGCCCAGCTTCCCAAGCACGCTGACCTGCGAGGGGAAGAGGCCCGTCTTCGCGATCTGCGCGATCTTCACCTTCGACGTGTATCCCTGCTGGGCCGCCTGGCGCCAGAAGGTCGTGAAGTCCGGCGGGATGGGGAACGTGTTGAAGATCTGGCAGTTGTTCGACCGGAACTTCGCGATCTGCGACGAGTAGTCGTTCGTGCCGTCGGCGTACGCGCCGGGATCGACGATCTTGTACCCAGCTTTTTCGAGCAGCGGTCCCAGCGCCGCGCGAATCGCGTTGCCGTCGTCGTCGTTCGGCCACATCACGCCGACACGCTTGTTCGTCTTGACCTGCGGCCAGAGATGCTCGTACGCCGAGGCGAACTGCGCGACGCCGAAGCTGAAGTGGTACGTGTAGCGGAAGGGCGACGGGCCGCCCGGCTTCGCGCCGCGGCCGAAGTACCAGGCCTCCCACGGAACCACCGTCGAGATGCACGGCACACGTGCGGCCTCGGACGCGTCCGAGACAGGATTGACGGTCTCCGGCGTCGAGGTGGCGAGCATCAGGTCGACGTTGTTTCCGTGAATGAGATCGTTCGCGACCTGCGCTGCGCGCGCCGGAGTCGACTGGCTGTCCTTCTCGATGACGTTGACGGAGTAGTGCTTCCCACCGATCGTCAGGCCCGTGGCGAGCGCCTTGCGCGCGACGCCGACGATGTACGGATCGCCTTCGCCGAAGCCTGCTGCCGGGCCGGTCCGCGGACTGACGACGCCGATCGTGATCGTGTTCGACGCATCCTCGGCCCTCGGTCGCGCCCACGCCGGATCGACGAACGCACCACCGAGCATCAACCCACCTGCACCGACGCCCGCGCGCTTCAGCACCTCTCGTCTCGACAGCGCACCGCCGGAGTTCCTCACGAGCTCGTCCAAGATGACGCCCTCCCTTTCGTAGCCCGCCGCTCACCGGAAAGCGAGGCGAACGTCGCAGCTTCTTTTCGACTTGTCAACATTGTGTTCCGATATGTGGAAGGAGACGCGGCCGCGCGCCGCGTCCGACCCCAACGCATCGTCTCCACGGATGCGACCGCGAAGATCGCCTTTTGTTAGACGCGCACGGGTCAGGCCGGCTTCGACAGCCAGCGACGCCGGACCGACGCCCGCGTTATCGGAGATTCCCGGAGGTACGGCGAAGCTGCCGCCACGCTGCGGGAAGGTGCCGCTCGACCTGCTCACGCCTGAACCGCTCGCGTTCGGCCAGACGTCCTGCGACGAACGCGACCGACCGATCCGGATCGCCGCCGACGAAGGCCTTCAGCCGCTGTTCTCCCACGACGGTGTCGTGGTGGTCGCCGAGCAAATCCTGGAGGGCCTTCGCGGCGTCGACGACCCGCACCGTGCGGTGCTTCGAGGGCTCGCCGCCGAGCTCGAACGCGTAGCGCATCCGCTTCACCTTGATCCGCATCGCATGCATTGCCTCGGGGCTCGGGTCGGCGCCGATTCGCTCGACGTCCTTCACGACTCGATCGAGCTCGCGTTCGGCGAGCTTGCGCAGCGTTCGCCTGCCTGGGCTCGCAGCGATGCGGATGGGCGCTCCCAGCCGCTCGAGCAGCTCTCGGTAGGCGGGGTCGTCGAGAGCTTGCACGAGCTGCTCGTGAAGTCGCCGTCGATCCGCCTCGAGCGAGGAGAGGATCGCCTCGGCGCTGTCCAGCTCGCTCGCGTCGAGACTTGCGAGCTCTCCGTTCAGGCGTTCGAGGAGGACGTCGAGGTCGCGCACGGGGCCCGCGGCGCGACCGAGCTCACCCAGCTCGGCCCGCACCGGGTCCGCCCACTCGTCGTCGACGAGGCTGTGGGCCATGCGCAGAGAGGTGCGAAGACGCCGCGCGGCGACGCGAACCTGGTGCAGGTTCTCGGGGTCGGTGCCGAGTCGTGCGCCGGGATCGTGCCGGAGCAACGCGTCCCGCTGCTCGAGCACGTACGCCTGCAGCCGCGTGGCGCGGGCGTCGTCGAACTTCCACTCGGCCGGACCGAGCGGGGCGTCGTCCGTCGCAGTCCGGATCAACTCGCGGATGCGTTCGGGCGGTCGCATCGAGACGACATCGCCCGGCATGTGCACGACCTCGCCGCGCGGGAGCTGAAGGATCCAGCGTGCAGCCCCGTCGCGGGTCCGGCGCTCGAGCGAGATGCCTTGTCGCTCGAGCCGCAGATCGTCCGTGTCGAAGCGGAGCGACTCGGGCCCGCGCCCGCCCCACGCGCGACCGGGCTCGCTCCCGCCCCTCGAGCTCGCGGACGAGTCGTGCTCGCTCCCCTCTCTGATCAGGCGCGCGAGCTCGGGGCAGACGAGCACGAGCTCCGGACTGATCGGCCCGGGATCGGCGCGCGGAGGCTCGACGAGACGCAGATGCGGACGTACACGCCCGACGGGGGCGCGCGTCTTCTCGTCCGCCGGCGACAGCGAACGTGTGGGGTCGGCAACCATGTGCCCGGTTCAGTTCCGCGTAGCGACTCGAGGTCCTGCCGAACGCGCTAGTGGATGAAGATGAGCACGAGCATCGCGATGCTCAGGACGACTCCGAGCACTGCGACGACAGTTGCATCCTTGGTCTCGAACGGCGCGAACCTCCCCGCCTTGAGCGCGCGCTCGACTCTCACGTAGCGCTGGGCCCCGTACGCCGTCAGGAGCACGGCGAACACAGCGACGCCACCTCCGACGACCTCGTACGGCCAGCGCGACACGTGCGCCAGGCCCGGGATGATCCTGCCGACCGCGATAGCGACCGCCATCGCAGTCAGGCCGCTCCTCAGCCAGGCGAGGTACGTGCGCTCGTTGGCGAGACGGGTCCTGCGAGTCGCATCGGCAACCTGCTCGTCCACTCGCCTCACTGTACGGCGCGCGCACGACGACTCATCGCGTCGGAGTGGCGCACACGCGGATGTGCGTCGGCTAGGCGCGCTCGTGCCGCGGGTGGCCCACGCGGACCCGCGGGCCAAGGTCTTGTCCTTCGACCGGCGCCGCCGGCTCGCTCTCGTCGCCGAGCGTCGCGCGTAGCGGCACTTCGGGCAGCAGCCATGCGAGAACGAGCGGGATGACCGTCAGCACCATCCCGAACAGGAAGACGCCGTGTAGCGAGTGCGCGAACGCGTTCAGGAAGTCGGCGTGGATCGCGGGCGGCAGGAGCTTCGCCTGCTCCGGGTTGATGTGGACGCCGCTGCCGAGTCGTGCGGTGACCGCGTCGGGAAGCTTCGAGAGTTGTCCCGCGAGCCGGGAGGCGAAGATCGTCCCGAAGATGGCGACGCCGAACGAGCCACCCATCGAGCGGCAGAACGTCGCCGTCGACGTCGCGACTCCGATCTCCCGCGGCGAGACGTCGTTCTGGACGACGAGCACGAGCACCTGCATGACGAGCCCGATGCCGACGCCGACGACCAGCATGTACAGCGACGCGAGCAGCGGGGCCGTCCCGACCTGGAGCCTCGAGAGCAGGAACATGCCGATCACGAGCACCGCAGTCCCGAGGATCGGGAAGATCCTGTAGCGCCCGACGCGTGAGATCACGCGACCGGAGAGCACCGCGGCGACCAACAGTCCGGCCATCAACGGCAGTAGGCGCAGGCCGGACGAGGTGGGGCTCGCGCCGTACACGAGCTGCAGGTACAGCGGGATGAAGACGATAGCGCCGAACATCGCCATTCCGATCGTGAAGCCCATCGCGTTGGCGATGCTGAAGACGCGCGAGCGGAACAGCTTGAGCGGCAGGATCGGCTCGGACGCGCGCGACTCCCACCAGATGAAGAGCACGAGGAGGACGACGCCGGTGATGCCCAGCACCGCGATCTGCGGCGAGCCCCAGGCGTACTGGCTCCCGCCCCAGGTCGCGAGCATGATCAACGCGCCGACGCTGCCGCTGAGCAGCGTCGCGCCGAGAACGTCGATGCGGTGCCGAACGGTCGGCGTGTGCAGGTGCAGGCGGGTGACCACGATCACCACCGCGAGCGCACCGATCGGCAGGTTGACGTAGAAGACCCAGCGCCACGACAACGTGTCGACGAGAAAGCCGCCGAGCAGCGGCCCGGCGACCGACGCGACGGCGAACACCGAGCCGATCAGGCCCATGTAGCGGCCACGTTCGCGCGGCGGGACGATGTCGCCGATGATCGCCTGCGCGCTGACCATCAGGCCGCCCGCGCCGATCCCCTGCAGCGCGCGGAAGCCGATCAGCTCGCCCATCGTCTGGGACAGGCCTGCGAGCATCGAGCCCGCGAGGAAGATGATGATCGCGGCGAGGTAGACCGGCTTGCGCCCGATCATGTCGCCGAGCTTGCCGTAGATCGGCGTCGATACCGTCGAGGCGAGCAGGTAGGCGGTGACGACCCAGGAGAGGTGGCTCAGACCGCCGAGGTCGCCCACGATCGTCGGCAGCGCGGTCGAGACGATCGTCTGGTCAAGCGCGGCGAGGAACATGCCGAGCATGAGCGCGCCGAACACGGTCCACAGCGCGCGACCGGTCTTGCGCCCGTTCGCTGTCTCGCTCATCCCTCGTGCCTTGCCCGTTCGAGCTGCGCGCGGGTCATCGGCGGGCGCGCGAGCGGCGTCGCCGCCTCGATACGGAGCCCATCGAGCAGCAGGCCGAGATACCGGCGCCACAGGTTCGGGGCGAAACCCTCGGTCGTCTCGATCACGCGGTCGCCCGTCCAGAAGACGAGTGGCAGGTCCTCCGCGGTGAAGTCCCCGCGCAGGGTGCCCTGTTCCTGCGCTCGCACGATCAGCCGCTTCAGCAGCGGCCGAAGACGCGCGCGCATCGCCTCCGCGTGCTGCCGTCCGTAGGTGCGAGTCGCGAGCACGTCCTTGAGCCCGCGGTTCGCTGCGTGCAGCGCGAGCGCCTGCTCGAGAAACGTGCAGAAACCCGCCCACGCGTCGTCCTCGGCAGCCGCCCGTTCCGCGAGCTCGACGATCTCGCCGAACGCGTCCTCGAGAACCGCGTCGATCAGGTCGTCCTTCGTCGCGAAGTGGCGGTACAGCGTGCCCATGCCGACGCCCGCGTGATGGGTGATCTCCTCGACCGAGACGTCGACGCCCTCCTCGGCGAAGAGCTCGCGCGCGCTCGCGACGAGCTGCTCCCTGTTGCGCCGCGCATCGCTGCGCAGCTTTGTCTCGGCTCCGACCGGAGTCACCGCCCCACGGTAGCAGAAAGCGGAGTGATCGCTCCGCTTTCTGGAAAAGGCGACGTCAGCCGGCCGGCGGAGCCAGCAGGGCGACCGTCGGCGCCTCCTTCGTCCCCAACAGGCCCTCGACCTCGGCCTCGGAGCTCTCGAGGCGCTCGATCCGTGCGCCGAGAGCGTCGAGGAACTCGTCGGGCGGGTCGAGGAAGCCGAGGGCCGGCGTCCGGTAGTGCATCGGCACGACGAGGCGCGGGGCGAGCGCCCGCACGACGTCCGCCGCCGCCGCGCCGCCGACGGTCGGTCCGCCGCCGACTGGGATGAAGAGGACGTCGACCTCGCCGACCGCCTCGCGCTGCTCCGGCCGCAACGCAGGTTGGCCGAAGTCGCCGAGGTGGCAGATCCGCAGGCCGTCGAGCTCGAAGCAGAAGATCGTGTTCCCACCACGTGTCGTCCCGGCGACGTCGTCGTGCTCCGATGCGACGGCGATCACCTCTCCGATCGGCGATTCGAGGCGTCCCGCCCTCGACCGGAGTACCACCGGCGAGCCGCCGATCACGTCGACCGCGTTGTGGTCCCCGTGCTCGTGCGTGACGAGGAGGAGATCGGCGGTCACCCCATCGATCGACGGAAAGTCGAAGCGAAGTCCGCGCGCGGCCGCCGCGCTCATGTCCCCGAACGGGTCGAGGAACACATCCTTCTCACCGGAGAGCAGGAACGCGGACTGGCCGAACCACCGAACACGCATCAGATCGACCTCCTCGACTCGAATCGAACGTCGGACGGACGTGCGACGAGGATGCCATGCGCGCGAGGTTGACCGCCTGAAACAGCGACGCGAGAATCACGCGGTGGATCGGCCCGACTACGTCGTCGTCGGCGGAGGCATCGCCGGCGCCGCGCTCGCGACCGTTCTCGCAAGGGCAGGCGCGCACGTCGTCGTGCTCGAGCGTCAAACGCGATACCGGGATCACGTGCGCGGCGAGATCCTCTGGTCGTGGGGAGCGCGCCTCGCCCGCGAGCTCGGGATCGAGCAGACGCTGCTCGATGCAGGCGCGATCGTCGTTCGCTGGGTGGAGAGCTACGACGAGGGTGAAAGCGACCCCGAGCGAGACGACGCCGGCGCTGCGTTCCCGGAGGTGGAAGGGTCGATCAACATCGACCACCCGACGGCGTGTGCTGCGCTCGCCGAGGCGGCGGCGACAGCCGGTGCCGACGTTCGCTTCGGCGTCGGGCACGTGCAGGTCGAGCCCGGAGACCTGCCGTCGGTCCGCTGGACCGACGGCGACGGGACGCAGCAGCAGACGACCGCGCGACTGGTCGTCGGTGCGGACGGACGACGTTCCTCGGTCCGCGCCCAGGCCGCGATCCCGTTCGAGGTCGATCCACCGGCGCACTTGGTCGCCGGCCTGCTCGCTGAAGGCATCGACGGCAGCGCTCGCGAGGTCAACCTGCAGGCTCGAGAGTCCGACCTGCTCTTCTTCTCGTTCCCGCAGCGGGCCGGACGCGCGCGATTGTACTTCTGCTTTCCGACTGCGGATCGCGCCCGGTTCGCAGGTCCCGACGGCGCGCAGCGGTTCCTGGCCGCGAGCAAGCTCGCCTGCCTGAGCGAGATCGCCGGCTGGGACGACGCGCTACCCGCGGGCCCGTGCGCGACCTTCCCGGGCGAGGACAGCCGCGCACCGTTCCCGATTGCGGACGGCGTGGTCCTGGTCGGCGATGCCGCGGGCTACGAGAACCCGCTCCAGGGTCAGGGCTTGTCGATGACGATGCAGGACGTGCACGATGTGTCCGCCGCGTTGCTCGCAGGGTCGGGGCTCCACGAGTCGCTCGAGCACTACGCTGAGGCCAGAGCTGTTCGTCAGCGGCTCGCGAATATCAGCGTCGCGCTCGAGGTCTGGGCGAACGACGGGTATGAGACACAGGACCCGGAGGAGCGCGCCTCCCGCTACGAGCACGTGCACCGCGACGAGATCCTCACGGCTCTCGTGGAGAGCTACATGCTGGGACCGGGCTCCCTCCCTCAGGACCTCACGCACGCCGATCTCGCCGAACGCCTGTCGCAACGAGAGTCGTGAGCGTGCAGTGAGCCTGACCGGCCCGGACGGGCGGGCACGGAGTGTGCCCGGCCCGTCACGTTCCGTTCGTCACATCGCGCCTGATTGCCTGCCTGCTTGCTCGGGGAACCCCTCCCAGCGAGCACACAGCGCGTAGAGCACGATGATGTTCAGGGTCATGATCACCAGCGTCCACAGCGGGTACGCGGACGCGCCGAGCCAGCTCAGCTGCCCGACGATGTTGATGCACACGATGATGATCGTGAACCAACGCGCCCAGCCGGCGCCGCTCCACAGCGCCATACCCGCGAGGACCAGCACGATCCCCCAGAGCATCGTGAGCCAGCCCCACGTCGTCGTGTCGAAGACGATCAGCTGGTCTCCGTGGATCACGTAGTAGTTGTTCCGGACGATCCCGACCAGCCCCTCGATGAAGTCGAGGACACCGATCACGAGCAACATCACGGCCGCGAACGTGATCCATCCTGTCATCGGCCCTTTCAACCGCCACCTCCTCGGCGTAGACGTCTGAGGACCCCGTGGTACGACCTTCCTCGTACGACCTTCCGGCGCTCCTTCCTGCCTTCGTCGGCCGGACTCCTCGTCGAGAGGATAGACCGGCTTTCGGCTCCCGTTGGAATGCGGCGATAGACTCGCCGCCGACGAGCGAGGAGGTCGCGACGGACAGGGAGACGGAGACGGTCGAGCCGCTTGACGCTCCTCCCGCCGAGGACGAGGCCGCGGAGCAGGACGAGAAGCAGTCCGTCACGGAGCTGCTGGTCCAGCTCGGCCGGAACGTGAGCGTGCTCGCATTCTGCGAGGCCCAGCTCGAGACCTCGCGCCACATGCCCGAGGTCAGGCGCACCGTCCGCGACGTCGCGGCCGCCGTCCTCGTCGCCTTCGCGTTCCTCACGGCATTCGTGTTCGTGAACGTCGCGGCCTTCCAAGGGCTCGCGACCGCGATGTCCGACTGGCTCGCGGCGCTCGTCCTGGGGGTGGCTTGGCTGATCGTCGGGCTCGTGCTCTTGACCGCTCTCATGGTCCGGGCCGGGCAGGTGACGGGCTGGAAGTGGTGGCGCGTGTTCCGCGAGGGACCCGAGGCGGCTCACCGCGACCTCGAGCAGGCGCGCGACGATGCCGTGCAGGCAGTGCGCGACACGCTCGAGCAGCTCGCCCCTGCGGTCACCGTGGAGATCGCGACCGCGTCCATCTCGATGGCAGGCGACGTGGCCGACGGCGTCGTGGACGCGGGCGAGGACATACTCGAGACCTCGGAGGAGATCGTCGAGGCGATTGCGGAGGAGTTGCCCGGCGGCAGCATCGTCAACCAGATCTGGGACGTCGCGCTCATCCCGGGCCGCTTCGGCATCAAGGTGGCGACGACCGTGCTGAAGCGCGGCGACGGCGACGGTACGTCCGCGACTTCGTAGGACGGCGCCTCCGGCGAGCCGCGGCCCGTCCGCAGCTCACTCGACAATGCGGCGGTGAGTGGAGCGGGCCGTGCACGCCTGACGGCCGCGTTGGTGCTCGGCGCGCTGGTCGTCGCGGCGCCCGCGGCCGCGGCGAGCACCCCCGAGGCACAACTGGCGCAGAAGTACGCGCCGGTCGTCCGTCTCGTCACGGACGCGTACGGCTGCGAGAACGGAGACATGTTCGTGCCGATCGACGTCGACGTGCTGTTCGGCAACGACCAGGTCGTCCTGCGCGGCCCCTGGGACCGGGTCAACGTCGCGAAGATCGCCCCGACCGTGAGCGACATCTCGCACGGCCGAGTCGACTACCACCTCGACTTTCCCGGCGACGCGCTCAGTCCCGGCTGCACGTACGCGAACTGGGCGAAGCGGCTGAACGAGGAGGGAAGCCCGACGGTCTACGCGCACGTGGCGAAGGAGAAGGCGTATCCGTCGAAGCTCGCGCTGCAGTACTGGTTCTTCTACATCTTCAACGACTTCAACAACCTGCACGAAGGCGACTGGGAGATGATCCAGCTCAACTTCGATGCGCCGACGGCCACGCAGGCGCTCACGCAGCAGCCGAGCGAGGTCGGCTACAGCCAGCACGAAGGCGCCGAGAAGGCGACGTGGGACGACCCGAAGCTCGAGAAGATCGACAGCACGCATCCGGTCGTCTATCCCGCGGCCGGCTCGCACGCCAACTTCTTCTCGGAAGGACTCTTCCTCGGGCGCAGCGCCGCCCAAGGCGTCGGCTGCGACGACACCGAAGGAACGCACGAGCAGATCAGCCCGCACGTCGCCGTGGTCCCAACGGGGACGGCGGCGTACCTGCACGCGTATCCGTGGCTCGGCTTCCAGGGGCGATGGGGCGAGCTGCGGCCCGCGTTCTTCAACGGGCCGACCGGCCCGAATCTGAAGCTCCAATGGACGGAGCCGATCACCTGGTCGCTCGGCTGGCGCGATCGCAGCTTCGCCGTGCCCGGAGGGTCGTCGGTCGGACCGCGGGCAACGGAGTTCTTCTGTGGCGCGGTGGCCGCGGGTTCGGGCGTGCTCACGCAGATCGTCCGCAACCCGCTGCCGGGTGCGCTGGTCGTCGCGGCCGTCCTCACGCTCCTGGTCTTCGCGGCCTCGCGCACCGCGTGG
>DASPSY010000016.1:0-6728 GCA_035623685.1 Gaiellaceae bacterium
GACGTCGACCGCGCGGTCCAGGCGGCGAAGACGGCGCTCCCCGAATGGCTCGACACGACGCCCGGCGAGCGTGCCGAGTTCCTCCTCAGGCTCGCTGACGCGATCGACGAGCACGGCGACGAGCTCGCCGAGCTCGAGTCGAAGAACGTGGGCAAACCTTTGTCGTACGCGCGTGACGAGATGCCCGTCTGCTCCGACAACATCCGCTTCTTCGCGGGTGCCGCGCGCCTGCTCGAGGGCAAGGCGACGGGCGAGTACATGCGCGGCTACACGTCGATGCTCCGTCGCGAGCCGATCGGCATCGTCGGTGGGATCGCACCGTGGAACTACCCGCTGATGATGGCCGTCTGGAAGCTTGCGCCCGCGCTCGCGGCCGGGAACGTCCAGGTGCTGAAGCCTTCCGAGCAGACGCCGTTGACGACACTCCGTTTCGCCCAGCTCGCGGCGGAGATCCTCCCGGCTGGTGTCCTGAACGTGATCACCGGGGACGGCGTTCCTGCCGGCGAGGCGATCGTCAAGCATCCCGACGTCCGTCTCGTCTCGCTGACGGGCGACGTCGAGACCGGGAAGGTCATCGCCCGGACGGCGGCCGACAACCTCAAGCGCGTCCACCTCGAGCTCGGCGGCAAGGCTCCCGTCGTCGTGTTCGACGACGCGGACGCCGAGGCGGTCGCCGAGGCGGTCAAGCTCGCCGGCTACTGGAACTCCGGCCAGGACTGCACGGCCGCGTCGCGCGTCGTCGCCGGGCCGAAGATCTACGACAAGGTGATCGAGAACCTCGTGCCCGCCGTCGAGTCGCTGCACGTCGGCGATCCGGCGGAGGGCGACGAGATCGAGATGGGGCCGGTGATCTCGAAGTCGCAGCAGGAGCGCGTGCTCGGCTTCCTCGAGCGGGCGAAGAGGGCGACTGTCCTCACCGGCGGCGACACGAACGGCTCACGCGGCTTCTTCGTCAAGCCGACCGTGATCACGGACGTCGGCCAGGAGGACGAGATCGTCCAGCGCGAGGTGTTCGGCCCGGTCGTGACCGTGCAGCGCTTCACGGACGACGACGAGGCGATCGCGTGGGCGAACGACGTCCGCTACGGACTCGCCGCGTCCGTCTGGACCCGCGACGTAGGACGTGCGCTCAATGCGGCGCGCAAGATGCAGTTCGGCACGGTCTGGATCAACGACCACATCCCGCTGGTCAGCGAGATGCCGCACGGCGGTTTCAAGCAGTCCGGGTACGGCAAGGACCTGTCTGCGTACTCGCTGGAGGACTACACGCAGATCAAGCACGTCATGGCAAAGATCGACTAGGAGTTGGTTGCGAAGGCCGGCCGAGCCGGCCTTCGCGTCGATCCCGCGCATGCGGTGACGCTTACGCAACGGTGTCTGACACCGGGAGTGTCTCCGCCGTTGCGCACCGATCCGCTTAGCACGCGTGGCCGGCATCGCTTCGTGACGCGGACGACACATCCGCGACACGGTGTCTGACACCGGCCTTAGACGCCGGTGACGCCGGCCCGGCCCGGGCCGAGGCGCCGGCCGATGATCGCCTCCGCGACGTCGCTGCTCGCCGCGAACCCCGTCACCGCCGGGACGAACGCGTCCCGATCGAGGGAGAGCAGCACTCCGTCCGACGTCGCACGCGCGCCGGCCGTACGGGGCACGTCGCGCAGGAGGGCGATCTCGCCGAACGCGTCACCAGGGCCGAGAACCCGCGCGGGCCGTCCATCGACCATGATCTCGATCTGGCCGGACTCAACCAGGTAGAACCTGTCCCCCTCGTCTCCCTGGTCGAAGATCGTCTCGAGCGCGGTGAACGGCCGCTCCTCGACGTGCGCGGCGAGCTCCTCGAGCGTCGCTTCGGGAAGCGGCGCGAAGATGGCGTTGGAGCGCAGGAGCCCGAGGCGCAGCACCGGCACCGTCGCGCTCCGGTCGATCGAGACGAGCATCGGCCACGACGGAAGAACCAGCGCAGGCAGCAGGATCCCGGTGGCGACCAGTGCACCGCGCGTCCCCAGCCAGTCCAGCAGGTGCGGCGCGAGCAACGCCCCAGCCGCAGTCGCGAAGAGGAGGAAACTCTCGAGGACCCCGAAGACGCGCGCCACCACCTCGTCCGGAGCGGAGCGCTGGAGCAGGGTGATGCCCGAGACGTCGGCCAGCGTGCAGCCGACCCCGACGATCCCGAGCAGCACGAGCGCAGCCACCTCGTTCGACCAGACCGCCACGAGCGCGATCGGCAAGCCCCACAGGAAGATCCCCACCCCGAAATCCGTGGCCAGGCGCTTGCGTCCGACGAGCCCCGCGGCCACGACGGCGCCGAGCAGCGCGCCGACGCCGATCGAGGCGTTGAGGAGACCGACGCCTGCGTTCCCGATGTCGAGCAGCTCCAGTGCGACCACCGCGATCAGGACGTTCAGAATCCCGTCGACGAAGCACTGCGCCGAGAAGAGGCCGACGAGCAGCGTGAGCCGACGCTCGCCGAAGATCGTCCGCGCTCCGGCGAGCAGCTCGTCGCGGACCGTGTGGGTGTCCGCGTGCGCGCGGGCGGGGCGGGCCTCGTCCACCGGGACGCGGATCGAGATGACCAGCGCCATCGACCAGACGAAGGCGCCTGCCATCGTGAAGAAGACGACGGCTGCACCGGCCGCCGCGAGCAGGAGCGCTCCGAGTGCGGGGCCGGCGAACATGCCGACGCTCCCGATCGTGCTCGAGACGACGTTCGCCGCCGTCAGCTCCTCCGGCGTCCGCGCGAGGGCCGGCGTCAGCCCGGCCTCCGCCATGCGGAACGGCGTCGACGACATCGAGATCAGGGCGGCGATGACGTAGACGATGGGGGCAGGCGCTCCCGAAACCGCTGCGACGCCGGCCCCGACGAGCAGGATCGCCCGCGTCCCGTCCGAGGCGACCATGACCAGGCGACGGTCGAAGCGGTCGGCGACGACTCCCGCGAAAGGGGCGACGATGCCAGCACCGATCCAGCGGGCCGCTCCGACGATGCCGACAGCCCTCGCGCCGCCGTGGTCGTAGGCGAAGACGATGACCGCGATCGCGTACGCCCAGGTGCCGACGATCGAGCCCGCCCAGGCGAGCTGAAGCCGCCGCAGGCCTGGGTTCGCGAAGACGTCCCTGAACGCCGCCAGGGACTCCCGCATCCTGCCGCCCAGGCCGCCCACGGAAGGAGAATCGCACCCGGGTTGAGTATTTGCAGGTCAACGGGGAAGATTCGGGTGGGGTCACCCGTCTAGAGAGCGTCATCGCAAGACCTTCCGGAAGGAGGACGCAGTGCCAAGGCATCAGCACGAGGAGGAGGAGGGCCAGGACGTGACGGCCCACAGTGGTCATCCGGGTAACCCGCATCCGGGTAACCCGCATCCGGGCGCCCACACCGAGCCGCAGTCCGACGACGACGGCGGCGACGAGGTAGAGGCCCACGGCCCGCATCCCGCGAGCCCGCATCCCGCGAGCCCGCATCCCGCGTAGAGATTCGAATCCCGGGATTCCGACGAGCCCGGCCGCGCCGGGCTCGTCCCGTCTCTAGAGCAGCTCTTCGAGCGCCGCGAGGATCGCGAGGATCGGCGCCCGCACGTCCTCGTCGAGATCGTCGCGCTCCAGCGCCGTCGCGAGTCGCGACAACGCTCCCGCCTCACCGGAGGTATCGAGCGCAGCGTGTGCCTGGCGCGCACGCCGGAGGAGGTCGAGGGCGATCGCGGCCTGGTTCGCGAACAGGCCGAGCAGCTCCATCTCGGCGAGCGTGAACCGCTCGTGCGAGGCGCGGTCGAGCACCTCGAGCACCCCGACCGCAGCCTCGCCGTGGAGCAGGGGCACGGCCATCAGGCTCTTCGGGACGAAGCCGGTGCTCTCGGCCGCCTCGCGTCCGAACCGGGGGTCCTTGCCCACGTCCTCGAGCACGAGCGGCTGCCGTGTCACGAGCACCCAGCCCGCGATCCCGGTGCTCGAGGGGAACCGCTGACCGATGAGCGTCTCGGCGCCCTGACCCGTCACCGCCGCGAACACGAGCTCGTCCGTCTCCTCGTCGAGCATGAACACGGACGACGCCTCCGCGCGGAAGATTGCACGGGCGACCTCGACGACGGACTGCAGCAGCGCACGGTAGTCCTCCTCTGCTCCGAGGACACCGGCGGCAACGGCCGAGCGGAGGTCGCCGCTCACGCCCCGGCTCCGACGTTCGTCGCCGTCAGGTAGAGGACGCTCTTCAGCTGGAAGGGAGTGAGCTCTGGGTGCTTGCTGAGCACGAGCGCCGCGATGCCTGCGATGTGCGGCGTCGCGAAGCTGTTCCCCGTGGACATGAGCGTTCCGCCGCCCATCCACGCGACCTCGACGTCGACGCCGCGCGCGAAGAACTCGACCGGCGGCTGCGGGTTGTAGAAGAAGGTGTACGGGTCGCGCTGTTCGTGACTCCCGACGGAGATCACGCTCGAGAACCGCCACGGATAGCTCTCCACCGGCATGTTGTGGGCCGAGGCGACGAGGATCGTGCGCCGGAAGTAGGCGCTGTCGGCCAGCTCGTGCAGCAGACCGGCGAACTTCTGCTTGGTCGTTGAGAGGCTCATGTTGACGACGTCGTAGCCCTGCTCGATCGCCCAGCGTAACCCGGCGAGCAGCACCGAGCCGCTGCCCGTGTAGCCGGCGCCGAGCACGCGGACGCTGACGAGCTCGCACTTCGGCGCGAACGAGCGAACGACCCCGGCGCAGGCCGTGCCGTGGCCACAGAGATCTCCGTCCGTATCCTCGCCGACGACCACGTCGTCGCCGTCGAGGGAGATCACGACCGAACGGTCGATCCGTCCGACCAGCGGATGGTCGGGCTCGACGCCACTGTCCAGGATGCAGACCTTCACGCCCGTGCCGTCTGCCCCACCCCACGCCCAGTCACGCGTGACGCGCTCTGGCCACTCGGAGGGAAGCTCGATGGTGCCGGTGGCGTCCGAGGGCAGACTCCAGGCGGGCAGCGCCCCCTCGCTCACGCCGTGACCTCCATCGTCGAAGGGTATGGCCTGACGGAGTCGCGTTCCAGGTGGAAGAAAACAGCCCGCTCGTCCGTCGAGAGGGCATGAACACGAACATGCACCTGCACCAGGAGCTCGTCCGGCAGCATCAGGCGACGCTGCTGCGCGAGGGGAAGACCGAGCGGATGGCCCGCTCGATCGCCGCCGCGAGCGACGGCGCCCAGTCGCGGCGGCAGCTCAGCTGGGTACGGCGCCTGGCTCTGCGGCCGGCGTACCGCGGCGTCTAGCGCGACCGGTCAGGCAGCCGGAGCTTCCGGCCGGTTCGCGCCGAGCTGCTTCGTCCACCACTCGGCCTCGCGGCGCTCGAACTCGTCCTGCCACTGGGCGACGTAGCCCGAGAGTGCACTCTCTCGCGCCTCGATGTCCGCGCGCATCGCTTCCTCGATGCGCTCGCGCTCCTCGAGCCGCTGCTCGCGCACCTCGAACTCGGCCTCGAGCTGCGCCTCGCGGAGGTTGATCGAGAGCTCGCGCTCCTCGAACTCGCGCGCCCGGTCGAGGAGGGACTGCTCGCGCTGACCGAGCCGCTCCTCCTGGCTGTTGTACCTCGACATCGCCGACGAGGCGAGTGACTCGGCCTTCTGGAGCCGCGCCTCTCTCGCCGCGATCTCTTCCTCGCGGGCGCGCAGCCTGCGCTCGGCGAGATCGTCGACCTTCGACAGCTGGTCGTGTTCGACCTCGCGCCTCAGCGATGCCTCCTGGCGGTGGAGCTCGGCCTCGCGGGCGATCAGGTACGCCTCCCGCTCGTCGAGGTCCCGCAGCCGCCCGGCGAACTCCTCCGCGGCTCGCTCGCGTCCGTCGTCCTCGCGCTGGAGCTCGTCGCCACGTGACTCGAGCTGGGCCTCGAGCTGCTTGAGCTCGAGCTCGCGCTGGTCGAGCTGCTTGGCACGCGCCTGGACGAGCTCCTCGCCGGGCGGGCGCATCGTCGCAATCTCCTCCTCGCGCTTCGTGAGCATCTCCGCCTGGGCGGCGAGCTTCTCGCGCATCTCCTTGAGCTCCTGATCCTCTGACTCGAGCGCCTCCTGGCGCGCGCGCAGCTCGTCCGCCGTCTCGCTGACCTCGCGCTCACGCCGGTCGACCTCGTCGCGTGCGACAGCGCGCTGGTCGAGTCGCTTCGCGCGCTCGCGGAGGTCGGTCTCGAACTCGTTCAGCTCGAGCTCGCGGGCATCGAGCTGCTTCGCGCGGGCCTGCACGAGCTCCTCTCCCGGCGGCCGCATGCTGGCGACCTCCTCCTCACGACGCTCGAGCTGTGCCTGTTCGGCCTTGATCGTCGCCTGCGCCTGCTTCACGACGCGATCGATCTCGGCGAGCTCCTGCTCGCGGCTCTTGAACACCTGCTCGCGCGCGCCGACCTCCTCCTCGCGCTTCGCCAACCGCTCCTCCTGCGTTTGCTGCTTCTGCTCGAGCTCGTGCCGCAGCGCCTCGACACCGCTCTCCGACTTCTCGAGCTCGCGCTCGCGCTCTGCCATCGCCTCGATCTGCTGCGTGAGTCCGGCGGCGGCCTGGGCACGCTCCTCGTCGGCGGTCTTCAGCTCGCGGACCTTCATCTCGACGAGCTGCTCGCGCTCGGCTACCCGCGCCTCCGTCCGGGTGAGCTCCTCCTTCAGCTGCTCGAGCCTCTCTTCGGTCTCCGCAAGCTCCGCGACTCGGGCTGCTGCCTGACGCTCGCGGTCCTCGAGCGCCGCCTCCGTCGCCGAAAGGACGTCGGCGCGG
>DASPSY010000032.1:0-33586 GCA_035623685.1 Gaiellaceae bacterium
TCACGAGCGCAGGCCGCGTCTTCGATCTCTGGATCGAGTTCGGCGGCAAGCGTGCGTCGGTCGCCGCGATCCGTGCGGCCGACCGTGTGCTGGCGACGTTGCACGTCGGCCCGCGGTAGGCGCCTACAGCTCGAGACTCGGTAGGTCGAGCTCGTCCGAGCGCTCCATCGCGGCGAGCGCGATCGCAAGATCCTGGATCGCGAGCCCCGTCGAGTCGAACACGGTCGACTCTTCGTCTGAGCGACGCCCATCCTCAGTGCCGGCGAGCACGTCGCCGAGCTGCGTCACGTCCTCCCGCGTGGCGAGGCCTGCCTCGACTGCGTGGACGAGGTCGCCGTTGTGGCTCGCCTGTTCCCAGTCGTCGCAGAAGACGCGAACGCGGGAGAGCTCGGCGGAGGCGATCTCCTGCTTGCCCGGCCCGTCGGCGCCCATCAGGCTCACGTGCTGTCCCGGCCGCAGAGATCCCTCGCCGAACACCACCTCACGGCCCGGCGTCACCGCGGCGACGATGTCTGCCTCGAGTGCATGCCCGCGCGAGCCGGCAACCTCAGCCCCTGTGCGCGCGGCGACGGCTTCCGCGCGGGCGCGGTCGACGTCGAAGAGCAGCACACGTCGTCCTCGTGCGACGAACGTCCGCGCCACGGCCTCGCCGTTCACGCCTGCGCCGATCACCGCCGCGGTCCCGGCGTCGGAGCGACAGAGCGTCTCTGCCGCGAGCACGGCGGCGGCGCCGGTGCGAAGCGCTGTCACCGCGGCCGCGTCGAGCGCGGCCACGAGCGCTCCGTTCGATGCATCCGAGAGGAGGACGAGCCCCGTCACGGTCGGCAGTCCCTGAGCAGGATTACCCGGGAACGACGTGACCCACTTCAGCAACGCGTGCCCGCCGCCGAGCGCCGGCATGGCGCGGAAGTCCCCGGCCGGATAGGCCGGCACGTAGACCTTGGGCGGCATCGTCCACTCGCCGCGTGCGTAGGCGACGAATGCCTCGCGGACCGCCTCGAGCGCGCGATCCGGCGAGACCGCCTCTCGAACGTGTGAGCCGGAGAGGAAACGAATCATGCGACCCAGCCGCCGGTGTCGCCCTTGTAGGTGCCGGCGAACAGCGCGCGCGGCGTGCGGGCGAGGATCTTCAGGTCGATCCACGGCGAGCGGTGCTCGACGTACCAGACGTCGAGCTCGATCCGGTCCTCCCACGGAACCCGCGCGCGTCCGTGGATCTGCGCCCAGCCCGTGAGTCCCGGCTTGACCTCGAGACGGCGCCGTTGCCGTGGCGTGTACCGCTCGACCTGGTACGCGAGCGTGGGGCGGGGGCCGATCAGGCTCATGTCGCCGCGCAGGACGTTGACGAGCTGCGGCAGTTCGTCGATCGACAGCCGCCGTAGGACGCGTCCCGCGCGCGTGATCCGCGGATCGCCCTCGTTCACCGCGTAGCCGGCGCCGCGCCGCTCGGCACCGACATCCATCGTGCGCAGCTTCAGCAGCTCGAACTCGTGCCCGTCGAGCCCGACGCGACGTTGCCGGTAGAACACCGGGCCGCCGTCGTCGAGCTTGATCGCGATCGCCGCGGCGGCGAGGACGGGGCTCGCGACCGCGAGCGCGATCGCCGCGCCGGCGGCGTCGACGGCGCGGTTCAACGCGTGCCCTCGATCTTCTCCCACACGACGGGTACCCCGAACCGCAGGTAGCGGACGAGCCCCGTGACGGTCGCTGCAGTGACGAGGAAGTAGTAGTAGGCGAGCCCGGCACCCGGGATCGGCACACGGGCCCGTCCGGCTGCGGCGAGCACGAGCCACGCGATCTGTCCCGAGAGCGCGAGCCGGTACACGACGCCGTCGTGGACGAGGACGATGCTCGTCGTCAGCAACACGATGTGCAGGATGCCGCTGCCGTAACGCAGCAGCCGGTGCGAGACGATCTGCCCGAGGTAGAGCGGGCCGCCGCCGCGCAGCATCCTGCCGCTGAGCACGTGGAGCCAGCTCTGCGTCAGCATCCGGACCTTGCGGCGGTACTCGTCCTCGAGGTCGCGCGACGGCTTCTCGGTCGCGACCGCGTCGGGGTCGTAGATCGCGCGCCGTCCGCGCTGGGCCATCTCGTAGGGGAAGCCGAGATCGTGGCCGAACCGCGGCTCGTTCTCGACGTAGTCGTTGCGCCGTACCGCGTAGATCGGTCCGATGCCGCCGGTGATCGAGCCTAGTGCCGACTCGCTGCTGCGCAGCCACGATTCGTAGCGCCAGTAGAGGCCTTCCCGGTTCGTCCCGTCGCCGGTCTCGTAGTGATGCCCGCCGCAGACGTACGCGACGTCGGGGTCGGCGAAGTTGCGGACGAGCTTCGCGAGGGCGTCGCTCTGCCAGCGGGCGTTCGCGTCGGTGAAGGCGACGATCTCGGAGTCGACCGTGCGCACCGCGCGGTTCTGCGCCGAGACCTTGCCTTCTCGCGGGCAGCTGACGAGACGAACGCGCCGGTCTCGCTGGGAGCGGGCCTGCACGATCTCGTCGGTCCCGTCGGTCGATCCGTCTGAGGCGACGACCACCTCGAAAAAGTCGCGCGGATAGTCCTGTGCAAGGAGGTTGTCGACGCGGTCGGCGATGACGTCTTCCTCGTCGTGAGCCGCGACGATCACGCTGACGCGCGGCTGCGCGCCGCCTTTGCGGACGGGACGCTCGCGGATCCGGGCGAGCATCGCGGCCGCTGCCGGGTAGCCGACGTGGGTCCAGGCGAGCGCGCCGAGCGATCCCCAGAAGAGCGTCTTCGCGATCACGTGGCCAATCGTAGAGCCGTCCGCGCGGACGGAGCTCGTCAGAGCTCCCTCACGCGTGCGGCGAGCTTCGTCACCGAGTCCTTCGCGTCGCCGAACAGCATCACGGTCTTGGGGTTGAGGAACAGCGGGTTGTCGATCCCGGCAAAGCCGGGGTTCATGCTGCGCTTCAGCACCACCACCTGCTGCGCCTGGTCGACGTTCAGGATGGGCATGCCGTAGATCGGGCTGCCCGGGTTGTTGCGGGCGTCGGGATTGACGACGTCGTTCGCGCCGATGACGAGTGCGACGTCGGTCCGGGGAAACTCGGCGTTCGCCTCGCCCATCTCCTTCAGCTGCGGATACGGGACGTTCGCCTCTGCGAGCAGCACGTTCATGTGGCCGGGCATCCGGCCGGCGACCGGATGGATCGCATATGTGACCTCGACGCCGCGCTGCTCGAGCAGGTCGGCGAGCTGTCGCACGTCGTGCTGTGCCTGCGCAACGGCGAGGCCGTAGCCGGGGACCACGACGACTTTCTTCGCGTACGCGAGCATCACGGCGACGTCGTCGGCGCTGATCGAACGCACGGTGGCGCCGTCGTCCGCCGCCGAAGCCGTCCCGCTCACGATCTGGCCGAACGCACCGAAGAGCACGTTGGCAAGCGAACGGTTCATCGCGCGTCCCATCATGATCGTGAGCAGCGTTCCGGATGCGCCGACCAGCATTCCGCTGACGATCAGGACGTTCATGTGCAGCACGAAGCCCGTCGCGGCGGCCGCCAGCCCGGTGAACGCGTTCAGCAGCGAGATCACCACCGGCATGTCGGCGCCGCCGATCGGTAGCACGAACAGCACGCCGAAGAGCAGCGCGCCGAGGAGCGTCGCGACCACGATCCACTGATCCTCCGGTCCCGCGACGACGACGAGCGCAAACGCGACCAGCGTGGCGAGCAAGAGGCCGTTGAGGAGCTTCTGTCCGGGGTAGACGATCGGCCGGCCGGAGATCAGCTCCTGCAGCTTGACGAATGCGACCATGCTGCCCGCGAACGAGATGCCGCCGATCAGCGTCGACAGCATGATCGAGGTCGAGACGTCGGTACCGAGCCTGCCCGGCTCGGGCACGACGCGATGGAAGTCCGCGAGCGCGACGAGTGCCGCTGCGCCGCCGCCGACGCCGTTGAACAGCGCCACCATCTGCGGCATCGCGGTCATCTTCACGGCGCGTGCGGCGTAGGCGCCGATCGGCGCGAACACCGCCATCACGATCAGGATCGACGCGTAGTTGTGCATCCCGGGCTGCGCGAACGTCGCGGCGATGGCGATCGCCATCCCGATCGCGCCGATGCGGTTGCCGAGCGGCGCCGTCGCCGGCGACGAGAGGAACCGGAGGGCCAGGATGAACGCGATGATCGTGACCAGGTAGGCCAGCGAGATCGCGTCAGCTCTGCTCATCGGGCTCCGGTTCTCGCCTCCGCTTGAACATATGCAGCATCCGGTCGGTCACGACGAAGCCGCCGACGACGTTCATCGTTCCGAGCGCGACCGCCGCCAGGGCGACGATGCGAATCCAGGTCGACTGATCAGGCAGGCCGGCGACGATGATCGCGCCGACGAGGACGATGCCGTGGATCGCGTTCGTGCCCGACATCAACGGCGTGTGCAGCATCGTCGGCACCTTCGAGATCACCTCGAAGCCGATGAAGACCGCGAGCACGAGCACCGTGAGCTCGGTGATGAACTGAGTCGTCTCCATCAGACCGCCGCTTCGGCGCGCGTCACGCAGGCTCCTGCCGTGATCTCGTCGTCCCAGTCGAGCCTCAGCGTCCCGTCGGGGGCGAGGTGCTCGAGCAACGCCGCCACGTTGCGGGCGTAGAGCTGCGACGCGTGGTACGGCATCGTCGAGGGCAGGTTGACGAGGCCGACCAGGGTCACGCCGGAGTGGACCACCTCAGCCCCCGGCTCCGTCAGCTCGCTGTTCCCGCCGGCCTCCGCTGCGAGGTCGACGATCACGGAGCCCGGCCGCATCGATTCGACCGCAGTCGCCGGGATCAGGCGCGGTGCGGGACGACCCGGGACGAGCGCGGTCGTGACGACGACGTCGTACTCGGGGATCCGCGCGGCGAGCTCGTCTTGTTGACGCTGCTGCTCCTCCGCGGTCAGTTCGCGTGCGTAGCCGCCCGCCGTCTCCTCGCCCGTGATGCCGAGGTCGAGGAACGTCGCGCCGAGGCTCTCCACCTGTTCCTTCACGACAGGACGCACGTCGAAGCCGGTGACGACAGCGCCGAGCCTGCGCGCAGTCGCGATCGCCTGGAGCCCGGCGACGCCGGCGCCGAGGACGAGCACCTTCGCGGGCGGCACCGTTCCCGCGGCGGTGATCAGCATCGGGAAGAACTTCGGCAGCCGTTCCGCGGCGAGCAGCATGCCCTTGTAGCCCGAGACCGTGCTCTGCGAGGAGAGCGCGTCCATCGGCTGAGCGCGCGTGACGCGCGGGATCGACTCCATCGCGAAAGCGACGACGCCGGCCCGTGCGAGCCGCTCGACACCGGCCGCATCGGTCAGCGGCTCGAGGAAGCCGACGAGGATCTGACCCGATCGGAGCCGGTCGAGCTCGCCTTCGAGGGGCTTGCGCACCTTGACGACGCCGTCCGTGTCGTACGGGTCGTCGACGACGAGCGCGCCGGCCTCCGCGTACGCGTCGTCCGGGAACGACGCCTCCACACCTGCAGCGTGTTCGACCGCGACCTCGAAACCGGATTCCGTGAGCCTCGAGACGACGTCGGGGACGAGTGCGACTCGGCGCTCGCCCGGCATCAGCTCTCGCGGGACCCCGATGCGCACGGAGCGAGTCTAGAAGCTGGCTACGCTGGACCGCGGTCGTGACGCACTTCATCCAACAGTACGGTCTCTGGTTCCTGTTCGGCATCATCACCGCCGAGTCGGCGGGTGTCTGGCTGCCGGGCGAGACGGCGCTCATCGCCGCGTCGGTCTACGCATCGCGCGGTCACCTCTCGATCACGGCCGTCATCGCAGTGGCCGCGACGGCGGCGATCGTCGGCGACAACATCGGCTACTGGATCGGACGAGAGGGCGGACGCCGACTCCTCTACAAGTACGAGTTCCTCCGTCGCGTCGCGGAGCGCACGCTGCCGCCTGCGGAGAAGTTCTTCGAGCGACACGGTGGCAAGGCCGTGTTCCTCGCGAGGTTCGTCGCCGGGATCCGCGTCACCGGCGCGTGGATGGCGGGGATCACGCACATGGCCTGGTGGCGCTTCTTCCTCTGGAACGCGCTCGGCGGCATCGTGTGGGCCGTCGGCGTCGGGCTCGTCGCCTTCTACGCAGGGAAGGCGGCGGCCGACGCGATCGCCCGCTACGGCGTCTACGGCGCGATCGTCGTCGTCGCGTTGCTCGCAGTCCTGCTGTTCTTCCTCAGGGCGAAGCGCAAGCGCGAGGCCGCGGCGGCCAGCGCCGCTGACGAGGCGCCGGACACGGGCTGACGCAGCGCTGGAGGGAAACGGCCAGCGGCCTGGAAGTCGTGTCGGCCGATGAGCGCAAGCCTCGCCTCAGCCCTCATGGCCCGCGACCCCGGAACGGCGGCCCACTCGTCCCGCGTCACGTTCCTCGTCAGCAGGCTCGCCGCCTGGCTCGGCTGGTCCGAGGCGGAGCAGTCGACCATTCGCGTAGGCGCGCGGCTGCACGACATCGGCAAGGTGAGCGTCTCGCAGGAGATCTTGAGCAAGCGCGGTCCGCTCGACCAGGACGAGCTCGCCGAGATCCGGACGCACCCGGCGGCGGGCGCGCAGCTCGTCGGCATCGACGGTCCCGTCAGCGACGCGCTGCCGTACGTTCTCTACCACCACGAGCGTTGGGACGGCCGCGGCTATCCGACCGGAACCGCAGGCGAGGCAGTACCGATCGGTGCGCGCCTGCTCGCGGTCGTCGACGCATTCGACGCGATGACGTCGACTCGACCGTACCGGCGCGCGCTGCCGGTCGAGCGGGCGCTCGCGGAGATCGATCGCTGTGCAGGGTCGCAGTTCGACCCGACACTCGCGCGCGCGTTCCTCGACGCCTGGGACGCAGGCGTCTTCCAGCTGCCCGACGTCGTCGCCCGCTAGAGGGTGTGAAAATTGGGCGCCGCTGCGTCTGGTGCGGTGGCGGCCCGGCCCAATCTCACATCGAGCCTCAGGTTCCGAGCCGGTCGTGCGTGCGACGGATCACGTCGTCCGTGAACTCGGTCGTGCCTGCATGCCCGCCGAGGTCGGCCGTGCGAACGCCGGCGCGCACCGAGTCGAGACACGCATCTCTGATCGCGCGGCCCGCCCGCTGCGCGTCGTCCCCCGCATGGACGAGCAGCGCCGCGCCGGCGAGGATCATCGCCATCGGGTTCGCGACGTTCTTCCCTCGCAGCGAGGGTGCCGTGCCGTGCGCCGCCTCCGCCATCAACGCCCGCGTCTCGTAGTCCTCGTCGAACGCGACGAGCAGAGACTCCGAGCCCGCGATCGAGCCGAACAGCGGGAGGACGAGGTCCGAGAGGATGTCGCCGTCGCGGTTGAGCGCAGGAATGACCATCGGGTCGCCGGTCGACGCGATCAGCAGCGCGAACGTCGCGTCGATCAGCTGCGGCTCGTATGCCACATCGGGGTGACGCGTCGCGGCGAGGTCCATCTCCTCCTTGAGCATCCCCTCGTACGTCGGGCTGACCGTGTACTTCGGCCCGCCGAAGACCTTCGCGCCCACGCGCTCCGCCTGTCGGAACGCGAACTCGGCGACGGATCGGCAGATGCGCCGCTCGATTCGCTCCGTGCGGTAGGCGACCTCGTCGTCGCCCTCGCCTTCGCGCCACTCCGTCGCGCCGTAGGCGTCGCCGACGGCCATCCGCACGATCGAGATCGGGGCGTGGACGCCGCCGAGAGGAACCACGCCGGGGATCCGTCGGCCGGTCCTGACGATGACGCGTCCGCCGATCTCTTCCCGAAGGATGCGGTTCGGCGAGCCGACGTCGCCCCGGCCTTCGGGCGTGACGGTCGCCGCCTTCAGCCCGAGCCCGTGCTCGCGGATCTCGGCCGCGGCCTCGTAGACGACTCGGTTCTCGGTCGTCCGGCGCGACTCGAGCGAGAGATCGTGGCGGGGAAACGCGAGCTCGAGCCCGGTCACGTCGGGCGAGAGCACGCGGAGGGCCTCCTCGAGCAGCTCCTGGCCTGTGTCGTCGCCCTCGAGTACGACGATGGTCTTGTCGTCCACGGCTCGGAGATTACCGAGGGAGACCGGACGAAAATGCGAGGGCCGATTTACTGCTCGTCCAACCTATCCGCAACCCGGAGAGTGGCGACAGAGTTTCCATGAGCTAAACTCAGCGCGTTTCCGCTCGCGAAGGAGGACCGCTTTGGCCCGCAAGACCGTGCTCGTCTCCGATATGTCCGGCGTCGAAATTCCCGAAGGAAAGGGCGCGACGATCAGGATCACCTTTCGCGATGCGCGAAAGGGCGTGCGCGAGCTCGACGTGACGGACGACGAGGCCGAGAAGCTCGGGGGCCGGAGCGTCGCACGCCGCGGCCGGCGCCCGAAGTCCGCCGGCTGAGCCTGGTTTCGCCGCTCTTTGCGTCTCGGCGCAGAGGGCGTCGTCGGAACGCAGAAGTAGCATGGGTCGGTTGGGTCTGACCCTGATCACCGGCCCGGCCAACGCCGGGAAGGTGGCGCTTCTGCTGCGGCGCTATCTGGACGTTCTGGACCGCGAGCCGGTCCTGATCGTGCCGAACCGGTCGGACGTCGATCGAGCCGAGCGCGATCTGCTCGAGCTCGAGCCGGCGCTGATGGGCGGGACGATCGGTACGTTCGACGACGTGTTCGGGCGGATCGCCTACGGCAGCGCAGAGACGCGTGCTCGGGCGTCCGATGCGCAGCGCGCCCTGCTCGTGCGGCGGGCGCTCGCAGCCGTCCGCGCCGGCACGAACGGCCTCGGCCGGTCCGCGCGCTTCGGCGGTTTCGCGGACGCGCTGCTCGCGTGTGTCGGCGAGCTCGAGGCAGGTCTCGTCGATCCGGCCGACCTCGACCGCGACCTGGCCGCGCTCTTCGGGGCCTACCGAGCCGAGCTCGACCGCCACGACCTGTGGGACCGCGACCTCATGCGGCGATGCGCGGCCGAGCGCGTGGCAGGTGAGCTTTCGGCGTGGGACGGCGAGCCGGTCTTCGCGTACGGGTTCGAAGATCTGACCGGCGCCGAGTGGGGGCTCCTCCAGGCGCTCGCGGGGCGGACCGACGTGACTGTCTCGATCCCGTACGAGCCCGGCCGTCCCGCGTTCGCGGCGCTGTCGCGCACGCTCGACGACCTGGCCGCGCTGGCCGACGACGTCGAGGACCTGCCGCCGCGGTTCGGGGACGTCGCGAAGCCGGCGATCGCGCGGCTCGAGCGAGTGCTGTTCTCCGACGCCGCGCCACTGACGCCTCCACCGATCGACGGCGCCGTCCGGTTCTTCGAGGGAGCGGGAACGCGCGGGACGCTCGAACTCGTCGGCGAGGAGCTGCTTGCGCTTCTGCGCAGCGGCACCACGCCCGAGCAGATCGGTGTCCTCTGTCCGTCGGTCGAGCGACTGCGTGCGCCGCTCGAGACGGCGCTGTCGACGCTCGGCGTGCCGTATGCGATCGAGGGCAGCCGGCGTCTCGACAAGACCGCTTTCGGGCAGGCGCTGCTCGCCCTGCTGCGCTTCGCGTGGGGTGGCGGCGGCCGCCGCGACCTCTACGCCTACCTACGCTCCCCGTACTCCGGCTTCAGCCGCACGAACGTCGACTTCATGGAGGGCCGGCTGCGTGGACGCGCGATCGAGAGCGCGCAACGAGTCGAGGAGGAGACGATCCGCCTGCGCGACGGCCAGCCGGTCGCGGCCCTCGAGACTCTGCGCTCGGCCTCGTCGCCGCTCGCTGCGGTCGAGACGCTGGCGTCGTCGATGCTGCGCGCCGCCTACGGGCTCGAGTCGCCGCCGCTCGGGGACTCCGCGCGCGAGGATCTTCGCGCGCACGACCGGATCATGCGCCTGCTCGACGAGCTCCGCGCCTGGCTCGAGCTCGGCGAATCGCTGAGCGTTGACGAGCTCGTCGACGCGCTCGAGCGGGCCGAGCTGCGCGGCACGCTCGGTCCCGAGCCGGGCCGCGTCGCGGTCCTCGACCTGATGCGTGCACGAACGCGCCGGTTCGAGATCGTGTTCGTGCTCGGGCTGGAGGAGGGGAGCCTCCCGCGTCGCGGGCACGAGTCACCGTTCCTCACCGACGACGTTCGTCGCGAGCTCGACACGAAGCGAAGCGCGCGCTTCCCCCCGCGCGACCAGGTCGCGCTCGACCGCTATCTCTTCTACACCGCGTGCGCGCGGGCGACGCGACGGCTCTACCTCGTGCGCGAGTCGGCGGGGGACGAGGGCACGCCGAGAGAGGCGAGCCCTTTCTGGGACGAGGCGACGGCGGCGTTCGACCCGGACGACGTCGCGCGCTGGACCCGGCGCAGGACGTTGTCGCAGCTGACGTGGCCGCTCGAGCAGGCGCCGACGGAGCGGGAGCGGCTGCGCGCAGCCGCGGCGCTCGCATCCGACGACCGCTCGTCGGCCGAAGCGATCGCCGCCGCGAACGGGTGGGATCGCAGGCTCCAACGGGCGCTCGGCGCGTTCTCGCGTCAGACGCGGCTGGTCGATCCGAACGTGCTTGCCGACCTCCGCAACCGTGCCACGGTCGGCGTCACGGAGTTGGAGCGACTCGCGGACTGCTCGTCGATGTGGTTCGTCGAGCGCCTGATCGACCCGAAGGCGATCGACGCGAACGTCGATCCACGCATGCGCGGCCAGATCGCGCACCAGGCGCTGTTCCGCTTCTACACCGGACTTCCGAAGGAGGTCGGCTGCGAGCGCGTCGACGCGGAACACGTCGAGGCAGCGGTCGAGTTCCTCCACCGCTGCCTCGACGAGGCTTTCGGCGGTGTCCGGATGGAGCTGACTCCGCTCCAGTCGTACGAGCTCCGCGGCGGCCTGCGCCGCGACCTCGAAGCCTTCGTCCGTGCGGAGGCCGCGTCGGAGGTCCCGCTCGTGCCGCGCCGCTTCGAGGTCTCGTTCGGATCGGAGCGCTCCGCGCCCGAGCTGCAGCGCGGGCTCGAGCTCGCGCCAGGCATCGCGCTCTCGGGGAAGATCGACCGGATCGACGTCGATCTGTTCAGCGCCCGCGGGATCGTCCAGGACTACAAGTCGGGCAAGACGGGACACTCGGCCGCGCAGATCGAAGCCGAGCTCCGCCTTCAGATCCCGCTGTACATGCTCGTGCTCCGCGATCTCGTCGGGATCGAGCCGCTCGGGGGTCTCTACCGTCCGTTGTCCGGTGAGCGCCGTGCGCGCGGGCTGTTGCGCGCGGAGGCGCGGGACGACGGACTGCCGGGCTTCGCGCGGAACGACTACCTCGACGAGGAGGCGTTCTGGGGACAGGTCGAGCGATCGCGCGGCGTCGCGGTCCAGCTCGTCGAGCGCATCCGCGCCGGCGACGTCGGGCACGACCCCCTCGGCGGCTCCTGTCCGACGTGGTGCGAGCTCTGGCCGATGTGCCGGGTGAAGCGCGCATGAGCCTGAACGCCGAGCAGCAGGCGGCTGTCGATGCGCGCGGCGTCGTCTTCGTCTCCGCCGGCGCAGGCACCGGGAAGACGACTGTGCTCGTCGAGCGCTTCGCGCGCGCCGTCTGCGACGAAGGTCTCGACGTCGAGTCGATCCTCGTGCTCACGTACACAGAGAAGGCTGCCGGCGAGCTGCGCGTCCGCATCCGCGCACGGCTCGTCGAATCAGGACGGCTCGAGCTCGCACGCGCGCTCGACGGTGCGTGGATCTCCACGATCCACGGCTTCTGCCACCGGCTGCTGCGCGCACATCCGCTGGCGGCCGGCGTCGACCCGCGCTTCCACGTGCTCGACGAGAGTCAGGGCCGGGTGCTGCGCGGCGAGGCGTTCGACGACGCGCTCGAAGAGTTCTGCTCGGCCGACGACCCGGATCGCCTGCGTCTGCTCGCGGTCTACGGCGCGCGCAACCTCCGCCGGATGCTGACCGGCGTCTACGAGACGCTTCGCGCCGCCGGGCGCGGGCTCGTGCTGGAGCTCGGCGACCCTGTTCCGCTCGACTCGCGGCTCGACGAATGGCGCGAGGCGGCGCGCTGTCTCGCGGACGATCCGGCTTCGTCCGAGTCGGCACGGACGACGGCGCTCCAGGCACTCGAGCTGGCGGGAGCGCCGCGGTCCGCCGATCGATTGCTCGACCTCGACGATCTGTCTCTGCGTGGCGAGCGCGCCGCGACGTACGAGGAGGCGAGGCGTGTCCTCGAGCAGGCCGCGCTCGACGAGCGCGCCTCACGCGACCGCGACCTGCTACAGGAGCTGCTCACGATCTTCGCCGCGGCGTACCAGGAGGCGAAGGATCGCGAGTCGGCGCTCGACTTCGAGGACCTCCAGCTGCGCGCACGAGACCTGCTGCGCGAGAACGACGCCATCCGTGAGCGCGAGCAGCTCCGATTCCGCACGATCATGGTCGACGAGTTCCAGGACACGAACCGCCTGCAATGCGAGCTGGTCGACGCGCTCGTCGGCGAGCGAGAGGGGAAAGAGGTCTTCTTCGTCGGCGACGAGTTCCAATCGATCTACGGCTTCCGTCATGCGGACGTCCACGTCTTCCGCGAGCGGCGCGACGCGACCGAGCAGGTGCTCCCGCTGACCTTGAACTACCGGTCGCGACCCGAGGTTCTCGGCGTCGTCAACCATCTGTTCGCCGCAGACTTCGGCGACGAGTTCCAGCCGCTCGCCGCCTCGGGCGACTTCCCCGATCCGGTGTTCGGCCTTCCCGTCGAGCTGCTCGTCACCGACAAGTCGAGCTACGCCGAGGAGGACCGTCCGCATTGGCGACGTGCCGAGGCGAAGGCGATCGCCCGTCGCGTGCGTGAGCTGGTCGACGCCGGCGCGGCGACTCCGGGCGAGATCGTCCTGCTGTTCGCGGCAGGGACGGACGCCGAGTGGTACGAGCAGGAGTTGCGCGCGCTCGATCTGCCGACCTATCGGGCCGCAGGAAAGGGGTATTTCGGCCAGCAGCAGGTCGCGGACCTGCTCGCGTACCTGCGACTCCTGCACAACCGGTACGACGACGAAGCGCTGGTCAGCGTGCTCGCCTCTCCGTTCGTCGGCGTGTCGAACGACGCGCTCGTGCTGCTGCGTCGGGCGGCGCCGAGGCGTCCGCTGTTCGTCGGGATCGAGCGCGGCATTCCCGAGTCGATGGCGGAGCGCGACGCCCGTCTCGTGCGAGCGTTCCGCCAGCGCTACGACCGGCTGACTGCGCTGGCCGGCCGACTCTCGCTCGAGCAGCTCTGCGAGCGGATCGTGACCGAGCACGACTACGACCTCGCGATCCTCGCGCAGTGGGACGGCCGGCGCCGCTATGCGAACCTCCGCAAGCTCGCCCGCCTCGCCCGCTCCTACGAGGAGCTTCGCGGTGCGGATGTCGAGGGGTTCGTCCGCTTCGTCCGCGACCAGGAGTCGGTCGGCGCGCGAGAGGTCGAGGCGGCCGCGGACGAGGAGGGCGCCGACGCGGTGCGCCTGCTGACGATCCACGCCGCGAAGGGGCTCGAGTTCAAGGTCGTGCTCGTGGCCGACGCCGGCCGCGACAAGGCACCGCCCGCGTCCGACGAGATCCTCGCCCTATCCGACGGGCGTTTCGGCTTCCGCGTCGCCGATCCGATCACGAGCGCACGGCGCGGCGCCTTCGAGTACGAAGCGGTGAAGGATGCGCGCAAGGCCGAGGAGCGGGCCGAGCGGTTGCGCCTCTACTACGTGGCGATGACGCGTGCGCAGGACCGGCTGATCGTCTCCGGTGCGATCGACCCGGCGCGCGCGGCCGACGAGACGACGCCGATCGGCTGGGTGCTCTCCCGTCTCGACGCTCGTGAGGAGCTCGAGCGGGCGGGTCAGGCGCCCGTCGAGCTCGAGCGCGAAGGGGCGCGCGTTCTCGTCCGGGTCGACCGCTGGGTGGACGAGCCCGAGGCGGAGGTCGAGGCGGAACCCGAGATCGGCCAGCTTGCGCTGTTCTCGGCCGACGGCGAGGAAGGCGCATTCGTGGTCGTACCGCCACTGCCTTCGCTCGCGCCGGTCCCCGAGTTGCTCGGCCACCGCGTCCGCCGGCTCTCGTTCACCGCGCTGGGTCAGTTCGAGGCGTGCTCGTATCGGTACTACGCCGAGCGGATTGCCGGGATGCGTGCGACCGACGAGCGCGTCGGCGCCTCGACCGGCGCCGGGCTCGCAGCGACCGAGATCGGCACGGCCGTCCACGGGCTGCTCGAGCTCGTCGACCTACGCGAGCCCGTGTTGCCGCGGGACCTCCCCGAGCGGGTGCGCGGCTGGTATCCGTCGGCGACCGAGGAGGAGATCGCGCGCATCGAGCGCTTCGTCTCGGCGTACTGCGAGTCGTCGCTCGCGCGCACGGTCGCGGCACTGCCCGACGCGAAGCCCGAGCGTTCGTTCGCCTTCCAGCACCACGGCGTCCTCCTGCACGGCCGGCTCGACGTCCTCTGCCGCGACGGCGAGCGCGCGCTCGTCGTCGACTACAAGACGAACTCGCTCGAGGAGCGCACGCCTGAGGAGATCGTCGAAGGCGATTACCAGCTTCAGCGGCTCGTGTACGCGCTGGCGTGCTTCCACGCGGGCGCGAGCGAGGTGGAGGTCGTCTACCACTTCCTCGAGCGACCCGACGGCACCGTCCACACGACGTTCCGGCGCTCGGACCTGGACGAGCTCGCCGCCGAGCTGACGGCGGCGATCGAGCGGATCAACGCGGGCGACTTCCGCCCGACGCCCGACGAGTTCGTCTGTGCTGGGTGCCCGGCGCTCGACGTCGTCTGCGCGGGGCCGGGGTTGCGCGGAGGCGAAGGGAACGCCGCCCCGCAGCCCGTCGCCGTCGCCTCGTAGTGGCTCGGAGCTACGTTCACGAGGCGCGCCGGCGCGTCGGCCCGAGGCGCGCGCGGATCGGGCCGGTGATCGAACGTTTGAAGGCGGCACATCCAGACGCCGCGATCGCCTTGAGCTCGCGGAGCCCGCTCGAGCTGCTCGTCGCCGTGATGCTCTCCGCGCAGACGACGGACGTCAACGTCAACCGTGTCACGCCGAACCTCTTCGCCAAGTACCGCAAGCCGGAGGACTATCTCGCGGTGCCGCAGGAGGAACTCGAGCGCGACATCTACGCGACTGGCTTCTTCCGCCAGAAGGCGAAGGCGCTGCGCGGGACGATGAAGCTGCTGATCGAAGAATACGACGGGCACGTGCCGACGACGATCGACGAGCTCGTCCGTCTGCCTGGAGTCGCGCGAAAGACCGCGAACGTCGTGGCGGCCGAGCTCGGCAAGCCGCAGGGAGTCGTCGTCGACACGCACGTCCGTCGCTTGTCCCAGCGCCTGGGCTTCACGAGGCAGGAGGATCCCGTGAAGATCGAGCGCGACCTGATGAAGCTCGTACCGCGCACCGAGTGGGGGATCTTCCCGCACCTCCTGATCTGGCACGGACGCCGCGTGTGCATCGCGCGCAGTCCACGCTGCGAGGAGTGCGCGGTGAGCGGTCTTTGTCCGTCGAGCCGCGCGTGAGCCAGCGGGAGGCGCCACTCTCAAGACGGGCCGCGCGGATGCCGATGTTCGGGCATGCCCGCTCGCACTCGACAGTCGGCTCAGCCCTCCGGCGAGGCCGTCGCCCTGATGGTCGCGGTCTCCTTCCTGCTCTTCGCCTGGGGACTGCGCGAGATCGTCGGCGTCCTCTAGCCCGCCCTTCTACCTCGGCGTCAACGCGAGCAGCAGCCCGCCGACGTCGTCGTAGGCCGGGAAGAAGTCGGCCGTGACGGACTTCTCCTGACCCGAGCGAGTGCGCAGGCGCAGGTGCTCGCCGAGTCGACGGACGCCCCACTCGAGCGTGAGCTTTGCGGGGTTGCGGTCGACGTCGAAGCCGCTCAGCCCGAGGCGCTCGACCACGTCCGCGCCGAGCAGTTCCTGCTCGGGATAGCCCGTGATCTCGAAGACGCCGCGCCCGGTCGCGAGGATCCTCGCGTCGGCGTCGCAGACGACGAAGCCCGAGTTCGGCGCGGGATAGTAGTCCTCCATCAGCTGGAAGAGGAACCCGAACCCGCAGCTGTGGCACGCGACGGGGATGTCGTCCAGCTCCTCGAGCCCGTCATGGTCGACCGAGCGCTGTTTGCAGTTCGGGCAGATGTAGAACGGCATGCTGGCAGCGTAGATTCAGATCCACCGCTTGCGGCGGTAGAACCAGAGCTGGAGGAGCGTCGTGACGATGATCAGCGTCCACGAGAACTCGTAGCCGAACCGCCATTTCGTCTCAGGGAAGTTGTGCTTGAAGTTCTGCCCGTAGACGCCGACGATGAAGGTCGGGACGAGGAGGAGCGAGGCGATGACCGTCAGCTTCTTCATCACCTCGTTCTGGTCGTTCGCGATCTTGGCCTGGAGGTAGTCGCGGACTCCTGCCAGCAGGTCGCGTGACAGATCGAGACCGTCCGTCGCCCGTAGGAACTTGTCGTAGGCTCCGTTGAACGCGACCTCGACCTCATGGGGGAACACCTCGGGGCCGCTCTCGACCTCGACGACGTCGTCGACGACGCGGCGGACCGCGTCGCGCATCGGCGTCAGCGTTCGCCGGATCCGGAGGAGCTCGTGGCGCAGGTGTGAGATCCGCTCGCGCGTCTCCTCGGCGGAACTCTTCTCGACTCCCTCCTCCAGCTCGTCGATCTCCTCGTCGACGTCGTCGACGAGGTCGAGGTACTGCTCGGCGATCTTGTCGAGCATGCGGTAGACGATCATCCCAGTCGAGTCGTTGGGCCTCACCGCCTCGCGCAGGTCCTCGATGTCGAACGGCCCGCACTCCTTGGGCGTCTTCCTGACCGTGAGTAGCGTCTCGTGCGTCAGGACGATGTCGATCTCCTGGTAGTAGACGAGGTCCTCCTCGTGCGCGGCGATCGCGGCGAGGAAGACGCCGAAGACGTACTCGCCGTGACCCTGCAAGGTCGGGCGAGGCTCGTCCTCGTGGGCGGGCTTGGCGAGCAGCAGCGCCAGCGCGCTCTCCTCGAGCTCGCGAGGTGCGTGCTCGCGCAGCTCCTCGAGGGTCGGGTCGACGAGGTCCGTCCAGGTCGCGCCCACGGCGCGACATTCGCGCTACGGCGCTCTAGACCTCCGCCGGCTCTGCGGGCTTCGGCGACACTACGGTGCCCGTGTGTCCTTCGAGCGCGGCGAGGAACCGCTCGGCGTCGAGTGCGCCCATGCAGCCCGAGCCGGCCGCGGTCACGGCTTGCCGGTATACGTGGTCCTGGACGTCGCCGACGGCGAACACGCCGGGGATGTTCGTCTCGGTCGAGTGCGGCTTCGTGACGAGATATCCGGCCTCGTCGTGATCGAGCTGGTCGAGGAAGAGCTCGGTGGTCGGGTCGTGCCCGATCGCGCCGAAGAGGCCGTCGGCCTCGAGCTCCCACGTCTCGCCGGTGCGCACGTCGCGTAGGCGGACGCCCGTTACGCGCTCGTCGCCGAGCACTTCGTCGACGACTGCGTTCATGACCCAGTCGATCTTGTCGTTCGCGCGGGCGCGGTCGAGCATGATCGGCGAGGCGCGGAACTCGTCACGCCTGTGCACGATCGTCACCCTCGCGGCGAACCGCACGAGGAACGTCGCCTCCTCCATCGCCGAGTCGCCGCCGCCGACCACCACGACGTGCTTGTCCGGGAAGAACGCAGCGTCGCACGTCGCGCAGTACGAGACTCCGCGCCCCTGGAGCCGCTGCTCGGAGTCGAGGCCGAGCTGCCTCGCGGTCGCGCCCGTCGCCACGATCACCGTCGCGGCACGGTGCTCGACGTCGTCGACCCAGACTCTGAACGGCCGCTCGGAGAAGTCCACCTTCGTGACGTTGTCGGTCACGAAGTCGGCGCCGAAGCGCTCTGCCTGCCGCCGGAAGTCCTGCATCATCGCCGGGCCCATCACTCCGTCGGCGTAGCCCGGGTAGTTCTCGACGTCGCTCGTGATCATCAGCTGCCCGCCCCACTGGAAGCCTTCGACCACGAGGGGCTTCAGGTTCGCGCGAGCCGCATAGAGAGCCGCCGTGTAGCCGGCCGGGCCACCGCCGATCACGATCAGGTTCCGCACACCGTCCTCTGTCATCGTCCTCCGTCTTCTTGGCGGTATGTCGGTATTCAACGGCCGAGGTCGGCCGTCGCTTCCACAGCGATCCCGCTCCCTGCACGGTAGCGAGTCCCTGCTCCAGCCCGCGGCCTTGACGGCCGATGCCTTCAGACGTGACGACTACAATCGCCGCTCCGAATGGTCCCAAGGGGTAGTCGATAGCGGGGGCGGTCACATGGGCACGCCTGCGGGAGCTGGCGGAGTTCCGGACCGAGAAGGGGTGTGCGATCAGCATCTACCTCAACCTCGACCCGTCGGACGTCCCCACGCCTGCTGATGCGCATGCGCGTATGAAGGCGCTCTTGGCGCAGGCGGAGAAGGTCGACCACGCCGACTTGTCGCGCGACGTGCGCGAGGGGCTCAAGTCCGACTTCGCAGGCATCGGCCGCTGGTACGAGCACGACTTCGACCGCGAAGGAGCTCGAGGCCTCGCACTGTTCGCGGCCGGGCTCGACAACCTCTGGGTGCCGCTGGTCCTGCCCGAGTCGGTGCCCGACGACGTGCGCGTCGGTCGCGACCTCTACCTCGCGCCGCTCGTCCCTCTGGTCGGGCGCTCGGACGGCACGATCGTCGCCGTCGTCGGGCGTGAGCAGGGACGGCTGTTTCGTCTTCGCGCCGGGCGCCTGGACGAGATCGCGGAGCAGTTCGACGAGCAACCCGGCCAGCACGATCAGGGTGGATGGTCACAGTCGAACTACCGTCGACACCTCGAGAAGCTCGTCCACGAGCACCTCAAGGGCGTCGCGCAGGAGCTCGACCGGAGTCGGCGCCGGATCCAGTCGCCGAAGATCGTCTTCGTCTGCTCGGAGGAGTTGCGCGGCGAGCTGACCGAGACGCTCTCGAAGGAGGCGCGCGACGCGGTCGTCGGCTGGACCCAGGCCGAAGCGCATGCGTCCGCAGGCGAGCTGCTCGAAGCCGTCACGCCGGTGCTCGAGCAGGCACAGGCAAAGGACGAGGCCGAGGCGCTCGAGCGCTGGCGCGAGGAGGCCGGCCGCAACGGGCGTGCCGCATCGGGCTGGGGAGGAACGCTCGAGGCAGCGTCCGACGGACGCGTCGAGGTGCTCCTGTTCGAGGAGGGAGCCGATCACGAGGCGCATCGCTGCCCCGCGTGCGGCCGCGCGGCGCTCGGCGGCGGCAGCTGCCCGCTCGACGGGACGCAGCTCGAGCGGATCGAGGCCGGGCTCGACCTCGCCGTGCATCAGACGCTCGCGCACGGCGGCGCGGTCTGGTCGATCAGGCACCACGACCTCGGTCAGGCCGAGGGCATCGGCGCACTCCTGCGCTACTGACCTGCGACCCTAGCTAGGAGGTGTGGGAACGACGCAGCACCTCAACGCCTGCGATTGATCGATGGCCGGGCGCGTCGTCCTCCTCCATGGCGGCGTCGATCACGACCCGACCCTGAACACGGCGATTGACTCACCGGACGAGTGCGCCCGAGAGGTTTTCGCGCTGCTCGAACGCTGAAGGGGTAAGAGTCGCGCGCAACCGCCATGACAGAGCAAGGGCCCCATCACCAGCCCTCTGCTGAGCTCTATGCGGCGTCGGGAACGCCCGGCAGCTCGAGCACGGTGTTGGACTCGACCTCGTGGGTCTCGTCGACGGCTCGCTCGAGCTTCGTCTCGAATCGGTCGAGACGCTTCACGGCCTCGTGGTACTTCGACTGCGCGTGGCCGATGTGCGTGCCGACCTTGTCGAAGTCGTCTGCGAAGCGTTCGAAGTCGCGACGCAGGTCGGCGACGTACGCCATCACCTCGTCGGCGTGCTGCTCGATCTGCATGCCGCGCAGACCGAGCGCGATCACCTGGAGGTACGCAGTGAACGTCGTCGGTGAGACCGGGAACACTCGGCGCTCGTGTGCGTACGCGAGCAGGTGGCCCGTCTTCCCGCACGCGAGCTCGTAGTAGACGGCCTCGACGGGGATGTACATGAACGCGAAGTCGTACGTCCCTTCGTCCGGACGGATGTACTTGGAGCCGATCGCGTCGATGTGCTGCTTGACGTCGCGGGCGAACTGACGCTCCGCGAGCGTCCTCGTCTCGTCGGTCTCGGCCTCGACCAGGCGGTTGTAGTTGTCCAGCGGGAACTTCGAGTCGACCGGGATGTCGCGGTCGACGCGGACGATCGCATCGACGCGCTCTCCCGAGGCGAACGTGTGCTGCATCGTGTACGCCGACGGCGGGAGACGGTCGCGAAGAAGGTTCTCAAGCAGCAGTTCGCCGAAGCCGCCGCGTGCCTTCGGCGGACGAAGTGCCTGCTCGAGCCGAGCGAGGTCCTTCGCCCGCTCGAGCATCTGCGCAGTCGCCTCGTCGACCTGGCCGAGCCGCTCGTGGATCGCGCTCGCCGTCTTCGAGGCGCTGTCGAGCCGCGAGTCGACCTTGCGGTCGAGGTCGCCAAGGCGGCGGTCCATCGTCTCGTTGAGCCCCTGGAGGCGGCGGTCGACCTCGGCGTTACGCTCGGTTAGCTGCGCGGTCGCGTCGGCGCGCATCGACGCGAGCTCCATGCGCAGGAAGTGCGCGAGCCAGACGAGCGCGGCCGCACCGGCGGCCGCGAGTAGGAAGATGAGGACGACGTCGACCATCGAGCCGACGGACAGTAGTGAGTGGATCGGACAGCGTTGCCGGCACCGGCGACCAGACGATGCCACAGAGGTCCGTAAAAAAACGCCAGAGCCGACCAACCCGAAGGTCCATCGGCTCTAGCGCGAACGAGCATACGGCGGCTCGACGTGGCGGGTCAACCGGGTCTGAGGAGAAAAACAGCGCTCGGAGCGGACTTCCTTCGCCGGGAAGACCCTCCGGTACCATCCGCGTCCCGATGGCGAAGAAAGCGCGCACGCCGACGCCGCCGAAGCACGCCGTCCAGGCGCCGAAGCGACGCGACCCGAAGCGCCGCGCCGCGAAACCGGCCGGCGGGCAGCGCCGGCTCTGGGGGATCGTGGGCGTGCTGGCCGTCGTCGCGGTCGCGGCCGTCGGCGCCGCACTCTACTTCGGCCTCCGGAACAACAACAGCTCGAGCAGTGGCAGCAGCCAGGCTGTGGACTACAACGCCCTGCCGGGCGTGAGGAAGATCAAGGCGCCCTGGCCGCCCGAGTACGCGCACCTCGACCAGCGCCTCCTGCCGCTCGGGCTGCAAGCGCTGAGCGCCGAGGCGCTCGTCTACCACATCCACGACCACCTCGACATCTACCTGAACGGGAAGCACCTGACGGTGCCGGAGTGCATCGGGATCTTCGGGTGCTACAAGAACTTCGTCTACCTCACCGAGCTGCACACGCACCTCCCGGACGGGATCATTCACATCGAGTCGGAGACGAAGCACAATTACAAGCTCGGGGACTTCTTCGCTGAGTGGGGCGTCTTCCTCAACAACCACTGCATCGGCGCGTACTGCCAGGGTTACACCTGGTACGTCAACGGGAAGAAGCAGGTCGGCGATCCCGCGAACCTGGTCCTCACACCGCACCTCGTGATCGTGATGGCGATCGGAAAGCCGCCGAAGAAGATCCCGTCGACGTATCCCTGGAACGGCTTATAGCCACTACGGTTCGTCGCGCCGGGGTGGCGAAAGTGGCGATACGCGCCCGACTTAAAATCGGGTGTCCCCTGATGGGGGCGTGAGGGTTCGAATCCCTCCCCCGGCATCGGCGTCGCACGACTCCTCGATCGAGCTTTCCGCCCTAGACTCCTGCTCGTGACCGACGTCGAGGAGTTGATCGTCGAGCGGGCTCCGCTCGAGTGGGACACGCCGCTGTTCCGCACGGCGCTCACGCAGTTCGAGCAGGCGGTGCCGTACGCGGACGTCGAACCCGGGGTCGCGGAACGGCTTCGCTTCCCGGAGCGGTCGGTCATCGTGGCGGTTCCGATCAGCCGCGACGACGGCAGCCTCGAAGTGTTCCCGGCCTATCGCGTGCAGCACTCCTCCGTGCTCGGCCCGACGAAGGGCGGCGTCCGCTTCGACCCTCACGTCACGCTCGGCGAGTGCGCCGCGCTCGCGGTCTGGATGACGTGGAAGTGCTCGCTCCTTCGCCTGCCCTACGGCGGGGCGAAGGGGGGAGTGCGCTGCAATCCGCGCGAGCTCTCGACCTCCGAGCTCCGCCGCCTCACGCGCCGCTACACGTCGGAGCTGATGGGCGTGATCGGCCCCCAGGAGGACATCCCCGCGCCGGATATGGCGACGAACGAGCAGACGATGGCGTGGATGATGGACACGTATTCGATGCAGGTCGGGTATGTCGTACCCGAGATCGTCACCGGCAAGCCGGTCGCGCTCGGCGGGTCGCTCTTCCGCACGGAGGCGACGGGCGCCGGCGTCGTGATGGTGATCGAGAGCGCGTGCAGGAAGCTCGGCTGGACGATGGGCGAACAACGCTGCGTCGTGCAAGGCTTCGGCAACGTCGGCGGCGTCGCCGCGCACGAGCTTGCGGACAAGGGCGCGACGGTGCTCGCCGTCTCCGACATCTCGGGCGGCGTCTACTCGCCCGACGGCCTCGATCTCGCTGCGCTGCGCAGGTGGGTGGACGACCACGGCACGCTCGAGGACTTCCCGGACGCGGCGCACGTCTCCAACGCGGAGCTGCTCGAACTGCCGTGCGACATCCTCGTGCTCGCCGCGCTCGAGGGACAGCTGACCAGCGGGAACGCGGGCCGGATCGCGACGAAGCTCGTCGTCGAGGCGGCGAACGGTCCCACGACGATCGAGGCGGACGCGATCCTCGGCGACCGCGGCATCCTGGTCCTCCCCGACGTGCTCACGAACGCAGGCGGGGTGACGGTGTCGTACTTCGAATGGGTACAGGACCTCGGCAGGCTCTTCTGGACGCGCGACGAGATTCGCGCGCGCCTCGCCGACAAGCTCGGCGACGCCTTCGAGCGCGTCTGGTCGCTCGCCGACGAGAAGTCGATCTCCCTCAGACAGGCCGCGCTCGTGGCCGGGATCAACGAAGTCGCGGCGGCGCTGACCGCGCGCGGGACCTACCCGTGACGGTCCAGCACGTTCGCGACGCGATGGTGCCGGAGCCCGGGACGCTCGAGGTGTCCGCGACCGCGCAGGCCGCCGGTGAACGCCTGTCGGATCCGGCGGTGCGGGCCGTGCTCGTGTGCGACCACGGTCGGCTCGTCGGCGTCGTCACGCGCAAGACGCTCGTGCGCGAGGTCGTGGCCACGGGACGCGACCCTGCAGCGACGACGGTCGGCGAGATCGCAGAGCCTCCGCGCTACACGCTCGACGCCGGCCTCTCGCTCGACGACGCGTTCCGCGAGCTCGAGGTCCACGATCTCGAGCGCGTTCCGGTCGTCGAGGACGGCCGTCTCGTCGGCATCCTCTCGCGCACCGTCCTGCAGCGGCGCCTCGCCGAGGACGAGCCGCCGCCGCTCGAGCCGGAGACTCAGCAGCAGGTGTAGGCGCCGGGCGGCGCTCCCTCCTCGGGCGCGGGCAGCTCCGCGGCGGCGAGCGCGGCTCCGTCGAGGATGTCGCGCTCGCTCACCTCGAGCGAGTCGACCAGGAGGGAGTTGAGGAGCTCGCTCGCGATCACCGCGCCGCCGACGATCACAGGCGCGCGGTCGGGCTCGAGGGGCCGCAGGGTACGCCGAACGGCGACCGGGACGGAGGCGAGGCGCTCGAGCTGCCGCTCGAGCCCGGACGCGGAGAGCACCGAGCCGTGGACCCGCTTCGAGTCGTACTCGTCGAGCCCGAGGTCGAGGGCCGCGAGGCTGGTGATCGTCCCCGCGACGCCGATCACAAATTCCGTTTTCGTGCGCACGTCGCCGGGGACGCGCTGCGCCAGCAGGTCGGCGACGGCGATCCGGCACTCCCTCAGCTCCTCCGGAGTCGGCGGATCGGAGTGCAGGAAGCGCTCGGTCAGGCGCACCGAGCCCACGTCGAGGCTGTCGTGCCAGCGAATGCCGTCCGGGCCGCCGGCGACGAGCTCCGTCGAGCCGCCACCGACGTCGACGATCAACGTCCCTGCACTGATCTCCCGCTCGGCGCTGACGCCGCGAAACGCCAGCATTGCCTCCTCGTGTCCTGAGAGCAGCCTCGTCGAGAAGCCGTAGCTCCGCTCGACCTCCCCGAGGAACGCCTCGCCGTTCTCCGCGTCTCGGACGGCGCTGGTCGCGATCACGAGCGTGCGCTCGGCGCCGAGCTCCTCGATCGTTCGCCGGTAGTCCGAGAGGACGTTGCGCGTCCGCGCGATCGGGACGGGGAGGAGGCGTCGTCGCTCGTCGACGCCCTCGCCGAGCCGGGTGATGCGGGTCGTTCGCGTGACATCGCGGACGCGGCCGTCCTCGACCTCCGCGACCAGCAGGCGTGTCGTGTTCGTGCCGAGATCGACGGCGGCGACTCGCATCAGGCCGATGCTACGGGCGGTCCGAGCGGCTTTCCCGGTACTCGTGCGCGATGCCTCGATCGGGACGGACGGTGCTATACTCGCCCGCGCGACGCGGGGTGGAGCAGTCAGGTAGCTCGCCGGGCTCATAACCCGGAGGTCGCAGGTTCAAATCCTGCCCCCGCTACTCGAAAGGCCCCGGCAGCGGGGCCTTTCTCGTATGCCGGCAGCCTCCGTCCCCGGACCCCTGGGCCGCACGTGACCTCGCGCTGCCGGTGCAACATGATTGCCCCGTGGAACGCGAGTTTCCGACCGGGACGGTCACGTTCCTGTTCACCGACGTCGAGGGGTCGACGCGATTGCTCCACGAGCTCGGCGACGACGCCTATGCGGATACGCTCGCCGAGCACCACGCGATTCTCCGAGGCGCCTTCGTCAGGCACGACGGCGTCGAGGTCGACACGCAAGGCGACGCGTTCTTCTGCGTGTTCGACTCCGCTCGTAACGCCGTTGCCTGCGCTCAGGACGCGCAAGAGCAGCTCGCGGCAACAGCGATCCGCGTTCGCATGGGCGTCCACTCGGGCGAGGCGCTCCTGTTGGACGATCACTACGTCGGTCTCGACGTCCATCGCGCAGCTCGGGTCGCAGGCGCCGCCCACGGAGGCCAGGTCCTGCTCTCACCGGCGTCCGCGTCGCTGCTCGAGCCGGGCTCGTTCCCCCTCTCGGACCTCGGCGAGCACCGACTCAAGGATCTGTCGGCTCCCGTCCACCTCTATCAGCTCGGCAGTGCCACCTTTCCGGCGCTCAAGACGCTCCATCGAACGAACCTGCCGATTCCCGCGACGCCGTTTCTCGGCCGACAGCATGAGCTCGAGGGCGCTCTCGCTCTGGCGAGACAGGAGACGCAGCGCCTGCTGACGCTGACCGGGCCGGGCGGAACGGGCAAGACCCGTCTCGCCTTGCAGATTGCCGCCGAGCTTGCGGACGAGTTTCCCGGCGGAGTCTTCTGGACGCCGCTCGCGTCTCTCCGCGACGCCGCGCTCGTGCCATCGGCCGTCGCTCATGCCCTCGGTGTGGAGGAGGAAGGCAGCCCGGACGTCGCGCAATCGATTGCGAGCTCTATCGCCTCGCGGACGCTGCTGCTCGTCGACAACTGCGAGCACGTGCTCGATGGGGTGGCACGAGTCGTCTCCCCGGTGCTCGGGTCAACCGACGAGCTGCACGTGATCGCAACGAGTCGCGAGCCGCTGTCGCTCCTCGGCGAGCGCGTCGTCGTCGTGGATCCCCTCGAGCGATCCGACGCCGTCGAGCTGTTCCTGGCTCGAGCCGAGGCTGCCGGCGCGAGCGACCTCGACGAGCACGCGGTGACGCAACTCTGTGAGCAGCTCGACGATCTTCCGCTCGCGATCGAGCTCGCCGCCGCTCGCACGCCGGCTCTCCCCCCGCAGCTGCTCCTCGAGCGGCTCGCAGATCGGCTCGATCTCCTGCGCGGCACGCGGGACGCGGACGAGCGCCAGAAGACGCTCGCCTCCACGATCAGCTGGAGCTACGACCTCCTGGGGGTCGAGGAGCAGGACCTGTTTCGCCACATGTCGATCTTCGTCGGGGGAGCGACCGTCGAGTCGGTCGAGCGGGTAGCCGAGGCGGACGTCGACGAACTCGCGTCGCTGGTGGCGAAGAGCCTCGTCCGCATGACACCGACGGCGAACGGTCCACGCTACTGGATGCTCGAGACGATCAGAGAGTGGGCCGGAAACCGACTCGCCGAGGACGAGCTCGCTCGTTTGCGAGAGCGCTACGTCGAGTTCTTCGCCGGACTGGCGAGGGACGCGGGCCCGGGGCTCGGCGAACTGGACGCCCGTCTGTGGCTCGACCGCCTGGATGCCGAGATCGGCAACCTGCGGATGGCGTTCACGCTCGCCATGCACGGCGACGACGACGCGACCGCCGTTCTCGGCGCCACCCTCGGCGACCTGCACACCGTACGCGGTCGCTATGCCGAGGCGCACGAGACGCTGACCACGGCTCTCGCCCGCGCCCGTGCTCCGCTGATCCAGGCGAGGCTGCACCGCCTGCTCGGCGAGCTGCTCCTCCGTCGCGACGAGCTCGACGCGGCAGCGGAGGTGAATGCGGCGGGCCTGAAGCTGCTCGGAGCTCCGGCCGACGGGGATCCATCGTGGTGGAGGGAGTGGCTCGACCTGGAGCTGAACGCGGCGACGCTCCACTACTGGCGGGGCGAGACCGCGGCCCTTCGCGCGGCGATCACTCGACTCCGTCCATTCGTCGAGCAGCACGGGACGCCACGACAACGCGCGAACTTCATCGGGACGGAGATCACCGATCTGCTACGCCGAGAGCGGTACGTCGTCTCGGGCGAGGCCGAGCGGCTCGCAGGTGCGTATCTCGAGGCGGCGCAGGCGGCGGGCGATTGGGACGGGCACTTCATGCTGGCCTTCGTGCTGCTCTGGCGCGGGAAGCTCGAGGAGGCGCGGGACCACTTCCGGCAGGGACGCAAGGATGCGAATGCCGCAGGGGACGTGCTGGTCGAGATGCGCTGCCTCGTCTACGAGACCCTCGTCCACCGCAAGCTCGGGGACGTCGAAGCGGTGCGTGCCCTCGATGCCGAGATCGCCGGATTCGAAGAGACGTACGGCTATGCCGGCCTCGTCGCGGCCAACCGCGCCTGGCTCGCCTGGCGGGACGGCGACCTCGATGAGGCGCAGCTCCATGGTGCGGCCGCCCTCTCGAACTGGCAGGCGACGAGCCGCTCCGGACCGACGGTCTTCCAGTGGACCGCCCGGTTCCCGCTGCTCGCCGCCGATGTCGAGCAACAACGTCTCGACTCCGCGGTCGAGCACGCGCGTCGCATCCTCGACGAGAACCAGCAGCCACTGCCGGCGGAGATCAGCGGGGCGCTGGAGGATGCCGCAGGTACAGGCTCGTTCGCGGCGTTCCGTCGTGCGGTCGAGCTCGCACGGAGCCGCGGCTACACCTAGAAGAGGGCGGGGCCGTTGTGGGAACATATGTTCGTGTCGAGCGAGGCCACGATCCTCCACGCCGACGCGGACTCGTTCTTCGCATCGGTCGAGCAGCGTGACGATCCCCGCCTCCTCGGCCGTCCGGTGATCGTCGGCGGCGGGGTCGTCCTCGCCGCGAGCTACGAGGCCAAGGCCTTCGGTGTCTGCACCGCGATGAGCGGCCGGCGCGCGCGCATGCTCTGCCCGCAAGCCGTCTTCGTCCCGCCGCGCATGGCCGCGTACGCGGCGGCGAGCAAGGCGCTCTACACCGTCTTCGAGGAGACGAGCCCCCTGGTCGAGGGTCTGTCGATCGACGAGGCCTTCCTCGACGTCCGTGGGATGCGGCGGATCGCCGGAACGCCGACCGAGATCGCAACTCGTCTGCGGCGGACGGTGCGCGACGAGGTCGGGCTGCCGGTCACGATCGGCGTCGCGCGCACGAAGTTCCTCGCCAAGGTCGCAAGTGCAGTTGCGAAACCAGACGGCCAGTTGGTGGTGGAGCCGGATTGCGAGCTCGGCTTCTTGCACACGCTGCCGATCGAGCGAGTCTGGGGAATCGGGCCTGCGACCGCGGCGAAGCTTCGCGGCCGCGGCATCACGATCGTCGGCGAGCTCGCGCGGCTCAGCGAGTCGACGGTGATCGAGATGCTGGGTCGCGCTACCGGCAGCCATGTGCACGCGCTGGCCAACAACCGCGATCCACGCCCTGTGAGGGGAACGCGACGACGCGGCTCGATCGGGTCACAGCACGCACTCGGGAGATCGCCGAAGACTGCCCAGCAGATCGACGCGGAGCTGCTCGGGCTCGTCGACCGTGTGACTCGGCGGCTCCGTGCGGCCCATCGAGTCGGCCGCACGGTCGTCCTGCGGCTCCGCTTCGACGACTTCAGTCGAGCGACGCGCTCACACACGCTCACGTACCCGACAGCGCAAACACAGACATTCCTTGCGGCGGCGCGCAGCCTGGTCGCTTGCAACATGCGACTGATCGAGAGACGGGGAGTCACGCTGATCGGCATCGCGATCACGAACCTCGACGACGATCTGCCACTGCAGCTCTGCTTACCGCTCGATCCCGACGACTCGATACTCCTCGACGCCGCCCTCGACGAGATCCGTCAGCGCTTTGGGGCAGGTGCGATCACGCGGGCGGTCCTGCTCGGGCGAAGCGGTGGCATGACGATGCCGCTCCTACCGGACTGACGTACGCCGGTCGAGGTCGTCGGGCAGCCGACCGTCCCACCGACGCAGGTCGCGCCGGAACCGCGTCGGCCAGTGCTGCACCTGTCGCTGCACGAGCAAGGCGATGTTCAGCAGCAGCACCGTGGACGACGCAGCCGCGAGCGGCGGCAACCAGTTCGGCATGTCGAGCCAGCGTATCCGGATCCGGAGCGAAAGCGTGGCTCGATCCATGTTGCCGCTGAGAGGCAGCGCCCAGACCGGGACTTCTTCGTTCCGCCACCCGTACGGTGCTACGCCGGTCCGTCTTGGTCCTGGGCCGGGACGCCCGCCGCTTGCCAGTCGATCCACATCCGACCGAAGACCGCACCGAGATGGAGGCAGACACCGAAGCCGACGAGGTAGGAGATCAACCCCAAGGCGACGCCGGCTGCTCCGTAGCTCTGCTGCCCGGAGACGATCTCGCTGGAGAAGACAAACGACGAGAAGATGCCGAGACCGGTGATGAGCGCCCCGGTGGCAACACCGGCGGGAAGCAACTTCCGCCACGCGACTCGGCTGAACAATAGGAAGTACGCCGAACACCACCAGAAGAGCGTGGCGAACACGAATGTGAGCGCCCAGATGAGAACTCGACCTCCTCCGGCGGCGCGGACTGCGTGGAAGATCAACACCTCGCCACCGATGTATGCACTGAACGCGACGACTCCCGCGACCTGGTATGGGAGCTGTCGGAAGACGCCCTTCATCGGCGGTTGGTCGTAGATTCGCTGGTACCAGGTCTGCAGGGTGGATGCCATTCCGATGGCGCCGAGCACGAGCACCGCGCCGCCGAAGACGGTGAGCGTCGCAACCGCCCTGTTCCCGGCAGAGATGAACGCATCCACGTCTCTCGTCGCCTGGGTGTTCAATCCCATCCGTGCAACGATCGCTTGCCTGACATCACCACCGGTGGCGCCCAAGACGATCGCGAGAAAGGGGAAGGCGCAGAGCACCGCCAACGCGGCGAACGCGAACGAGCTGTTCATGAAGTCGACTGCCGAGAGGTGAGACCAGTACTTCCCGGCAGCGCTCGCCTCGACGCGCGCCCACCTCTCGCGCACGGCCTCGATCCTCGACCGCTCGCCGACGAGCTGCTCCGCAGACGTCCCCGAGGGGCTCACAGGACTCTGCGCACGTCCAGCCCCTTTGCCTGCTCCGGAAGTGCCGGGCGCGGCGGGCTCCTCGGGCATGCTCGAATTATCCTCCCGGCAGACCCAAGTCGACAGGCTCGTCTGCACGGTGGCGTCTCCGGGGAATGCGCGCTCGACGCACGCCGTTGCGGCAGGTCATGGGCTTTCACGTCGTCAGAGCCGACGAGCTCGAGTGGGAGGAGTACACCAACTACCCGGGGCGGCATCGCGCTGCCGTCACCGACGGTGCAGCGCTGCGCCACACGCGCGCGAACTTCATTCGCCACGAGGCCGGTGCGATCGGGCCGCGGCACGTCGAACGCGTCCAGGACGAGACGGTCGTCCCGGTGCGCGGCACGCTCACGATGTACCTGGGCGACCCGCCCGTGCGGCACCAGATCCCGGTCGGTGCGGTCGCGCACGTCGAAGCCGGCACCGCGCAGCAGATGGCGAACGAGACCGACGAAGACGTCCTCGTCTTCGTCTACGGCGCGCCGCCCGAGCGAGCCGGTGCAGACGTGATCGACAGCGCCGTTTGACATGGAACGACCCGCACTGGTTTGCGGGTCGTTCGTTCGGCGCGGGACGTTTCCGCTCAGTCGGCCGGGAGGATGTTCTGGTTGACGTGGAAGACGTTGAGCGGGTCGTAACGCCGCTTCGCCCGCGCGAGCCGCTCGTAGTTCCCGCGGTAGGTGGCGCGGACGCGGCCGTCCCCCTCGTCCATCATGAAGTTGACGTACGCGCCGCCGAGCGAGTACGGGTGCAATGCGTCCCAATAGGCGACCGTCCAGTCGCGGAGCCGCTCCGCCTTGGCAGGATCCGGATCGACGCCGACCATGACCTGCGCCCAGCGGGCGTCGCGGTAAGTCCACGCGGTCGCGTCGGGGTCGACACGGCCGGCGAGCCCGTCGACCGGGTAGAGGTGCATGGTCGACTGCATCGTCGGGAGCTGCGCCGCGAACTCGAGGTGGCCGGCGATCGCCTCGTCCGGGATCTCGCGGACGAAGTCGGCGCGCCAGTACCACTGCTGTCCGGGCGGATACAGGCCGTCGAAGGCCGACTGCAGCATCGGGAAGGGCATCGACGCGACGCCGTCGAGTGCAGGCTCGGCGAACGCGCGCACCAGAGCGAGGTCGCGCGCGGCCTCCTCCTCGGAGCCGGTGTGGCACCAGACGACGCCGCACATCTTCTTCAGGTGCAGGTGCTCGGGGAAGGGCGGGCCGGGCGGAACCGTGAGGAACGCGAAGAACCCGTTCAGGCGATCCGGCGCCTGCGGCAGGAAGTCGCGGTAGAAGCGGAGGAAGTCCTCGGCTCGGTCGAGCTCCCAGAGCATCGGTCCTGCGACGACGGTCGTGACCGGGTGGAGTCGGAACGTGAACGCCGTGACGACGCCGAAGTTGCCACCGCCGCCTCGGATCGCCCAGAAGAGCTCCTCGTTTTGATTTTCGTCCGCCTGCACGAAGCTGCCGTCGGCGAGGACGACGTCGGCGGCGAGCAGGTTGTCGATCGAGAGCCCGTACTGACGGGTCAGGTAGCCGAGCCCGCCGCCGAGCGTGAGGCCGCCGACGCCGGTCGTGGAGATGATCCCCGCCGGGAGCGCGAGGCCGAATGCATGCGTCGCGTGGTCGACCTCGCCGAGCGTCGTGCCTCCGCCGACGACCGCGGTTCGCTGCTCGGGGTCGACGCGCACGCCGCGCAGCCCGGAAAGGTCGATCACGAGCCCATCGTCGACGCTCCCCAGGCCGCCGCCGTTGTGCCCGCCGCCGCGGATCGCGATCTCGAGCCCGTTCGCGCGACCGAAGCGGACGGCGGCGATCACGTCGGCGACGTCCGCGCAGCGCGCGATCAGCGCGGGTCTCTTGTCGATCATCGCGTTGTACAGCGCCCGGGCTCCGTCGTACCGCGGGTCGCTCGGGTCGATCACCGACCCGCGCAGCTCCGGAGCGAGCCCGTCGGCGAGGCTCGTGCTTGTCGTGGTTGCTGCCATCGTCTCCTCCTTCTGTCCGAGTGCGAGTCGGAGGATCGGCTGCCGCCGTTGGCGCGACCCGGGCGGAAGGCAGGCGAAACCTAGGAGCTCGCCGCGGGGATGCCGGCGAGGAGCGCGCGGTGCCGCTCCTGTGCCTCGGCGCAGGGCGGCACGCCCAGCTCGTCGCGAAGCAGCTCGCGGAGCCGCTCGTAGGCAGCGAGCGCCTCCGCGGTGTTGCCGCGCGCGGCGAGCGCGTCCATCAGCAGCACGTGCCCGCTCTCGCGCAGCGGCGCCAGCCGGACGAGCCGCCGCGCCGCCCGCTCCGCCGACGCAAGCTCGGCTCCGCCGAGGCCGAGGCATGCGCTCGTGTAGCACTCGAGACCGCGTGCCAGCACGTCCGCGAGCTCCCGCCGTCGCTCGTCCACCCAGTCCGGCCCGTCGTGCTCGATCAGGAACGGCCGTGACGCCACGCACTGCGCCGTCAGCGATGCGCTCCAGGCGCGCGGCCAGTCCTCGAGCGCGCACGCGGACTCCGCCGCGTGCACCGCCGTCTCGGCTTGCTCCACGTCGACGACCGTCTCCGGTGGAAGGCGCAGCTCGAGCTCGCTGCGCCCCTGCAGGATCTCGGTGCCGAGCGCACCGCGCACCTTCGAGACGAGCGCCGTCAGCGCGTCGCTCGCCGACGCCGGCGGCCGCTCCCCCCAGAGCGCGTCCGCGAGCCGTCCGCGAGCCTGCGGGCGCCCGCGCTCGAGCAGGAGGTGGGCGACCAACAACCGTCCCTGCCGTGGCAGTTCCCGCTCGACGCGCCGGCCGTCCAACTCGACGACAAAGCGTCCGCACAGCTGGATCCGCCCTGGTTTCATCCCGGTCCGCGGACGATAATCGCCGAGTCCCCGAATGCAAGAGACCACGGAGGAGTCATGGCGCGACAAGTGACCTGCGAGTGTGGCTACGTGATGCGAGCCGACGACGACGACACCGTCGTGGCCGGCATCCGCGAGCACATCAGCACCGACCACCCCGAGCTCGTCGACCGGGTCTCGGAGGACGACATCCGCGGCTGGATCGAAATCGTGGAGTAGACGCCGCTTCACCAGCTCGTTTCCAGTTCGTCGCGGTCCGGTTACGATCTTCCCGTCGACCGCGGGGTGGTGGTGGGTATGGCGGGAGTCACGTTCGACCAGGTTACGAAGACGTACCCGGACGGGACCACAGCGGTCAACGCCCTCGATCTCGACATCCAAAACGGCGAGTTCATGGTCCTCGTCGGTCCATCCGGATGCGGGAAGACGACGGCCTTGCGCATGGTCGCGGGGCTCGAGGACATCTCGAAGGGCGTCCTCCGGATCGGCGATCGGGTCGTGAACTACGTCCCGTCTCGTGACCGCGACATCGCGATGGTGTTCCAGAGCTATGCGCTGTACCCACACCTGTCGGTCTACGACAACATCGCGTTCGGCCTACGCGTCAAGAAGGTGCCGAGGCAGGAGATCGAGCGTCGCGTCGGCAACGCCGCGCGCATCCTCGGTCTCGAGCCCTTCCTCAAGCGGAAGCCGCGAGCGCTCTCCGGAGGCCAGCGCCAGCGGGTCGCCATGGGGCGGGCGATTGTCCGTGAGCCGTCCGCGTTCCTCATGGACGAGCCGCTTTCCAACCTCGACGCCAAGCTGCGCGTCCAGATGCGTGGCGAGATCGCGAGCATCCAGCGCGATCTCGGCGTCACGACGATCTACGTCACCCACGACCAGGTCGAGGCCATGACGATGGGCGATCGGGTCGCGGTGATTCGCAAGGGCGAACTTCAACAGGTCGCCGATCCACAGACGCTCTACGACCGGCCGGTCAACCTGTTCGTCGCCGGCTTCATCGGCGCGCCGCCGATCAATCTCCTGCCGGGGACGCTTCGCCCCGTGGGAGGGGGCCTTGAGCTTGCTATTGCGGGGGCGAGCATTGCCCTGCCGCCGGAGTTCGTCGCGGCCCGACCGG
>DASPSY010000035.1:0-9464 GCA_035623685.1 Gaiellaceae bacterium
GCACGAGCCCCGTTGCGTCGACGACGCGGTGGCCGTTCGCGTCCACCCGCGGCGCGACCGCCGAGACGATCCCGCCGTCGATCCGGACCTCGAGCGCCCCGTCGACTCCCTCGACAGGATCGAGGACACGCGCCCCTCTGATGACGATGTCGGCTCCGGGCCGATCCTTGACCGCCAACATCACGCCACCTCCGCGGTCGCAAGCGCCTGGACCCCGACGGGCCCTCCGGCGAGCAGGTCGTACAGCACCGCCATCCGCGTCACGAGGCCTGCTCTGACCTCCGTGATCACGAGCGAATCGGGCGCGTCGGCGACCATCGGGTCGATCTCGACGCCGCGGTTCATCGGGCCTGGGTGCATGACCTTCTGGCCGGGTCGGAGCCGCTCGGGCGTGATTCCCCAGCGCGCCGTGTACTCGCGCAGGCTGGGCACGTAGTTGGCGCCGGCCTGCATCCGCTCCTGCTGCATCCGGAGGACGTAGACGATGTCGGCGTCGCCGATCGCGCCGATGTCCGTCGTCGCCTCGGCCGGCATGTCGCGCGGCAGGAGCGCCGGCGGGCCGACGAGCGTGCAGCGGATCCCGACGAGCGCGAACGCCTGCACGAGCGATCGCGCGACCCGCGAGTGAAGGACGTCGCCGACGATCGCGACGTGCAGCCCGTCGAGCCGGCCGAACTCGCCCTGGATCGTGTACAGGTCGAGGAGCGCCTGCGTCGGGTGCTGGTTCTTGCCGTCGCCGGCGTTGACGATGTGCGCGCTCGTCACACGCGCGACGAGTTGCGGCGCCCCGATCTGCGGGTGGCGGATCACGATCACGTCCGGGTCGTACGCGCCGAGTGTGATCGCCGTGTCCTTCAGCGACTCCCCCTTGTCGACCGAGGAACCGGACGACTTGATCGACATCGTGTCAGCCGACAGCCGCTTCGCCGCCAGCTCGAACGACGACGACGTGCGCGTCGACGACTCGAAGAAGACGTTGATCACGAGCCGACCTTTGAGGGTCGGCAGCTTCTTCACCTCGCGCTCGAGGCTTCGCTCGAACTGGCGCGCAGTCGCGAGCAGCCGCTCGAGCTCGTCGCGACTGACGTCGCGGATGGAGATGAAGTGCCGTTTCGGCGGCGCGTCGGGCGGACGGAGGTCCTCCCGCATGACGTGGATCTCTCCCATCAGGAGCTCCCCTCCTCCGGGCTCGACAGCAGCAGGATTCGATCGACCTCGTCGACCTCGACGAGCTGCACCTGGATGCGCTCGCCGCGTGAGGTCGGCAGGTTCTTGCCGACGAAGTCGGGCCGGATCGGAAGCTCGCGGTGGCCGCGGTCGACGAGCACTGCGAGCTGGATGCGCTCGGGACGCCCGTAGTCGAACAGCGCCTCGATCGCGGCGCGGATGGTGCGCCCTGTGTACAGGACGTCGTCGACGAGCACGACGGTCTTGCCTTCGAGCTCGAAGTCGAGGGCCGTCGCGCGAACGACCGGTTGCGGATGCCTCGGCGCGCCGCCCGACCGAACGTGCACGTCGTCGCGGTAGAAGGTGATGTCCACCGCGCCGAGCTCGGGCGCGAGGCCCGAGCGCTCCTCGACGAGGCGACGAAGCCGCTGCGCGAGCGGGACGCCGCGCGTCTGGATACCGACCAGCGCGACGCGCGAGAGGTCGGGGTTCGCCTCGATCAGCTCGTGTGCGATGCGCGACAGCGTCCGCGACAGCGCCTCGTCGTCGAGCACGATCTTCCCCGGCGCCCGCTCCGCCACGGTCACGAGGTGCCCAGGGTCCGGCGAGGAAGTGCAGGCAGCTGCATTCGACTCCTTTCCGGCCTCACTGGACCGGGTTAAAGGGGTTCGGGTCGCGCAGGAGCTTAGCGCCCCGATCGGATACCGCGTCGGAAGAGCGTCGCCCACTGGGCCGCGTCGAGGTCGCGTGGCCGCGCCGCACGGTCGAATCCGAGCTCGCCGGCGAGCCGCGTGAGCTGCCGACCTGGCACGACCGCCCGAGGCCCGTTCCGGAATCCTCGCTGGAGGAAGCCCCGGTACGCCCGCGCGTGCTCGACAGGGACGAGCGGCTCGCGTCGTCGCACCGCGCGCAGGACGGCGGCGTCGACCTGCGGCTGGGGCGCGAAGCAGCAGCGCGGCAGCCGACACGACACCGACAGCTCGTGCCATGCCGACCATTCGACGCCGAGTCGAGTGCTCGGCCACACGGCGGCGCGCTTGACGGCGAGATGCCACTCGACGATCACGTCCGCCTGTATCAGCGGCACCGCGGGGTCGAGCAACCGCTTCAGCGCCGCGGTCGTGGAGCTGAACGGCAGGCTCGCCACGACGCGGAACGGCTCGCGCGGCAAGGGGACGCGCGTGATGTCGTCCTCGACCACGTGGTCGAAGCGCGTCTGCAGGCGACGGACGAGCACCGGGTCGAGCTCGATCGCGACGACCCGCGCGCGGGCGCGCACCAACGCGGCCGTGAGGACGCCGCTGCCTGCGCCGAGGTCGAGCACGAGCTCGTGCGGGCGAACACCGGCAGCGCGGACGAGCTCCGCTGCGAGCGCGCTACTGCGGAGTGCGTGCTGGCCGGCGACGCGCTGTCGCGCGTGGACGGCCACGGAAGACCACCGTTCCCATTCCGGCGGTCACTCTACTCCACGACCTGCAGATCGGCGAACGACGCCGACGACTTCCCGAACTCCCACCACCCGTGCACGCGCGGCTTGACGTACGCGACGTTTCGCCCGTACACGAGCGGGATGCACGCGACCTGGTCGGCGACCGCCATCCGGTCCGCCTCGTGGTAGAGCTCGAGCCGGGTCCGGTCGTCGCGCTCGCGTCGCGCCCGCTCGATCAACTCGTCGAACGGCGGGTGCGAGAAGCCACCCTCGTTCGTACGACTGTCCGACTGGAACAGGAGCCGAAGGTAGTACTCCGGGTCCGGGTACCCGGGGAACCAGCCCGTCACGCGGAGAACGGCTGCGTCGATGCGGCCGCTCGCCTCCATCGCCTCCTCGTCTCGCCACGACCAGGTCCGAACGGACACGGTCGAGCCGAAGACCTGCTCCCAACTCTCGGCGACCGCGGCGATGATCGCCTCCCAGACCAGCATGCCGCCGAGCTCGAACTGCCCGCTGAATCCCGACCGTGCGAGCAGCTCCCGCGCGAGGTCGGGGTCGTAGCGCGGCGCGATGTCGGGAGTGTGTCCCTGCAACGCAGGCGGGACGACGCCGCCGGTCGCAACCGCGAGATTCGCGGGACAGGCGGCAGCGAGCGCCTCCCGGTCGATCGCGTGTGCGAGCGCGCGCCGCAGGTCGACGTTCGACATCGCCGAGTCGGTGTGGTCGAACCGCAGGTACGCCGACCACGCTGCCGGGCCGAGCGCCGCCTCCGAGAAGTGCGTGCTGTCAGGCATCAGGTCGGCGAGCCGCGGCGTGTAGCGAACGAGGATCAGGTCAACCTCGTCGCGCGCGTACAGAGGAAGCGCGTCGGCGATCGCCGAGCGCGTCATCCGAACCTCGTCGACGTTCCCGCTCCGGAAGCCTGCGTAGTCCGGCCGGCGCCGGAGGACGAGCGCATTCTCGGTGCGCTCGGAGACCGCGAACGGCCCGCTCACGACCTGGCGCTCCGGCTCCGTCCACGACGCACCGTCCCGCTCGATCGCGTGCCTCGGCTGTGGGGCGCCGTCGGGGCGGTTCATGACGCTCATGAAGTAGGGCGCAGGCGCGACGAGTCGGAACTCGACCGTCCGGTCGTCGAGCGCGCGGACGCCGATCCTGTCGGCGTCGCGGTTGTGGCCGAGGTAGTAGTCCTGTCCGTTCTCGAGGACGAAGTAGATCGCGACGGACGAGCCGGGGCTCGACGGGTCGAGCACGCGCTTGATCCCGAACTCGAGGTCGTGTGCGGTCAGCGGCTCGCCGTCCGACCAGCGAAGCCCGTCCCGGAGGTGGAAGACGTAGTGGAGGCCATCGGGCGCGATCTCCCACCGCTCGGCCAGCGAGGGAACGAGCGTGCGCTCGGGCCATGCCTCGACCAGCCGGTCGAAGACCTGCATGCAGAGCTGGATGTTCGGCCACGCGATCGCGGACTTCGGATCCGGGTCGTTCGGGAGGAAGCTCGTCGTGATTCGCAGCTGCGCGGTCGGGCTCGACGCCGGCTCGGGCGGCGTCCACAGCGCGAACGCGCGCTCGTAGGCGCCGTTCGCCTGCTCGAAGCGCAGCGACGTGTGCAGCGCGAGCGCGAGCTTGAACAGGACGAGCGCCGCCTCCTGCTCACGGCCGCGCTCCTCGAGCAGGGGCAACAGCGCCCGGTAGTGCTCGACCGCCTCGTCGAGCGCGTACTCCTGCCGCGCCTTGTCGCCGGCACGGAGCAGGTACTCGATCGCCTTCTCCTCGTCGCGCGCGGCGAGCCAGTGGTGCGCGAGCAGGCCGTAGACCTCCTCCTCCCCGCCAGCGTGTCGCTGCTCGAGCCACTCCGCAGCGCGTCGATGCAGGCGAGTGCGCTCGCTCGTGACGAGCCCGCGGTAGGCTCCTTCCTGGATCAGCGCGTGCTTGAAGCGGTACTCCGGCTGCGGCCAGCGCCGTTCCTCGCGGACGAGGTCGAGACGCTCGAGCTCGTGCAGCGCCTGCCGCGTCGACCCGTCGCCACCCGAGACGCCCTCGAGCAGCGGCAGGCCGAAGTGCCGGCCGAGCACCGAGGCGGCCACGAGCACCTGGCGCGCGCCGGCCGGAAGCCGGTCGATGCGCGCGACGATCACCTGCTCGACCGTCGGCGGCAGCTCCACGTCTCGCTGTCGGTCGAAACGCCAGCCCTCGCCTTCGCGGACGATCGCGCCGGCGTCCTCGAGCGAGCGCACGAGCTCCTCGAGGAAGAACGGGTTCCCCTCGGCCGAGTCGAGGATGCGTGTCCGCAGCTCCTCCGGCAGTGAGTCGCGCCCGACCAGGGCATCGAGCAGCTCGCCGCCGGCCGAGCCCGACAACCCTTCGAGCTGCACCTCCGTCGTCCGGTGCGGGAACTCCCGGACCGCGAGCTCGCGTACCGACCAGGACGGGTGGTCCCGCTCCGGCCGCTGCGTCAGCAGCAGCATGAGCGCCGACTCGTCCACCAACGGCAGGAGTCGCTCGACGAGCTGGAGCGACGTCGCATCCGCCCAGTGCAGATCCTCGAGCAAAACGAAGACGGGGCCGTCCTCCGCATGGCGCGAGAACAGCTGCGCCACGACCTCGAAGGTCCGGTACTGGAGCGCCTCGGGCGAGAGCTCGGCAAGGCGTGCCTGCGCCTCCGGCTCGAGCGACAGGTCTAGCAGCGACCCGAGGTAGGGATAGATCTCGAGCAGCCGGTCGCCGAACAGCTCGGCGGTGGCTCGGCGCAGTGCCACACGGACGCGTAGCTCCGCCTCGTCGTACGAGACACCGAGCCAGCGGCGCACGAGGTCGCGGAACGGCCAGTACGGAAGCGACTCGCCATAGGAGACGCAGCGGCCCTCGAGCCAGAGCGGCGTCCCGGCGGCGGGCTGCCCGGAGCGGACACGTTCGCCGACCTCCGCGACGAGACGGCTCTTGCCGATGCCCGGCTCGCCCGAGACGATCAACACGCTGCCGCGGCCTTCGAGCGCGGCCTCGACGGCGCCGACCGCCTGCTCGAGCTCACGCTCGCGGCCGACGAGGCGAGTCTGGTGCCCGGCCATCCTGCCGGCACCGTCACGCCGCTCGCCGTGCGCCTCGAAGGCTGTGACCGACTCCGACTTGCCCTTCAGCTCGAGCCGGCGCTCGTCGCTCCAGGCGAAGATCGACTCGAGCAGCCTCTTCGTCTCTGCGCCGACGACGACGGTGCCCGGGTCCGCCGCTCCCTGCAGACGCGCCGCGGTGTTGACGGTGTCGCCGAACGCGGCGTACTCGACGCGCTCGCCCGCACCGAGTGCGCCGAGCACGACAGGACCCGTGTTCACGCCCACGCGCACCGCGATTCCCTCGACACCCCAGCCGTCGGCGACCTCGCGTCCGTAGCCCGCGATCTCCTGCGTGATCCGAAGCCCGGCGCGAACCGCCCGTTCCGGATCGTCCTCGTGCGCGGCCGGGGCGCCGAAGAGCGCGAGTACGCCGTCGCCGGCGAGGTCCTTCACCGTGCCGCCGTACTCCTCGACGGCGTGGACGATGTGCGCGACCGCCTCGCCGATGATCAGCTTGACGTCCTCGGGATCGAGTCGCTCGGCGAGCGCGGTCGAGCCGACGAGATCGGCGAAGAGCGCGGTGACGACCTTCCGTTCTTCGCGCACGACGCGCTCTCAGGGATCGGCGACGAGGTCGTCCGGGTCGGTGCCTGCCTCGATGGCGTCCTGTGCCGCCTCGAGCTCCGACTCCGGGACGAGCACCGTCAGCGAATCGTCCTCGCCAGTCTCGAGCTCGGACGCGATGCCAGCCGAATGGAGGATCTCCTGGATCTCCTCGGCCTCGCGAACGTCGCTCGCGACGGCCGCCTGCACCATTTCGCTCATTGCGCGGCGGACGATAACGCGTCTCCCTCGCGGTGGTGGGAGGCACCTCCCTTGACCAGCTGCGGCGAGCCGCGCTCGGCGAACGGCACTTCGATCACGTCGAAGTCCCGAGGCACCACCGTCTCGACGAAGGTCTCGCGGGCCTCGCGGGCGATCTCGCCCCCGTAGTAGCGGTTCGAGAGATGCGTGAGCGCGAGCATCGTCACGTCTGCCCGGCGTGCGATCTCCGCGGCCTGCGTCGCGGTCTGATGGAGCGTCTCCTCGGCGCGCTCGCGCTCCTCGTCCAGGAACGTCGCCTCCGTGACCAGCACGTCCGCCTCGTGCGCGGCCTCGACGACCTCGTCCGACGGGGCGGTGTCGCCGGTGATCACGACCTTCCGCCCCGCTCGCGGCGGCCCGAGCACCTGATCAGGCGTGACCGTCGTCCCGTCGTCGAGCGTCACGGGTGACCCGGACTGCAGCTCGCCGCGCGCGGGTCCGTTCGGGACCCCGAGCGCGTTCGCCACCTCCACGTCGAAGCGTCCTGGTCGGGCGAGCTCGATCAACGACCAGCCGAGCGACGACATGCCGTGCTCGACGCCGAACGTGACCAGCCGGTAGCCGTCCCGGTCGAGGACGTCGCCGGGCGCGAGCTCCTCGAGCGAGACGGGATACGTCAGCTTGCCGATCACTCGTTTGAGTGACCCGATCAAGTCGACCAGTCCGCGCGGGCCGTAGATCACGAGCGGAAGCTCTCGGCCCCGTAGCGCGAACGTCTTCAGCATCCCCGGAAGCCCGAGCACGTGGTCGGCGTGGAAGTGCGTGAGGAAGACCTGCTCAAGCTCGATCAAGCCCACTGTCGAGCGCAGGAGCTGGCGTTGTGTCCCCTCGGCGCAGTCGAACAGGAGTTTGTCGCCTCCCCGGCGAACCAGCAGCGCCGCCGGCGCACGCTGCGCCGTCGGCATCGAGCCGGAGGTTCCGAGGAAGACGAGATCGAGGTCCACGCAGGACCGATTCTAGGTTCCGCGCCTCAAGGCCCTTTCCACGGGAGCCGATGGTTCGCCGGAGGGAAACTGTGGTCTCCCCTGCGGTTACACCGGGCTCTCGAAGCTGGGCGGTCAGGCGATCGCTGACGTTGCTGCGCGTGTTCCTCCTCGCCAGTGCCGTCATCCTCGTCGCCGGCGGCTTCGTCCTGAGCTGGATGCTCACGAGTGCGCTGTACCGACAGTCCCTCGCCGATGCCGGCTCGAGCCTGAGCCAGTACGTCGACGGCGTGCTGCGGCCCCAGCTCGTGCACGACGGCCACCTGGACGTCTCGCCGAATCTCCCGGCGACGATCGACGCTCAGCTGCGCCGTGACAAGGACTTGGTCACCGTCAAGGTCTGGCGGCCGGACGGCGTGCTCGCCTGGACGAACCGCGGACAGCAGCGGATCGGCCACAGCTTCCCACTCGACGGCGACCTCGGCGAGACGCTGCGCGAGCGGAAGACGACCGCATCGATGGACGACTTCTCCGACGCGGACTCGTCCGAATCCGGCGCGCAGGCCGAAGACGCGGTCGAGCACGAGCTCGGGCTGAGCCATCTCCTCGAGGTCTACACCCCCCTGCTCAGCTCGAACGGCAAGCGGGTGCTCGGCGCCTACGAGATCTACGCGGACCCGCGACCCACCGAGGCGTTCGTCACCTCGCGTACCCACATGATCTGGATGGCCGTCACGGCGGTCTTCCTCGTGCTCTACGGCGCGCTCGCGCTGCTCGTCCGCGGTGCGTCCTCGACGCTGCAGCGACAGTCGGCGAGCCTGCGCGCACGGACGCAGGACCTGCTCGCCTCGTACCAGCGGCTCGAGGAGAGCTCGCTCGAGGCGATCGAGAGCCTGAACGCAACCGTCGATGCGAAGGATCCGTACACGGCCGGACACTCGGCCCGTGTCCAGCGCATCGCGCTCGCGATCGCGGAGCAACTCGGGCTTCCGCCCGACCGGCTCGACGCAGTCCGCTACGGCGGGCTGTTCCACGACATCGGCAAGATCGCGGTGCCGGACTCGATCCTCAGCAAGCCGGGGCGACTCACGGATCTCGAGTACGCGGTGATCAAGCGCCACCCGTCCGACGGCGCGGACATCGTCGGGAGGTTCGGGCGCCTTCGCGAAGCCGTGCCGCTGATCCGTCATCACCACGAGCGCTGGGACGGCAACGGCTACCCCGACCGGCTCGCCGGCGAGGAGATCCCGACCGAAGCGGCGATCGTCGGACTCGCGGATGCATGGGACGCGATGACCACGGACCGGCCGTACCAGCGCGCGCTGACGATGGACGAAGCGGCGAGCGAGGTCCGCACCGGGCGCGGGACGCAGTTCGCACCGCACGTCGTCGACGCGTTCTTCGCCGCCTATCGTGCGCGACCGGCAGTGTTCGAGCCGGACCCGGCGTATCCCGTCGCGGTTGCGGGCTGACACAGCCTCCCCGGGCTGGCCGACTCAGCCGCGCGCGCGCCGATCGCGCTCCGCGTAGTACTTCTCGAAGCGACCCCGAGGCGATGTGAGGTAGGCGCCGAGGTCGACGTCGAAGCGCTCGATCGCCTCGCGGAGCTGGAACACCTCGTAGTCGAGCCGGCGCCGCTCGTCGCAGACGTGCGTCTCCCGCTCGGTGCGGGCGAGGGACTGGCCGCACTCGACGCAGGGCATGTACTCGTGCTCGGTGAAGAAGCTGAACATGAGCTGATGGACGCCTCAGGTCCATCGGCAGCCCACGCGCGTCACACGAGTCCGACCGGCAACCGGGAGGACCGTCGTGAGCACGGCCCTCCCGCGACCTGACGTTCAGCTCATCGCCATCGACGGCACGATCCCGAGCTGTTGCATCAACCCGAGCGTGTCCCAGTTCGTCCACGACTCGACGACCTTGCCGCCCTCGAACCGGTCGATCGTGATCCCGGTGACCGTGCCTTCCTTTCCGGTCGGCGACAACCCGAACAGGTCACCCTTGTGGGTGCCGCGCGCGCTCCACCGTGTC
>DASPSY010000023.1:0-4470 GCA_035623685.1 Gaiellaceae bacterium
CCGACTCCCGCTTCCTGCGCCTGAAGTTGAAGCTCGGCGGTCGCGACGGTCTCGACGTCGAACGTGTCCGTGCGGTGCGAGCTGTCACCCGTGTGCCTTTGCAGGTGGACGTGAACGAGTACTGGACACTGGACGAGGCGCGCGACGCGTTGCCGCAGCTCGCGTCGCTCGGCGTCGAGTATTGCGAGCAGCCGCTCCCCGCAGGCAGCGGCGACGAGCTGAAGACTGCGTCGCCGATTCCGGTCTATCTCGACGAGGATTGCCACACGCTCGACGATGTTGCCGGCTGCGCTGCTCGTGCGCACGGGATCAACATCAAGCTCGCGAAGTCTGGCGGCATCCGCGAGGCGGTGCGGATGGCGAGCGCGGCGCGCGCGCTCGGTCTCGGCGTCATGCTCGGCTGCATGCTCGAGTCGGGGCTCGGCATCGCAGCGGCTGCACAGATCGCAAGTCTCTGCGACTACGTCGATCTCGACGGCAACCTGCTGCTGGCGCACGATCCGTGGCCCGGCGTCGAGTTCCGCGACGGCGTGCAGCTCCCGGCCGACGGGCCAGGTCTCGGCGTGACGGCCGGTGTCAGACACCGTGACAGAAACCGAAACGAACAGCGTCACGCCTCGCACGAACCGAGTGGCTGAGTCGCCGTGCATCTGACGTATCGAGCCATGTCACGGTGTCAGACACCGTGACGGAATCGTCCACGAAGCGATACCTGATCCTCGCCGAAGGGTTCTCCGGCGACGCCCACTACGGAAAGACGCTCCGCGGGGTCCTCCGCTACCGCCGCGAGTCCGTCGTCGCGATCCTCGACACCGAGCGAGCCGGGACGACGCAGGACGGCGTGCCGATCGTCTCTTCGGTCTCGGAGGCGATGCAGCACGAGCCGGACACGGCGCTCGTCGGCGTCGCCACGCAGGGCGGCGTCTTCCCCGCCGACTGGCAGGCGCTGCTCTCCTCATGCGTCGAGGCGGGGCTCGACCTCGAGAACGGCCTGCACGTGCGGCTTCGCGACGTGCCGGGGCTGGCGGAGCTCGCGAGCGAGCGACGCGTCGCCCTTCGAGACCTCCGCGAACCTCCGCCGGACGTCAGCACTGCGACCGGCGCCAACCTCGACGTCGCGGCGACGATCGTCCTCACCGTCGGCTCGGACTGCGCGATCGGCAAGATGACCGCGACCTGCGAGCTCGACCTGGAGGCACGTCGACGCGGGCTCCGCTCCGTGTTCGTCCCGACGGGACAGACGGGCATCGCGATCGCCGGCTGGGGGATCTCGGTCGATGCAGTCGTTGCCGACTTCGTCGCCGGCGCGGCCGAGCGGCTCGTCATGGAAGGCGGCGAGCGCGGCAACCTCCTCTGGGTCGAGGGTCAGGGCGCGATCCTCCATCCCGTCTACTCCGGGGTCACGCTCGGCCTCATGCACGGCAGCGCTCCGCACCTCTACGTGCTCTGTCACGAGGTGGGGAGGGACACGATCGAGGGGGACGCGACCAACTCGCCGATCCCGAGCCTCTCCGAGCTCGTCGAGCTGCACCAGCGGCTCTCGCTCCCGCGCCGCCCGGCGAAGGTCGCCTGCATCGCCCTCAACACCGCATCGGTCTCCGAGCAGGACGCACGCGTGGCGATCGCCGCCGCGGAGGCCGAAACCGGCCTCGCGGCCGACGATCCCGTCCGCTTCGGCGCCGCGACGCTCGTCGACCGAGTGATTTCGGCGATCGCCTGATCTGCCGAAACGTGAGCCATGCGCAGGATCACGGCTGCTTTCGCATGCCTGCTCAGCGTGCTCGCGTTTGCGGGCTCGGCCGAAGGCACGGTGTTCGGCGTCGCCGACGATGCCGGGAAGTACGCGAACGACGGCGGCTCGTCGTTCTTCTCGTCGCTGAACGACCTCGGCATGACCGAGAACCGGGTCACGGTCCTCTGGGATCCCTCGAATCCGACCACGATCGACGACCAGGCGTTCCTCGACCGTTCCGTGCCGAAGGCGGTCGCGCACGGCATCGACCTCGTTTTCGCCATCTACCCGATGAAGGCGCGTGGGCTCGTCGACACGCCGAATGGCATCCAGCTCTTCGCGCAGTTCGCGGCGAAGGTGGCGCGGCGTTACCCGCAGGTGACGAAGATCATCTGCCTCAACGAGGGGAATCAGACTCGTTTTCAGCAGCCGCAGTACGACGCGGCCGGCAACGGCGTCGCCGGCGGGATCCAGGAGGCGGCGATGGCCGCGTGCTACGACGCGCTCAAGGCCGTGAACCCCGCCATCGACGTGATCGGCTTCGGCTTCTCGCCGCGCGGCAACGACGACGCTACTGCGACGAGCAACGTCTCGCACTCGCCCATTCGCTTCCTCGAGGAGATCGGCGCCGCCTACAAGGCGAGCGGCCGAACTCGACCGATCGTCGACGACGTGTCGCTCCACTGCTACCCGAACACGAACACGGATGCGCCGTCGGTCGGCTTCTCCTGGCCCAACGTCGGCTGCGTCAATCTCGACCGCTTCAAGCAGGCGTGGTGGGACGTCTTCCACGGGACTGGCCAGCCGGTGTTCCAGGAGTACGGCAAGACGGCGAAGGACACGGACACCGCAGGCCCGTACGTGCGAGCGTTCATCGACGAGTCGGGCTACCAGGCGCAGATTCCGGCGGACAAGACGAACTTGTACACAGGCACCGAGAACGTGCCGACCGTGAGCGAGCAGCAGCAGGGCGAGTACTACTCGCAGCTGATCGCATGGGCCGCGTGCGACCCCGACGTCGCGGAGCTCAACATCTTCCATCTGATCGACGAGTCTGCGCTGACGGCGATGCAGACCGGTCTCGAGTACCCGGACGGGACGCATCGCGCGTCGTACGACATCGTCAAGGCGGCGATCGCCGCCAACAAGACGTGTCACGGAACGCTCGACCTCTGGCACCACACCGTCCGCGTGGTCGGGGCGAAGACGAGCTTCAGGAAGCTCCCGCGCTCGTTCCTCGTCACCGCTGCCGAGGGCTACACGTACAGCGTCACGATCGCGAACTCGACCCGCACGCTCTCGTCCGCGACCGGATCGGCCCGCCCGAACGTGAACATGAAGTTCGTGCTGCCGAAGCTGAAGCACGGCACGTATCGGATGGTCGTGCGATTGCAGGCGGAGACGAATACGGGCCGTGTGACGACGTTCCGCCGGACGATCCACGTCTGACTCGGATTCGCCGTCCTGACACCGCACGGCGATTCGGTATAAGACAGCCCCTGAGCCGGGTCGCGATCATCTCGGACACGCACCTGCCGCGTGGCGAGCGTGCGCTTCCCGACGAATGCATCCGGCTGCTCCGCTCCGCAGACCTCGTGCTGCACTGCGGCGACTTCGTCTCGGTGGCCACGCTCGAGGAGCTGCGGCGCTACGGGCCGCCCGTCGAGGGCGTGCACGGGAACATGGACGAGCCCGCCCTCAAGGAGGCACTGCCGCGCGAGCGGATCGTCGAGGTCGAGGGGATGCGGATCGGCATGACGCACGTTCCGGGGCCGAACGCCGGCAGGGAGGGGAGGCTCGCGGCGCGGTTTCCGGACTGCGACGCGGTCGTGTACGGGCACACGCACGTCCCTCAGGTCGAGCGCCTCCAGCACCTCTGGATCCTCAATCCGGGCTCGCCGACGGAGCGCCGCACGGCGCCCGTCCATTCGATGCTCGTCGTCACCGTCCGTCGGAACCGCCTGACCCCGGAGTTGGTCACGCTCGGGTAGCCCAACCGTTCCGCACTTGACACGAACAGGCGTTCGGTCTAGCATGCGAACGTATGTTCCTCAAGGTGCTGATCCCGCTGGCGCTGCTCGCAGTCGCCGTCGGCACGCTCGCCCGGCCCTCGGGCGGCGCTGGCCGCCCTCAGGTGTACGTCGTGAAGCCCGCCGACACGCTGTGGTCGATCGCGTCGTCGCACTACGCCGGCGATCCGCGAGCGTCCGTGTGGAAGCTCGAGCGGCGGAACAGGCTCGTCGGGACGACGATCGTCCCGGGCGAGCGACTCGTCCTGCCCTGAAGCTCGTTGTCGCGGGGTCCGAGCCGGAGTAGGGTCGGCGCGGCGCCACCGCGCCGGGGAGGAGGTGTTGTCCCCAGATGAGCGAGCAGAACAAGCAGCGCTCCCGCCAGATCCTCGAGCAGGTCTTCAGCGAGGGGCGGGTCGAGCTCGTCGACGAGATCCTGGCGCCGAGCGCGGTCGGCCACGATCCGGCACTGCCGACGACGGTCGACGGGCCCGACGGGCTCAAACAGGCAGTACAGGGCTACCGAGCAGCGTTCCCGGACCTGCGAGTCACGGTCGAGGAGCAGGTCGCGGATGGAGATCGTGTCGCGACACGGTGGAGCGCGCGCGGCACCCACAAGGGTGACCTGTTCGGGTTGTCGCCGACCGGAAAGGAAGGCACGGTCACCGGGATCACGATCGACCGGTTCGAGGGCGGCAAGGTCGTCGAGTCGTGGACGAACTGGGACAC
>DASPSY010000053.1:0-26653 GCA_035623685.1 Gaiellaceae bacterium
GTGGAACGACGTGGTCGACACCACCGACTTCGACGACGTCGCCGTTGCCGTACCGTCAGGATCTGCGCCGAGCGTGCCTGGTGCACCCACTGGCGCTGCCGGAACGGCCGGTAACGGCTCCGTCAATCTTTCGTGGACGGCTCCGTCGTCGAATGGTGGGAGTGCGATCACCGGGTATCGGGTGACGCCGTATGTGAATGGGACGGCGCAGACGCCGATCCTGACCGCGTCGACCAACACCGGCTACACGGTCACCAGCCTGACCAACGGCACCGCCTACACCTTCACCGTCGCCGCCATCAACGCAGTCGGCATCGGTCCCGATTCGACCGCCTCGGCTGCCGTCACGCCGGCGCCCACGGCTCCGGGTGCGCCGACGTCGGTCAGCGGTAGCGCGGGTGATGCCTCGATCGCCCTGATCTGGGCTGCGCCGACGTCGAATGGCGGCAGTTCGATTACCGGCTACCGGATCACGCCGTACGTCAACGGCACCGCGCAGACCCCCGTGCTCACAGGCTCGGCCGCGACGAGCTACACGGTCACCGGCCTGACGAACGGGACGGCTTACACCTTCACGGTGGCGGCCATCAACAGCGCAGGCACCGGCGCGGAGTCGGCCGCCTCTGCGGCCGTGACCCCGGTGCAGGGAGTGACGGTTCCGGGCGCACCGACGGGATTGAGCGGCGCCCCTGGTGACGAGACGGCGGCCCTGACCTGGACGGCGCCGGCCTCCAACGGAGGCAGCGCGATCATCGGCTACGTGATCACGCCCTACATCGCAGGCACGGCGCAGGGGTCCGTGCTGACCGGCTCGACCGCGACGAGTTTCACGGTGAGCGGGTTGGCGAACGGGACGACGTACACGTTCACCGTTGCTGCGATCAACGCGGTCGGGCCGGGGCTGAACTCGGCTCCCTCCAATCCGGTCACGCCGATCGAGGTCGAGACGCCGCCGGATCCGCCGACGAATGTCGTCGGCACGCCGGGCAACGGGTCGATCGTCGTGTCGTGGACGGCGCCGGCCGAGAACGGTGGCAGTCCGGTCAGCGGCTACAAGGTGACGCCGTACGTGAACGGGACTGCCCAGACCACGATCCTCACCGGATCGTCGGCTACCAGCTACACGGTCAACGGGCTGACGAACGGCACCGCCTACACGTTCACGGTGGCGGCTGTGAACGCGATCGGCACCGGCACTGCCTCGGCGCAGTCCAGCCCCGTCACGCCAGCGGCGTCGAAGTACCCGAGCGTGGTGTTCTCGGACGGGTTCGAGTCCGGGTCACTGAGTGCGTGGGACGGTTTCGGTGGGACGGGATCGTCGAGCGTGATCGCAGCGGCAGCGCACTCCGGGAACGACGGCCTGCGGCTCACCAACAGTGCCGCGGGCCAATACGGCGTGTTGGTGAAGACGCTGTCGTCGGCACTGTCCGACAGCTCGGTGAGCTTCTGGATGCGTGTGAACTCGGGTGCCGGCGTGCAGACGGTTGCACAGGCGCGCGATCAGGGGAGCAGCTCGACGATGTGGGCGCTGCTCTACGACGGCAGCCAGCACGGCTTCTACTTCTACCCGTACAAGGGCTCGAGTGCGACGGAGATCTTCACTGGCGCCAACAGCGCGGCGGTCGGCCAATGGGTGAAGGTCGAAGTGCAGTACACGGCGACGAGCACGGGAGGCGCGCAGCTCTTCATCAACGGGCAGACGCAGCTGGGGTGGGGCGTGACCGGCAACTACACGCGCAGCACGAACTTCCAGAAACTCCAGCTCTGGGATGACGTCACCAACACGACCGACTTCGACGACGTCACCGTTGCCGTGCCTGCGGGTTCGGCTCCGAGCGTGCCTGCTGCGCCGACCGGTGTGGCCGGAACGGCAGGGAACGGCTCGGTCGCCCTGACCTGGACGGCACCATCGTCGGACGGTGGGAGCGCGATCACCGGCTACCGCGTGACGCCGTACGTGAACGGGACGTCGCAGACGCCGATCCTCACGTCCTCGACGACCACGAGCTACACGGTCAACGGGCTCACGAACGGGACGGCGTATACCTTCACCGTTGCGGCGATAAACACGGTCGGCACCGGTGCCGACTCGGCCGCCTCCGCCCCCGTCACCCCGGCTGGGGCGGCAAGCGTGCCCGGCGCGCCGACCGGAGTGAGCGGCACTGCCGGTGACGGCTCGGTGGCCTTGACGTGGACTGCGCCGGCCTCGAACGGCAGTGCAATTACCGGCTACATCGTCACGCCGTACGTCGCAGGGACGGCGCAGGGCCCCGTGCTGACCGGCTCGACCGCGACGACCTTCACCGTCACCGGGCTGACGGACGGCACCACGTACACCTTCACGGTCGCCGCGATCAACAGCGTCGGGATCGGACCGAACTCCACTCAGTCCAGCGGTGTGACGCCCATGGCGCCGACTCCACCCGGTGCTCCGACGGGCCTGGTGGCGACGGGGGGTGACGGGACGGCAGCGCTCACTTGGGCGGCGCCGACCTCGAGCGGGAGCAGCCCGATCACCGGCTACCGCGTGACGCCGTACATCAACGGAACTGCGCAGACGGCGATCCAGACCGGATCGACCGCGACCAGCTACACGGTCACCGGGTTGACGGACGGCACCACCTACACCTTCACGGTCGCGGCGATCAACAGCGTCGGTGCGAGCGCAGAGTCGGCTCCGTCCTCGGCGGTGACCCCTGCCGCGCTGAACCCGATCCAGATCGAGAACAACCAGCCGGGCGATCCGAGCTGGGGAGACTTCGACCAGCCCAACGACCCGACGCAGATCTCGGGCTACGGCTCGCGGATCAGCGTGAACCACGGTCAGTCGCTCGACTTCTACGTCACGACGACGGCGAGCACCGTGACAATGGACGTCTTCCGCATGGGCTGGTACGGCGGAGCGGGCGCGAGGCTGATGAAGTCGCTCGGGACGTTCCCCGGGGTGAACCAGCCGCAGGCGAACCCAGATACCACGTACGGGATGGTGGTGGAGAACTGGACCAAGACGACAACGCTCAACGTCCCGTCGACCTGGACGACCGGTGTCTATCTCGTCCGGCTCCTCGCCTCGAACGGCTACGGCGCCTTCATCTTCTTCGTCGTGCGCAACGACGGCGGCCACGAGCCGATCCTGTTCCAGACGAGCACGAACACCTACCAGGCGTACAACCCGTACGGCGGCACAAGCCTCTACAACAACAATACGAACAAGGCGATCTGGACGGCGCCGCACGCGATGAAGGTCTCGTACGACCGGCCATTCGAGACGGGCGACGGCGCGGGCCAGTTCCTCTGGTACGAGTACCCGTACGTCCGCTGGCTCGAGAAGAACGGCTACAACGTCGCCTACACGACGGACGTCGACACGGATACGAACGCCAGCACGCTCACGAACCACAAGGCGTTCCTCGTCGTCGGCCACGACGAGTACTGGTCGAAGGGAATGCGCGACAACGTCGAGGGGGCGATCGCCTCGGGCGTCAACGTCGGCTTCTTCGCCGGCAACGAGAGCTATTGGCAGGTGCGGTTCGAGCCCAATGCCGCAGGGGTCGCCGACCGCGTCATGGTCGGGTACAAGGACTACGCGAACTGCGCGTGCCCGCCGGGCCCGGATCCGATGTGGAACGTCAACAACGCCGTGCTGACGACGCTCTGGCGCGATCCACAGGTGAACCGGCCGGAGGAGAAGATGATGGGAGTGATGTTCGGCGGCGAGACGAACAACTCGCCGTACATCGTCTCGAATGCGTCCAACTGGGTCTTCAACGGCACAGGCTGGACGAACGGCACGAGCATCCCCGGGATCGTCGGATACGAGTACGACCACTACTTCGGCGACGCCAACACGCCGCCGGGCACGACCGTGCTCTCCAACACGCCGCTGACGAACACGGAGAACAACCAGCCCGACACGGCGAACTCGACGATCTACACGGCGCCGAGCGGGGCGATGGTGTTCGACGCAGGGACCATCCAGTGGAGCTACGGGCTGGACAACTTCGGCGGCACCACGTTCGTGAACGCGGGCATCCAGCGGGTCACGGCGAACATCCTTGCGCGCTTCGCCGGTCCCTGAGGCGCAGCCGCCTTCGGCCTCACCGTCGCCTGATCCAGCTCACGAAGGAGCGGACCCAGCTCGTCCCCGCCGTTTTCAACGTGGGATCGAGCTCGTTCGCCTGCTTGAAGGCTGCGCGCGCCTCCTTGCGGCGGCCGAGGTCCCACAGCACCAAGCCGACGTTCCTCCGGTAAACGCCGACGCCGGGCTCGAGCCCGGCCGCATGCTCGTACACGGCGAGCGCGTCCTCGCCGCGTTTTTGGTGTTGCAAGGCGACGCCTAGGTTGTTCCAGGCTGCGGCGCTCTCCGGGTTCAGCTCGAGCGCCTTCCGGGAGACCGCGATACTTTCGTTTCCGCGACCAAGTTCTCGAAGGCAGATCGCCCGGTTGACCCATGGCTTGGTGAGACTCGGGTCGAGCTCGTTCGCCTGCTCGTAGGCGACGAGCGCGTCGATCCGGCACCCTTGGCCTTGCAGAGTCCAGCCGAGATCGTTCCAGAGGGCGGCGCTGTTCGGCCGCAGCGTGACGGCATCCCTGTACATGCCGACCGTTTCGTCGCCGCGACCGAGCTCGCGAAGGCAGTTCCCCCTGTTCACCCACGCCCTCTCGAGATCGGGATCGAGCTCGTTCGCGCGCTCATAAGCGACAAGCGCCTCGTCGTAGCGTCTGAGGCCTTGCAAAGCCCAGCCGAGGTTGTTCCGACAAACGGCGTCGTAGGGATCGAGTTCTTCCGCGCGTTCTTGTGCCGCCAACGCGTCGTCGAGGCGACCGATCTTCTGGAGTGTAAAGCCGAAGTTGCTGAGGTGAACGGCGTCGTAGGGATCAAGCTCGACCGACCGCTCATAGGCAACTAGCGCATCGTCGCGACGCCCGAGCTGTTCCAAGACCCAACCAAGGTTGTTCTGGTGACGTGCGCTACTCGGGTCGAAATCGGCAGCACGGCCAATCGCTTCGAGCGCCTCGTCGAGCCGGTCGATCTCGGCCAGACTGACTTCGAGCAGGAACCAGCCGTACGCATAGTCCGGGTCGAGCTCGGTCGCGCGCCGATGCGCCTTCACTGCCTCGTCGTACCGCCCGAGTTTCCGCAGAGCGACTCCGACACCGTTCCTCAAGGGAGCACTGCTCTCGTCGAGCTCAACGGCGCGCGAGTGAGCGACGAGCGCTTCCTCGTACCGCTCGACGTGCTGAAGCGCCCAGCCGAGCGCGTTCCAGCGCGTCGCGTTCTCGCCCTCGAGTTCGACGGCGCGCCTGCTCGACTCGACTTCCGAGTCGTCCGGCTCGAGCTGATCGATGCAGCTCGACCTGTGCGACCACGCATATGCGTAGCCGGGGTCGAGCTCGGTCGCCCGTGAGTAAGCTCCGAGCGCTTCGCTGTACCGCTCGAGGCGCTCCAGCGCACGACCGAGCGAGCTCTGCGTAGACGCCTTGTCGGGATCGAGCTCGATGGCACGTCGCCGAACGGCAAGCTCCTCGTCGAGGAGCTCACGTTGCGACGGCGTCAGGGCCGGGCTGCGCCGGGTCACCCTCGTCGGGTGAGCACGCCTCCGCGAGTCGTCAGCGCGTAGATGACGAGGATGTCGATCGAGAAGAGCGCGAGCGACCAGAACGGGTACGCCTGCGTGACGAGCAGCTGGGCGATCGCCTGCAAGCTCGCCGCCGCGATTCCGGCCCAGCGCGCCCACCGGTAGCCCCGCATGACGTTGAGGCCCGCGAACATCGCGATCGCTCCGACGACTACGGTGATCCACCCCCACGTACGCAGGCTTCCGAACGGATAGTGCGCGGCAGTGTGGTAGAAGGCTGACCTCGAGATCGCCATGACTCCGGCCAAGATGCCAAAGCCTCCGCCCAGCAGGAGCATGACCGCGGCGAAGCCGAGCCAGCCGGCGCCCTCGGCGTCGACCCAGTCCGTGTCGTCGTCGTCCGTGTAGTCGTCATAGCGCGGGGTTGACGCCGCTCGGTCCTCAGGCGTCCCTGGCAAGGTGCTCATCCGCGACGCTCCTTTCGCTTTTGCGTTCCTGGGAGGACCCTACTCCCGTCGTGGTGAAACGCATAGGGGGCGCCGAGATCTAGGCAGCTCGAGGTCGGCGGTGCCGAAAGGCGCCCGCCGTGCGCCCATCTCCCGACGGTTCAGTCGCCGAACTCGCGCCGCGCGCACTTCGGGCACAGCGGCACGACTTCAGGCGGAACGTCGTCGGTGAGATAGAAGCGCCAGCGCTCCAGCCCGTTCAACCAGAGGCTCGAGCACTCGACGCAGACGATCTCCTTCTGAGTGACTTCTGACTCCCCCATCCCCACATCGAATTGTTCACAGATCCGGTCCGGACGCAACCGCGTCGAGACGCCGAGATACGCTCCGTGCGGCAGTGAAGGTCGGAACGGATCATCGGGCGCGCCCGCGCTTGGCAACTGCCGGCCTCATCGCGCTCGCGGTGCTCGGGCTGCTCGCCGTGGTTGCGATCGGGGCGCGCGGCACCCATCCTCTCGGCAACGGGCGGCTCTCGCAGCGCCAGGTTCCGGACACCGTCAGCAACGACCTCCTGACGACGATCATCGTCGTCTACGTCGCGGCGGTCTTGGCCACGGCGGTGATCCTGTGGAGAGGAAGGGGGGCCTGGAGGCCGGTGAGGTCCACCTGGCTGCGGAGGTTCTTCGTCACGATGGTGTTCTTTGTGGCGCTCGGCTTCTTCCTCGCGCAGTTCGAGGCGATCCGCCACGCCCACGGGCACACGCACGCCACGGCCGCGACGTCGCAGAAAGCAGCTGCGCAGGCACAGCACGCACATCCGTCTCTGCCCACGAACGACAACGCCCATTTCGACTGGGCGTTTGCGGTTGGGCTCCTCAGCCTGCTGGCGGTCGGCGGGATGTTCTACGTCGTCCGACAGCGGCGCGCCGAGCAGCCCACCGACAGGACGGAGGCTGCGGTGGCCGAGGAGCTGTCTGCTGCGGTCTCCGAGTCGATCGACGACCTCGTCCGGGAGCCGGATCCCCGGCGTGCCGTGATCGCTGCCTACGCGCGGATGGAGGGCGTTCTCGCGCGATCGGGCTACTCGAGGCATCCCGCCGAGACGCCGCTCGAGTACCTCGCCAGAGTCCTGCGCGCGCTCGACGTCGGCGGTGGATCGATCCGCGAGCTGACGGAGCTGTTCGAGCAGGCGAAGTTCAGCGCGCACACGATCGACCAGTCCATGAAAGGACGCGCGATCGCGTGCTTCACACGCGTGCGCGACGATCTTCGACGCGAGGCTCTGGCCGCGTGAGGCCGATCGCGCGCCAAGCGGCCGCCCGCGTCGCGGTGATCACGCTGGGAGCCGCCATTGCGCTGTTCGCGACCTCCGGTTACCGCGCCCGTATCGTGGACGTCTACGTGCTCGTCCTCGGCGGTGTGCTCTTGCTCGCGCTCGTGCGGGTCGCACGTCTGATCGCCCGGTCGCAGGCGGACTCCGTCTTCGACCGGGCGTGGGCCGCGATGCTCGATCGGACGCCGAAGAAGAGCGAGCTCGAGCTCGACCGCGACGTCGTCCTCTCGCACACGAGCGCGTTTCACTACTACACCCGCGTGCGGCCCGTGCTGCGGGAGGTCGTGGCGACTCGGCTGCAGCAGACCTACGGGGTCGACGTCGAGCGCGAGCCCGAGCGCGCGCGCGAGCTCGTGCCCAAGGACGCCTGGGAGGTCGTCCGTCCGGACCTCGCGCCCCCCGCAGATCGCCTCGGCCGCGGCCCCTCTGTCGCGACGCAGCGCACCGTGCTCGCGCAAATTGAGAGTCTGTAGGCGATGCTGAGCGTCGGCGACGTCGGTGAGCGCTGCGAGGGGATCCTCGTCGAGGTCGAGCGCGCGATCGTCGGCAAGCGCGAGGCGCTCGAGCTCGTCTTGCTCGGGTTGCTCGCCGACGGACACGTGCTTCTCGAGGACTTTCCAGGCCTCGCCAAGACGCTGATCGCGCGATCGTTCGCCCAGGTCTGCGAGCTGAAATTCGCGCGCATCCAGTTCACACCAGACCTCATGCCCTCCGACGTCACGGGCTCGTCCGTCTACAACCAGCGGGCCGCCGACTTCGAGTTCCGCCCCGGGCCGATCTTCACGAATCTCCTGCTCGGCGACGAGATCAACCGTGCGCCGCCCAAGACGCAGGCCGCCCTGCTCGAGGCGATGCAGGAGCGGCAAGTCACGATCGAAGGAGAGACGCGCATGCTCGACCGTCCGTTTCTCGTGATCGCGACGCAGAACCCAATCGAGTACGAGGGCACGTATCCCTTGCCCGAAGCGCAGCTCGACCGCTTCTTGCTGCGCGTCCGGGTCGGCTATCCGGATCGCGACGACGAATGGAGCCTGCTCGAACGGCGTCTCCAGCGCTCGCAGGACGAGATCCAGCTCGATCGGGTCGTCGACCGCGAGGGCGTGACCGCGCTGCAGCGTGCGATCGAGGACGTCCACGTCTCTCCGGCGGTCGGCTACTACGTCGTCGACCTCGTCGCCTCGACGCGCACGAACAGCCGCGTCCAGGTCGGCTCGAGCCCGCGTGGCACGCTCGCCGTGATGAAACTCGCGCGTGCGCACGCGGCCTTGCGTGGACGTGACTTCGTTACGCCGGAGGACGTCAAGGCAGTCGCGGTGCCCGCGCTCTCCCATCGCCTGATGCTTCGCCCGGAGCTGTGGGTCCAGCGGGTGCAGCCGGAGGACGTCGTGCGGGAATCGCTTGAGACGGTGCCGACTCCCGCCGCCGAGGACGTCGCCGCACCCGGTCGGTGACGCGCTCGCTCTCGCCGAAGGTGACGGCGTACGCCGGTCTCACCGGCGCCGGTCTGCTCGCTGCGCTCGCGCTCCGCCTTCCGGAGCTCGTCGGCCTCGCCGCGCCGTTCGCGTTGGTGGCGACGCTCGCTCTCTCGCTCGCCCGGCCGCCCGACCTCGACGTCGACGTCGAGCTGGAGCGCGAACGAGTCCTCGAAGGCGACGAGGTCGAGGCCGTCGTCGAGCTTCGGTCGGCAGGCGGCGTGCCGCACCTCGAGCTGCTGCTTGAGCTGCAGCGCGGTCTGGAGCTGAGCGACGGCGACGATCCCGTCGTGCTGCGAGTCGGAGCCGGCGAGCAGCGTGATCTGCGCTTCCTCGTTGCCTGTACGCGTTGGGGGGCGTACAGGCTCGGCCGCGTGATCATGCGCGCACGGGACCCGCTCGGGTTCGTCGTGTGGGAGTGGCACGTAGATCGGCGTCGTCCGCTCAAGGTCTATCCGGGGGAGGAGTTCGTGCGCGGCCTGCTCGCGCCGCTCGAGACGCAGGTCTTCAGCGGGAACCACGTGGCGAGGCAGCGTGGGGAAGGGATCGAATTCGCCGACCTTCGTCCGTTCGTGCCGGGTGACCGGATGCGTCGCGTCAACTGGCGCGCAAGCGCGCGGCGCGGCGAGCTCTGGGTGAACGAACACCACCCCGAGCGCAACACCGACATCGTGCTCTTCCTCGACACGTTCGCGGAGGAGAGCCGCGAAGGGCGGAGCACGCTCGACCTCGCATTGCGCGCATCGGTGTCGGTGACCGCCGGCTATCTGCGACAGAAGGACCGGGTCGGGTTCGTCACCTTCGGGGGAATGCTCAACTGGCTGCGCCCGGCGACGGGGACGACGCAGCTCTACCGCATCGTCGACTCGTTGCTCGACACGCAGATCGTCCTCAACTACGCGTGGAAGGACATCGACGTCCTGCCTCGGCGGACGCTGCCGCCGCACGCGATGGTGATTGCGCTCACGCCTCTGCTCGACGATCGCGCGGCTTCGGCGCTGCTCGATCTCAGTGCCCGCGGCTTCGACCTGAGCATCCTCGAGATCTCGCCGTTGGGTTTCCTCGAGCCGCCTGCGAACGAGGCGGCCGAGGTGGGCCTTGCCCTGTGGTCACTTCGCCGAGAGGCGTTGCGCGACCGCTTTCGGAAGGCGGGTGTGCCGCTTGCGCTGTGGGACGAGCAACGTCCGCTCGCAGTCGCTCTCGAGGAGGTGACGACATTCCGACGTTTCGCCAGGGTGGCGTCCGCCTAGCGGCGTCGATCATCGCTCTCGCGTTGCTCGGCGGCCTCGTCGGCTGGTCGGCGCTTGCAGGGCATCGCCTCGCCTGGGTCGTCGCCGCCGTCGGCTGTGCGGGCTGGGCGATCGTCGCCGCCGCGCTCGCAGGTCGGTGGAGCAGCATCGTCGCGATCGGCCTGGCGATCGTCGGCGCCGAGTACGCCACGTACCTGAGCCTGCGCGGCGGCAGCGTCGACTCGCGCGCGCCGTTCGCGGCCGCGGTCCTGATCGCCGCGTCGGAGCTCGCCTTCCTCGCAATCGCACCGCCCGCAGGCCGGATCGAACGCACACTGCTCCTGCGCTTCGGTCTCGTGCTCGTGGCCATCGTGCTCGGCACGCTCCTCGTCGGTGAACTCGTGCTCGTCGCTGCAGGCAGCGTTCGCTCGAGCCTCGCGCTCGAGGCGGTCGGCGTGCTCGCAGCAGTGGCCGCGACGGCGTTGCTGCTGCGGACAGCCGTCTCTCGCTAGGTGTCTGCCGAGTCGTCCTCGCCGAGCTCCTCGGCGAGGAGCGCACACGCGAACGCAGTCCAGGCCAGCTCGGGGTCGTTCAGCAGTCGGATCACCGGCGCCGTCAGCTCGAGGCCCTTCAAACCGGTTACGAGAGCCGAGCGGCGCGACGGATCGTCGAGGTCGCGGGCGAGCTCGTGCACCGCGGGCTCGTCCAGGTGCGGCTCGCGGTCGAGCGGCCCGCCTGCGGCGAACACGAGCAACGCGCGGCGGATAGCGGCACGCAGCGCGACGTCGGGAAGGTGGACCGAGCGTCCGCCGAGATACGCCGCGACGACGAGCTCCGTGCCCGACGTCGGGTCGCTCGTCAGGCCGCGTGCTCGTCCGCGATCGCGAGCGCCTCGTCGAGGACGGCGACTCCTTCCTCGATCTCGTCGCGCGTGATCGTCAGCGGCGGGCAGACCATGACGACGTTCCAGTGCGTCATCAGGTACAGGCCGCGTTCGAGGGCGGCCTTCGACAGGCGTGCGACGGGCGCGAACGCCTCTCCGGTGGCGTTGAACGGGACGAGTGGCTCGCGGGTGTTGCGATCCTTGACGAGCTCGATGCCCCAGAAGCAGCCGAGCCCGCGTACCTCGCCGATCGACGGATGCCGTTCCTGCAGGCCACGGAGCCGCTCGGAGAACACGGCGCCCATCTCGGCGGCGTTCTCGACAATGCCTTCGTCCTTGAACGCCTCGATCGACGCGACCGCGGCCGCGCACGCGAGCGGATGGCCGGAGTAGGTGAGCCCGCCGGCGAAGTACTTGTCGCGCACCCATTGCGCGATCGACTCACGCACGACCATCGCGCCGAGCGGGACGTAGCCGGAGTTGATCCCTTTTGCGAGCGTGAGGATGTCGGGAACGACGCCCCAGTTGTCGACGCCGAACCACTTCCCGGTGCGACCGAAGCCGGCCATCACCTCGTCGCAGATCAGCAGGACGCCGTGGCGGTCGCAGACCTCGCGGATCGCCTGGAGGTAACCGTCGGGCGGGACGATGATCCCGTTCGTCCCGACGACCGTCTCGAGGATCACGGCCGCGACGGTGTGCGCGCCTTCGTACTGGAGGATCTCCTCGAGATGCGGCGCACCGGTGCAGACCGGGCACGGGTCCGGATGGCCCGCCGGGCAGCGATACGTGTACGGGTCGAGTACCCGCACGACGCCGGGGATTCCCGGTTCGGCCGGCCAGCGCCGTGGGTCACCGGTGAGCGTGACGGCGCCGGCGGTCGCGCCGTGGTACGAGCGGTAGCGGGCGATCACCTTCTGGCGCCCCGTGTACCAGCGCGCGAGCTTGATCGCGTTCTCGTTCGCCTCGGCACCGCCGTTCGTGAAGAACGACATCACGAGGTCGCCCGGCGTGATCTCGGCGAGCATGCGCGCGAGTGTCGAGCGCGGCTCGGTCGCCATCGGCGGGCCGATCGTGCACAGCTTGTCGGCCTGCTCCTTGATCGCCGCGACGACGCGCGGGTGCTGGTGACCGATCGACACGTTGACGAGTTGCGAGGCGAAGTCGAGATACCGGTTCCCGTCGTAGTCCCAGAAGTAGCGTCCCTCGGCGCCCGCGACGGCGATCGGATTGAGCGCGTCCTGGACTGACCACGAGTGCAGGACGTACTGCTTCGCATCGGCGACGACCTGTTGGCCGAGCTTCGGATCCGCCTCGACGATCGCCACGACCAGAGCTTACGGGAACTCCGGCGCGAGTCGATCCGGCCCGCAGCGCACGCGATACGCTGGCCCGGTCACGTGAGGAGGACGAGATGACCGAGCTGGCGACCCCGCCGACCGAGCAGGATCGAGAGATCCATCGAATCAGCCACTGGATCGGCGGTCGCACCGTCGCGGGCGAATCGGGCCGAAGCGGCCTGGTGTTCAACCCCGCGTCGGGGCAGCAGAGCGGCGCGGTCGACTTCGCGAGCGTCGACGAGGTCGATCGGGCGGTGCGGACCGCGCGAGAGGCGTTCCCTGCGTGGCGTTCCGTCTCGCTGTCGAAGCGGACCGCGATCCTCTTCGAGATCCGCGAGCTCGTCCACCAGCGCCGCGAGGAGATCGCGCGCTTCCTGACCGCCGAGCACGGCAAGGTCCTCTCCGACGCGCTCGGTGAGGTCGCGCGCGGCCTCGAGGTGATCGAGTACTGCTGCGGGATCCCAGAGCTCCTCAAGGGCGGCTTCTCGGAGCAGGCGTCCACCGGCATCGACGTGTACTCGATCCGGCAGCCGCTCGGCGTCGTCGCTGGGATCACGCCGTTCAACTTTCCCGCGATGGTGCCCATGTGGATGTGGGCGCCCGCGCTTGCCTGCGGGAACACGTTCGTGCTCAAGCCGTCCGAGAAGGATCCGTCCGCGTCGATCTTCACCGCCCAGCTGCTCAAGGAGGCCGGCGTTCCGGACGGCGTGTTCAACGTCGTCCACGGCGACAAGGTCGCGGTCGACTCGCTGCTGGAGCATCCCGATGTCGCGGCGATCTCCTTCGTCGGCTCGACGCCGATCGCGAAGTACGTGTACGAGCACGCGACCGCGAGCGGCAAGCGCTGCCAGGCGCTCGGCGGCGCGAAGAACCACATGATCGTCCTCCCGGATGCGGACATCGACATGGCGGCCGACGCGGCGGTCAGCGCCGGTTATGGCTCCGCCGGCGAGCGCTGCATGGCGGTGTCGATGATCGTCGCCGTGGGTGGGGTCGCGGACGAGCTCGTGGCGGCGATCAGGGAGCGGATCCCGAAGGTCAGGGTCGGAGACGGTCTGCATCCCGACTCGGAGATGGGGCCGCTGATCACGCGCGAGCATCGCGACAAGGTCGCGTCGTACGTCGACGCCGCGCCGGACGAGGGCGCGACCGTCGTCATCGACGGACGCGCGGATGCGCCGGAGGGCGAGGGCTTCTTCCTCGCGCCGTCGCTGCTCGACCACGTGCGGCCCGGGACGAAGGCGTACGACGACGAGATCTTCGGGCCGGTCCTCGGGATCACGCGCGTCGACACCTACGAGGAGGCCGTCCGCCTCGTCAACGAGAGCCCGTACGGGAACGGAACGGCCATCTTCACGCGCGACGGCGGCGTCGCCCGACAGTTCCAGTTCGACGCACAGGCCGGGATGGTCGGGATCAACGTGCCGATTCCCGTGCCGGTCGCGTACTACTCGTTCGGCGGCTGGAAGAACTCGCTGTTCGGCGACCGTCACATCTACGGGCCCGAGGGCGTCGAGTTCTACACGCGCGGCAAGGTCGTCACATCACGGTGGCCGGATCCCGCGACGTCGAAGGTCGACCTCGGCTTCCCGCAGACGCGTTAGGCGAGGACGATGAACGAGCCGCCGCACCGGCCGCTCGACGCGAAGGTGATCCCTCGCTTCGCGGGGATCCGGACCTTCATGCGAGCGCCGCACGTCACGGAGCTCGACGGCGTCGACGCCGCGGTCTACGGGATCCCGTTCGACACCGGGACGAGCTATCGCACAGGACAGCGGTTCGGCCCGGAGGCGATCCGTTCCGTCTCCGCTCTGCTCCGTCCGTATCACCCCGTGCACGACGTGAACGTCGTCGAGTCGCTCTCGATCGTCGACTACGGCGACCTGCCGGTCTCGCCGGGTGACACGGAGCGGACGTACGGGCAGGTCGAGGAGGCGCTCGCTCCGCTCGTCGACGCCGGCATCTTCCTGCTCGCGCTGGGAGGAGACCACTCGATCACGCTCGCAGAGCTCAGAGTCGTCGCCCGGCGTCACGGCCCGGTCGCGCTCGTGCAGCTCGACGCGCATGCAGACACGTGGGAGTCGTACTTCGGTCAGAAGTACTTCCACGGGACGACGTTCAAGCGCGCCGTCGAGGAGGGGCTCGTTGATGCGGCTTCGTCCGTGCAGGCGGGCATGCGCGGCCCGATCTACGCGGCCGACGACATCGACGAGGCGCGCGGGCTCGGCTTCACCGTCGTGCAGAGCGACGAGCTGCGCGACCTCGGACCCGCGGGCTACTCGCGGCTCGTGAACGAGAAGGTGGGGGCGAGACCCGTCTTCCTCTCGTTCGACGTCGACTTCCTCGACCCGGCGTACGCGCCCGGGACGGGGACGCCGGAGATCGCCGGCTTCTCGACCGCCGAGGCGGTGGCGTTCGTGCGGGCACTCCGCGGCGTGAAGCTCGCGGCCTGCGACGTCGTCGAGGTCTCGCCGAGCTACGACGGACCGGGACAGACGACGGCGCTCGCTGCGGCGAACGTCGCCTGGGAACTGCTGGCGCTTCGTGCGCTCGGCGGCGCCCCCTGAGCGACGCGAGGCGTCAGGCAGTCGCAGCGGTCGCCGGTCTCAGCTCTTCGCCGAATCGCGCCCGTTTCACGAACTGGCCGATTCCCGGCTTCGCGACGAGCTCGCCGTCCTCGACCAGCAGGTGGCCGCGGAGGAGGACGACCTCCGGGGAGCCCGTGACCTCGGTGCCCTCGAACAGGTTGTAGTCCGACTTGGAGTGGTGGGTGCTGGCGGAGATCGTGTGCCGGCGCTCGGGGTCGAAGACCACGATGTCGGCATCGGTGCCGACCGCGATCGTCCCCTTGCGCGGGTAGAGACCGAAGAGCTTCGCCGGGTTCGTGCACAGGAGCTCGACCAGCCGGTTGAGCGTGATCCGGCCGTGGCGGACGCCGAACTCGTGGATCATGTGCAGGCGGTTCTCGAGCCCGGGGCCGCCGTTCGGGATCTTCGAGAAGTCGTCCCGGCCCATCGTCTTCTGGCCGTCCCACAGGAACGCGCAGTGATCGGTCGAGATCACGCTGAGGACGTCGGTGCGCACCGCGTTCCAGAGGACGTCCTGGTTCTCCTTGGGCCGTGGCGGCGGCGTGTACACCCACTTCGCACCCTCGAAGTCCGGCCGCTCGAGGAACGTGTCGTCGACGAAGAAGTACTGCGTGCAGGTCTCCCCGTGCACGTTCCAGCCCTTCTCGCGCGCGAGCTGAATCGGCTCGACCGCCTCGCGGCACGAGACGTGCACGACGTAGAGCGGTGAGCCGGCCACCCGAGCGAGCTGGATGGCGCGATTCGTCGCCTCGCCCTCGGTCTCCGGCGGTCGCGTCAGCGCGTGGTACTTCGGCTCCGTGTTCCCTGCCGCGAGCGCCTGCTTCACGAGCACGTCGATCGCGTCACCGTTCTCGGCGTGCACCATCACGAGCGCGCCGGTCTCGGCGGCGACCTCCATGGTGCGGAAGAGCGTCTCGTCGTCGACCATCAGCGCGCCCTTGTACGCCATGAACAGCTTGTACGACGTGACCCCCTGATCCGGAAGGGAGGCGAGCTCATCGAGTGTCCCTCCTTCGACGAGATCCGTGACCGCCATGTGGAAGCCGTTGTCGATCACCGCTTTGTCGTTGCGCTTGTCGTGCCAGGTATCGAGCGCCTCGGCGAACGACTGGCCCTTCCCCTGGATGACGAAGTCGACGTGGCAGGTCGTGCCGCCGAAAGCGGCCGACGTCTGACCGGACTCGACGTCGTCGATCGTCACCGTCCCGCCGAAGGGCATGTCGAGGTGGGTGTGTGGGTCGACGCAGCCGGGAAGCACGTACTTCCCGGCTGCATCGATCACCTTGTCGGCCTGGACGTCGAGCGACTCGCCGATGAGAGAGATCCGTTCGCCTTCGGCGTAGACGTCCGCCACGTAGTCGTCGGCCGCGGTGACGATGCGGCCGCCTCGAATCAGTACGGACATTCGAATCTCCTCCTCGGTCTCGTCTTCCTACTTGCCGCCCGGCGTGACCTTGACAACGGCCTTTCTCCAGCCCTTCCCGTAGACGTCGAGGCCGTGTGCCTTCAGCTGCGCGAGCGCGGCCTTCGCCAGGTCTGTCCGATACGCCTCATGCCCCGGCACCTTCTTCAGGTGGTTGTACTTCGCGGTCGTCTTCGCCGTGAACGCGTACGCCTTCGGATCCATCAGTCCGATTCCCAGCTTGCTCGGCCAGACGAGCGCGTTGATCTCGTTCATCTGCCACGTCTGGTGTCCGCGCAACAAGGTGGGACCGTGCGACAGCACCGTGTTGACGCACGCTTTGTAGTGGTCACGGCAGTAGATCCAGCCCTTGAACGACGCAGCGAGGAACTTCTTTGCGATCGCCTGGTGCTGCGGGTTGTTGATCCAGCTCTCGGTCGTGAAGATCCCGTCCTCGAGCATCCCGGTGCCGATGTTCTGCATCTTGATCACGTTGAGCTGGCTCAGCGTCACCTGCTTACCCGTCTTCGGGTTCTTCGACTCGAGCACCTGAGCGAGCTCGTTGTAGGTCATCGCCGACGCAGCGTCGATCTGCCGGTTGAGGAACGCGTTCATGTCGAAGCCCTGCTTGACGATGGTCACGCCCTTGTTGTGCGCGGGATCCATCCCCGCACGGCTGAGCGCGGCGAAGAGCTCGAACTCGTTCCCTCCCAGCCAGTTGCCGACCTTCTTCCCCTTCAGCTTGGCGATCGTGTTGAGACCAGTGTCCTTCCACGTGAGCTCCGTCATCCCGCTGCGGGAGAACACCTGCGCGATGTTGATCAGCTTCGTCCCCTGGTCGCGTGCGGACATGAGACTGGGGAGCCAATCCAGCCCGAACTGTGCCTGCCCGCCTGCGACGACCTGCTCCGGGATGATGTCGGGGCCGCCGACCTTGATGTTCACGTCGAGACCGGCCTGCTTGTAGTAACCGAGCGCCGCGGCCTCGTAGTACCCCGCGAACTGCGCTTGTGTGACCCACTTGAGCTGCAGGGTCACCTTCGTCAACGTCGCGCCCGACTGACGCGCGGACGATGCTCCTGCGACGCCGGTAGCTGCCCAGACGACGCCGACGAGCGCGAGCAAGGCGAGGCCGGCCAGCCAGTACCTGCGGTGCTTCATCCCTCCCCCTTTCCCTCCGTTGAACGGGACGATTGTGAACGCTCGTCACTCCGATGTCGATGGCGCCCACCTGAGCGCCACCCGCTCCAGCAGCGAGACGCCCACGTAGAGCGCGATCCCGAAGAGACAGACGAGCATGATCCCTGCCCACGCCTCCTCGAACTGGAAGACCCTGGCGCGCGCGAGGATCAGGACGCCGATCGCGTTGAGCGCTCCGCCGAAGTACTCCCCGACGACGGCTCCGATCATCGCAAGCACCGTCGCCACCTTCAGGCCACTGAACATGAACGGCAGCGAGGTCGGGATCCTGACGCGACGAAAGATCTCGATCTCACCTGCCGCATACGACTGCATCAGCTCGAGATCCTGTGGCCGGACGGACGTTAGGCCGCGAAGCGTGTTCACGAGCACGGGAAAGAAGCAGAGCACTGCAGCGATGACGATCTTGGAGCTCTTGGTCAGGCCCCCGGCGAACCACTGGTTCGTGATCGGGGCGAAGGCGATGATCGGAATCGCGTTCGCGGCGATCGCGTACGGCATCAGCGCTCGACCGAGCGGGCGCCAGCGGGCAAGCACGAGCGCGACGATGATGGCGAGCGACGAGCCGAGCACGAAGCCGCCGAGTGCCTCCTGGAACGTGTACCAGCCGGCGTGCCAGAGCTCGCTGCGGTCGTCCCAGAACGCGGTCGCGATCGAGCTCGGCCTCGGCAGCAGGAACTGCTGCACGTGGAACGCTGCGATCAGCCCTTGCCAGAGTGCGATGCCGGCGACGAGCACGAGCGCGGCCGGGATCCAGTCGCGCAGTCGGCGGCCGACCGCTCCGCTCACGCGGGCGTGGCCTCCGTCGCGGCCGCACGGTCGACCTCGTGGCCGAGATGGAGCGCCTCGCGGACGCGCGTGACGAGCTCGAAGAAGCGCGGATCCTCTCGTGTCGCGGCGGTCCGCGGCTGCGGCAGATCGATCACGATCTCGTCGGAGATGCGACCCGGCCGCGGCGACATCACGATCACGCGGCTCGAGACGAAGACCGCCTCGGCGATCGAGTGCGTGACGAAGACGATCGTCGACCCGCTCGCCTCCCAGATGCGGAGGAGCTCCATGTTCATCCGCTCGCGCGTCATCTCGTCCAGTGCACCGAACGGCTCGTCCATCAACAGGAGTGCCGGGTCGAACGACAGCGCCCGTGCGATCGACACGCGTTGTTGCATCCCGCCCGAGAGCTGCCAGGGCCTGTGCTCGCCGAAGTCGGTCAGCTCGACGAGCTCGAGCATCGCCCGGACGCGCTCGGCGCGCTTCTGCCGCGGCCAGCCTGCGATCTCGAGCGGCAGCGCGACGTTCTTCGCGACCGTCCGCCAGTCGTAGAGAACCGCGTCCTGGAACACGATCCCGTAGTCCCTGTCGATCCGCGCCTGTTTGGCGGTCTTGCCGTTGACGACGACCGTGCCGTCCGTCGGAGTGATCAGGTCGCCGACGACCCGCAGGAGCGTCGACTTGCCGCAGCCCGACGGCCCGATCAAGGAGACGAACTCCCGCTCCTCGATCGAGAGGTCGATGTCCTGCAGCGCGGTCGTCTGATCGAACTTCTTCGTGACGCGTTCGAGGGCGACGACGCTCACCGCTAGACGAGGTACTCCGGAGCGCGGCGGACGATCAGCTTCTCCGCGACGACGATCACCAGGAAGAAGGAGATGCCGAGCGCGGCTGCGACGAGGTTCGTCGCCCAGAGCCCACGCGGCTCGGTCGTGTAGTACTGGCTGAAGTTGATGATCTGTGCGCCGAGGCCGCTCGAGATCGACGACGGCAGCTCGCCGATGATCGCGCCAACGACGCTCGCCGTCGCCGAGATCTTGAGTGCGGCGAAGATGTAGGGGAGCGCCGTCGGGAGGCGGAGCTTCCAGAGCACGCGCCACCGTCCCGCCGCATAGCTCCGCATCAGCTCGAGCCCTCTGCGATCGGCGGCATTCAGTCCCCGAAGCGTGTTCACCGTCACGGGGAAGAAGGTCAGGTACGCGGAGATGAGCGCGACCGCGCCCCAGTCCTTCAAGCCGTTCGGGAGCTTCGGGTTCGCCCACACCACCACCATCGGCGCAACCACGAGGATCGGCACCGTCTGCGAGGCGACCACCCATGGAAGGACGCCGCGCTGCAGGACTTTGAAGTGCGCGAGCACGGCTCCGAGCGCGAAGCCGCCGATCGCGCCGAGCGCGAAGCCCACCGCCGCCTCCTTGGCGGTGAAGAGCGCCGACTTGAAGAGCACCGTGCCGAGTCGCGGACCGACACCGCCGGGCGACGCGCGTCCCCACAGTGCGGCGACGATGTCGTGGAGGTGCGGCATCGTCGTGTCGTCGACGGTGAACGGCCACGTCCAGTGCTCGTGGATCCAGAGCGCTCGATAGCCCTCCCACAGTCCCCACAGCACAGCGAGCACGACGAGGAAGAGGACGACTTGTCCGATGTGCCGCCGGGCGTCGACGGCTGCCTGCCTCGGACGCTTCCCTGCGAGCGTCGACACGGACCATGCTTACCACACTCCCGAACGAGGCGTTAGGCTCGCGGCGTGGCGCTTCAGCCGGGCAGGACGGTTGCCGAGCTGCGCGAACTGCAAGAGCTCACGGGCGACGAGAACGGCGCGCAGCGTGTCGCGTGGACGGATGTCTGGGAGCGTGCGCGCGAGTGGTTGCGGGCGAAGGTCGCGGACACGGGCGCGGAAGAGACGGTCGACGCTGCCGGCAACCAGTGGTTCACGTTGCGCGGGGACTCCGATCGCGCCCTGCTGCTCGGCGGTCACATCGATTCGGTCCCGAACGGCGGCTGGCTCGACGGGTGCCTGAACGTGTTAGCTGCGGTCGAGGTGCTGCGACGCATGGCGTCGGAGGGCAAGCCTCCGGTGACCATCCGGCTCGTGAACTGGGCCGACGAGGAGGGTGCGCGCTTCGGCCGTTCGCTCTTCGGATCGTCCGCTGCTGCAGGCTCGATGGCGGATCAGGACGAGCTGCGCACGCGTCGTGACGCGAACGGGATCGCGCTGCTCGATGCGATCGGCGGGCACGGAGTCGATCTCGACCGTGCGCTCGACGCTCGTTCGGAGTTGCAGGGCGCTGCGGCTTATCTCGAGCTCCACATCGAGCAGGGCCCGGTGCTCGAGTCGATGGACCTGCCGCTCGGGGTCGTGCTCGGGACCTTCGGTGTCGAGCGACACCTCGTCACGTTCCGGGGACAGGCGGCGCACGCCGGCTCAACTCCGATGGACAAGCGGCGAGACGCGCTCGCAGGTGCCGCGAAGCTCGAGCTCGAGCTTCGTGAGATCGCGAAACGGACCGGCGGCGGTGCGGTCTGCACCATGGGCGGCGTCGTCACGAAACCGGGCATCGTCACGTCCGTAGTCGAGACGGCGGAGTGCCTCCTCGATCAGCGGCACCTCGACGCGCAGAAGCTCGTCGCGATGCTGGCCGAGGCGAAGCAGGCATCGGAGCGCTACGCCCGGGAGGAAGGGCTCGAGGTCGGCTGGGAGCGGATCTGGAGCATCGAGCCGATCCTCTTCGACGAGCGTCTCGTCGAGCTCGCCGACGAATCGATCCGCGAGGTCGCCGGGACGTCCTATCGCCTGCCGAGCGGCCCGCTGCACGACGCGGCCGAGGTGTCGCGTGCGGGCGTGCCGACGGTGATGATGTTCGTGCAGTCTCTTCGCGGGCTCTCGCACACGAAGCTCGAGGACACGAAGGAAGCGCATCTCGAGCTCGCCGTGCGGGCGTTCGACCTCCTGGCGGACAAGGCCGCGGCGGTCGTCGCGGTCGGTTGACCGGATCGGGCGCGCCCACCTGGGATGCGCAAACGCACTGAAGCGCGTGACGAGTGACGAGTGACGCGCGCACGCGCGCCCCGGGTGGGTGGGGGCTTGGGACGGTACCCGCCGAAACAGCACCGATCGGTGTCGAGTCTGCAAAGACTCGCCACATGCACACGATGCCCTGTGAGTGCGGTCCTCAGTCGGAACGGCGCGCGGCCGCGCCGACCCAGGTCAGGGCGAGCAGGACGAGGGTCGCGATCGGCAGCAAGAGTGGGAGCGGGATCGAGCTGCCGCCCGGTCCGGTCATCGCCGCCTCGCGGACCGACGAGGCTGCGAGATGCTCCTCGTCGCCGTTGCGGGCTGTCTTCTTGACGCTGCTGAGCACACGCGCCTTCGGCGTCGATGCACGTCGCGCCGAGGTGGTCGAAGCAGACGCAGGCGGCGGCGAGACACGCGCCGCCTTGTGCGCTGCAGCGAGAGCCAGGAGTCGTGTCTGGAGAGCGCGCCGGATGTCGTCCTCGGCGCTCGAGTAGATCCGCATGTCCTCGGGAAGCGCGGCAAGCGCCGCGCGGTAGCACGCCGGCGAGTAGTGCCCGGTGATATGCCCATCGCGCCAGTCCTGGATGACTGCCTCGGCACACCCCCTCGGTGTTCCGGCAGCGTCAGCGGGAGCCGCCAGCACCATGGCGATGAAGGCGACGGCAGCCACCGCTCCCCCTTGAGCGCGCATGCAACGAGTGTCGCCACGGCGCTGTTAGGGGCGTGTAAGAGTCCTGTTGGGAGCCTGGCGAAACCGTTGGGAACCTTCCGGAACCCAAGCGCGCGAATCCGCACGGCCGCGTCGTTGGGTACGCGACAGGCCCGCGTTATGCTCGTCGCTCGGCTACGAACCGCGGAGGGAACATGCTCAGCTTCGGCGTCACCGTCCTGCCAGATCCCCCATACCAGCGGATGGTCGAGTTGATGCAGCTCGCCGAGAAGCGTGGTTTCGAGTACGCGTGGACGTACGACTCGCACATTCTCTGGGAGGAGTCGTACGCGACGCTGCCACTTGCGGCGAAGACGACGACGAAGATCAAGCTCGGACACTTCGTGACGAACCCGGGCATCCGCGACCCGACGATCACCGCGAGCTGGTACGCGACGATGCAGGACATCTCGGACGGCCGGATGGTGATGGGAATCGGCCGCGGCGATTCGTCTCGACGCGTGGTCGGGCTGCAGCCGGTTCGGGTTGCAGAGTTCGAGCGTCGTTGCCGGATGATCAAGGACCTGATGAACGGGCGCTCGGTCGACTGGAACGACAAGGAGCTCGCGCTCAAATGGGTGCGACCCGAGCTGCCGCAGATCCCGATGTGGATCGCAGGGTACGGGCCGAAGGCGCTTGCGGTCGCCGGACGGGTCTCGGACGGCGTGATCATCCAGCTAGCCGACCCGGTGATCATCCGCTGGATCATGGATACCGCGCGTCGCGCGGCCGAAGAGGCCGGCCGCGATCCGGCAGAGCTCAAGTGCATCGTCGGAGCGCCGAGCCACATCTCCGACGACATCGCCGACGCCCGCGAGCAGTCACGATGGTTCCCGGCGATGGTCTCCAACCACGTGATGGATCTGATCGAGCGCTACGGCGACGACTCGGAGATCCCGAAGGACCTCACGGACTTCGTCAAGGCGCGGAAGTTCTACGACTACAAGGACCACTCGCGGGTGGGCGCCGCCCACGGTGAGTTCGTCACCGACGAGATCGTCGATCGGTTCTGCGTCCTGGGGACGGTCGAGCAGGCCACGGCGAAGCTGAAGGAGCTCGAGTCCATCGGCGTCGACCAGTTCAACATCTACCTGATGACGCACGCGCAGGAGGAGACGCTGCGCGCCTACGGCGAGGAGATCATCCCGCAGTTCTCGTCGGTCGCCGCGTAGCCCGGCTCAAGCTCGTCACGGGCCGTGCCGATTCACCGGGCATGCGCGTGCGCCTGACCGTCCTCGTCTCCACGGTGCTCGTGTTCGCGCTCTCGACTGCCGCCGGTGAGGCGCGGTCGACGCAGCACGCGACGATCAGCCTGGTGTCCGTCTTGAGGACCTACGTGCCGACGGACGTCAGCCCGAAAGGTCTCAGCGCCGGCGATTCGGTGAAGATGACGGACGGTCTCTACAACGCCGTCTCGCAGTTCGGCAAGCCTGCGGGCGCGCTCGTCGGCTCCGACACCGGACTCGAGAAGGTGCTGGCCGGCAGGCGGACGGCGAGCTTCCGCGGCGTCGCGACGCTTCCGGGCGGCACGATCGTGATCGCCGGCCGCGTATCGATGACCGCCGCCTCGACGACGGCTCCCGTGGTCGGCGGAACGGGACGCTTCGCGCATGCGCACGGGACCGTTCGCTTCCGCACGCTCTCGGCGAACGGCACTGCGTCGAACGTCTTTCGCCTGGCGCTGCCCTAGCTCCGGCTCTCGCCCCTGACGTCGGGTAGCGTCCGCGTCGTGCCAACGCTGCTCGTCTTCGGCGCGCGCAACGTCGGACGCGTCCTCGCACGCGAGGTCGCGAGCGACGGCTGGAACGTCGCAGCGGTCGCGCGCACGCCGGGGACGCTCGACGTTCTGCGCACCGAGGTGCCGGGGGCGCTCGGGATCGTCGCCGACGCGGCCGACGCCGCAGATGTCGAGCGTGCGCTCGCCGAGACGCGCGACCGGTTCGGCGGTGTCGACCTCCTCGTCGACGCGATCACCTCGAACCCGCGCGGCGGCTCGATCCTCGAGCTCGACGCAGACGCGCTCGATCCGTACGTCGGGAGCCTGCTGCCCGCGATCTTCAACGTCGTGAGACTCGGCGCGCGCGCGCTCGTCGAGAACGGCGGCGGGACGCTCGTCCAGCTGACCGGAGGCTCTGCTCGTCGAGGGATGTCGAAGCGCGGACCGTGGGCCGCGGCCGCGTTCGCGACCCGCGCGCTCACCCAGTCGGTTGCGTCCGAGCTGCGTGAGCGCAACGTCCACGTCGCCCTGCTGATCGTCGACGCGGTGATCGAGAGCGACAAGACGGCCGACTGGCTGAAGGGCGAGCCGCCCGAGAAGTCCGCCTCGATGGAAGAGATCGCGAAGGCGATCGTCTACCTGCACGAGCAGAGCCCGCGCGCATGGACTCACGAGCTCGTGCTGACGCCCGCACTCGAGGCATGGGTGCCGTAAGCGCATCGGTCGACCTGCGCGCGCTGTTCGAGTTGCCGAGCGCCGTCCCCGTGGACATCGCAGGCGACACGATCCTGATCCGCTGCGACCTGCCCGGGACGATGCAGCTCTACCGAGCGGATCCGCGCAGCGGTGCGTTCGAGCAGCTCACCGCGTTCAGCGATCCCGTCGAGGGCCGGTTCGTTCCCGGAACGGAGCAGATACTCGTCGAGCACGACGTCGCAGGAAACGAGCACATCCAGCTCTCGCTGCTCGAGGCACGCCCGGGCGCGGAGCTCCGACCGATCGTCTCTGATCCGCGCTACCTGCATCGCAACCCGTGCCTCAGCCGCGACGGCTCGTTGCTCGCCTACTCGACGAACCGCGACAACGGGACCGATTGGTCAATCTACGTCCGTTCGTTGCGAGACGGGAGCGAGCGCCTGCTGCCGGAGCCGGGCGGCTGGTGCACGCCCGTCGGTTTCTCGCCGGACGCCCGGCTGCTGGCGGTGTTGATCGAGTCCGGCCGGGCGGGGGACGACGACCTTCATCTCGTCGACGTCGACACCGGCGAGGCGCGGCACGTGTCGCCTCACGAAGGCGAGGCCGCGTACGGCGAGCCGGTCTGGCTCCCGGACGGGACGGCGTTCCTCGTCGCGACGAACGACGGACGAGACACCGCCGCGATCGCGCGGTACGAGCTCGCGAGCGGTCGTTGGAGCACGGTGATCGAATCGAACTGGGATCTCGACTGCGTCGGCGACGTCGCGGGACGCTGGCTGCTCGTTGTCGAGAACGACGATGGCTACAGCAGGCTCCGGCTGCACGAACTCGGCACGCTGGACCATGTCGTCGACGTACGGCTTCCGGCGCGCGGCGTCGTCGAGCATCCGGTCTTCTCGGAAGACGGCTCGCGCCTCGCGTTCGGGTTCAGCTCCCCGAGTCGGCCCGCCGACGCCTGGGTCTTCGACGTCGCCGAGCGCACGCTCGAGCGGGTGACCGAGCTTTCGCGCGACCTCGACCTCTCCGTCCTGCGTGAGCCCGAGCTCCATCGGTTCGACTCGTTCGACGGCGAGTCGGTGCCGGTCTTCCTGTGGGAGCCCGACGGCGACGGACCGTGCCCGGTGGTCGTGATGGTGCACGGCGGTCCCGAGGCGCAGTTCCAACCGTCGTTCCACCCGAGCTTCGCGCCGTTCACGCAGCACCTCGTCTCGCGGGGCTACGCGGTCGCGACGCCGAACGTGCGCGGCTCGACCGGATACGGGAAGCGCTACGAGCACCTCGACGACATCCGGCTGCGGCTCGACTCGGTCCGCGATCTCGCGTCACTGCTCGACTGGCTCGGGTCTCGGCCACGAATCGACGCGTCGCGCGCAGTGCTGTACGGCCGCTCGTACGGCGGCTACATGGTGCTCGCGGGGCTCGCGTTCCAGCCCGAGCTCTGGGCGGCCGGAGTCGAGTGCGTCGGGATCTCGAGCTTCGTCACCTTCCTCGAGAACACGGCGCCGTGGCGGCGCGCGGTGCGCGAGCCGGAGTACGGATCCCTCGAGCGCGACCGTGAGTTCCTGATCGAGGCGTCTCCGATCACGCACGTCGACCGGATTCGCGCGCCGCTCTTCATCCAGCACGGGGCAAACGACCCGCGAGTGCCGCTCGGAGAGACGCAGCAGATTCACCGTGTGCTGACCGAGAAGGGGATTCGGTGCGAGTTGCTCGTCCACGAGGACGAGGGGCACGCGATCGGCAAGCTCGAGAACAGGATCGAGACGTTCGAGCGCGCCGTTCGCTTTCTCGACGAGGTCGTCGGCCGGTAGCCCCGGCTACGATGGCGCCCGCGGCGCCGTGGCCGAGTGGCTAGGCAGAGGCCTGCAAAGCCTCGTACAGCGGTTCGAATCCGCTCGGCGCCTTCCTTGCTGGACACCCGCATCCCGGTCCCCGACCGCGGTCGCACCTACTCGGCGAGGCGCCGGATCCGCCTCTCCGACATGGACGCGCACGGCCGGCTCCGGCTCGACGCGGTTGCCCGCTTCCTCCAGGACGTCGCCATCGATGACGTGCAGGAGACAGGGTGGGGGATGCCGGAGCATCTCTGGTTCGTCCGGTCGATTCGGATCGACGTGCTCCGGCCCTTCCTCGACGACCGCGAGGCTGGGTTGACGACGTGGTGCAGCGGCGTGGCCGCGATTGCCGCCGGCCGGAGATGGTCGATCACCGGCGACGCCGGCGGGCACATCGAGGTGGACAGCGTGTGGATCCACCTCGACGCGCGGGCGAA
>DASPSY010000072.1:0-3007 GCA_035623685.1 Gaiellaceae bacterium
CTACGAGCGGCTCTCATCCGTCCGTGCGCGCAACCTCAACGAGGCGAACCGCGCCTTCCGCCAGCGCGGCGGACAAACGATGCCCTACCTGCTCGTGGTGATCGACGAGCTCGCCGACCTGATGATGATCGCGCCGCAGGCGGTCGAGGATGCGGTCATCCGGTTGGCGCAGAAGTCGCGCGCCGTCGGCATCCATCTCGTGCTGGCGACGCAGCGGCCGTCGGTCGACGTGATCACCGGCATGATCAAGGCGAACGTCCCCTCCCGGATCGCGTTCGCCGTCTCCTCACAGACGGACTCGCGCGTGATCCTCGACACGGGCGGCGCCGAGTCGCTGCTCGGCCAGGGCGACATGCTCTTCAAGCCGCTCGGCACCTCGCGCCTGCAGCGCGTCCAGGGCGCGTACGTCTCCGAGGAGGAGATCGCGCTCGTCGTCGAGCAGACCCGCCAGCGCGAGCAGGAGCTCGACACGGCCTACCTCGAGCTGCCGGAGGTCTTCGCCGACCCGGAGCACGGCGGCGACGAGCACGACGACTTCGACCCGGACGACGACCCGCTCCTCGAGCGGGCGATCGAGATCGTGCTGCAGACCCAGACCGCCTCGGTCTCGCTTCTTCAGCGCCGCCTACGGGTCGGCTACACCCGGGCGGGACGGCTGGTCGACATGCTCGAGCGCCGCGGCATCATCAGCGGCTACGAGGGCTCGAAGCCCCGGCGCGTCCTGATCGACGAGGCCTCGCTGGTCGAAAGAGGTTAGGACCGCTCGCCTCCCCTTCACGGCCGGGCGACGCCGGGCTAGGATCGCCCGGGAAAATCGGTTTCCGGAGCTAGGAGGGGAAGTGAGGCTTTCTCGCTGGATCATGCTTGCAGGCCTGGCCGCGGTGGTCGTTTCCGTCACGGCGACGGCGGCGCTCGGCGGTGGCCAGGGGCCGGCCGCGAAGCGGGCGTCGTTCACGGCCGCTCTCGTGAGCGACATCGGCAAGTTCACCGACAAGGGGTTCAACCAGAATCAGCTGGCCGGCCTGAACCTCGCCAAGTCGAAGCTCGGCATCAACGCGATACCGCTGCAGTCGAACTCGACGAGCGACTACGCGCCGAACTTCAACCAGGCGATCCGGCAGGGCGCGAAGCTCGTGATCGCGGCAGGGTTCCTGCTCGCGGACACCGAGGCGACGTACGCGAAGCAGTTCCCGAACGTCGACTTCGCGATCACCGACTACACGGTGCACGAGGCGCCGTTCTCGGACAAGAAGGGTAACGTCCTTCCGGCGTACGCACACAACGTCGAGGGCCTGACGTACATGGCGAACGAGTCGGGCTGCCTGGTCGGCGTGCTCGCGGCGCGGATGGCACACAAGATGGGCGGCGACACGGTCGGTGCCGTCGGCGGCATCAAGATCCCGCCGGTCGACATCTGGATCGCCGGGTTCAAGTACTGCGTGCAGAAGGTCGAGCCCGGGATGAAGGTGCTCATCCAGTACTCGAACGACTTCGTTGCGACCGACAAGTGCCAGACGGTTGCCCAGAACGAGATCTCGCAGGGCGCAAAGGTGCTCTTCCAGGTCGCGGGCGGGTGCGGTCTCGGCACGCTCAAGGCCGCCGACGACGCCAAGATCTGGGGCATCGGCGTCGACGTCGACCAGTACAACGACGCGAAGCGCGTGCTCACGAGCGGCATCAAGCGCGTCGACACCGGCGTCTACGACGCCATCCAGCAGGCGCAGTCGGGCCAGTTCAAGGGCGGCAGCGACCTCGTCTTCGACCTGGCGAACCACGGCATGGGCGTCGGCAAGATCAGCCCGGTCGTGCCGGCGGCGTGGATCAAGCAGATGAACGGCTACCGGGCGAGGATCGTCGCCGGAACCCTCAAGGTCCCGACCGCGCTCGGCTAGTGATCGAAGCTCGGATGGTGGGGAGGGCGGGCCTCGTGCCCGCCCTCGCCTTCTTCACGGAGAACTAGGATCGCCGGGGTGGCCGAGGAGATCGTCCTGGAGATGCGGAGCGTCCGGAAGGAGTTCCCGGGCGTCCTCGCCAACGACGACGTCGACCTCGACGTCCGCCGGGGCGAGGTGCACGCGCTGCTCGGCGAGAACGGTGCGGGCAAGTCGACGCTGATGAACATCCTCTACGGGCTCTACCATCCAGATGCCGGCGAGATCCTCGTGCACGGGAAGCCCGTCGCCTTCGCCTCCGCGCGCGACGCGATCCAGGCGGGGATCGGGATGGTGCACCAGCACTTCATGCTGATCCCGGTGATGACCGTCGCCGAGAACATCGTCCTCGGCATGGAGCCTGTCCGGGACGGCGTCCTGCTCGACGAGCGTGCGGCGGAGGCGCGCGTACGCGAGCTCTCGGGGCGGTTCGGGCTCGTCGTCGACCCGGCGTCACTCGTCAGCGCGATCACCGTCGGACAGGAGCAGCGCGTCGAGATCCTGAAGGCGCTGTTCCGCGGGGCGGACGTGCTCATCCTCGACGAGCCGACGGCCGTGCTGACGCCGCAGGAGGCGCACGAGCTGTTCGACATCATCAGGAGCCTCAAGGCGGACGGGAAGTCGATCATCTTCATCAGCCACAAGCTGAACGAGGTGCTCGAGATCGCCGACCGGATCACCGTGCTCCGGCGCGGGAAGAAGATCGAGACGGTTCCGCGGGAGGGAGCAACCGAAGCGTCGCTCGCCCGCGCGATGGTCGGGCGCGAGGTCCTGCTTCGGGTCGAGAAGACGCCCGCGCAGCCGGGCGACGTCCTGCTCGCGGTCGAGGATCTCCACGTCCACGACGACCGGGGGATCGAGAAGGTCCGGGGCGTCTCCTTCCAGGTTCGGGCCGGCGAGATCGTCGGCATCGCCGGCGTCGACGGCAACGGCCAGACCGAGCTGGTCGATGCGATCACCGGCCTGCGGAAGCCGACGAGCGGCCGGATCGAGGTGGCCGGCCGCGAGGTACACCAGGCGACGGCGCGCCGCATGCTCGACGCCGGCGTCGGCCACATCCCCGAGGACCGGCAGCG
>DASPSY010000076.1:0-6111 GCA_035623685.1 Gaiellaceae bacterium
AGCCGCTCTTCCTCCTCGACTACGTCGCCGCGAACCGGATCGACCTCGAGCAGGTCGCACAGCTCGTCGATGGAGCGGCGGAGGTCTGCCGCGCGGCGCGCTGCACGCTGATCGGAGGCGAGACCGCCGAGCTTCCCGGCGTCTACCGCCCCGACGAGCTGGACTTCGCCGGCACGTGCGTCGGCATCGTCGATCGCTTCGAGCTGATCGACGGCTCGCGCTGCGAGCCCGGCGACGTCGTGGTCGGGCTCCCTTCGAGCGGGATCCACACGAACGGGTTCTCGCTCGTACGTGGTCTGGTCGGCGACGACGACTTCGACGCCGACCTGCTGCTCGCGCCACATCGTCTCTACGTCGACGAGGTACGCGAGCTCCGCGCGCAGACGGACGTGAAGGCTCTGGCCCACGTCACCGGCGGCGGCATTCTCGGGAACCTCTCACGTGTCGTGCCCGACGGCGTCGAGATCGTCATCGACTGGAACGCGTGGCCTCGGCCCGAGGTGTTCGCGTGGCTCGCCCGGCGCGGCGTCGAGGAGGAGGAGCTCCGGCGCGTGTTCAACCTCGGCGTCGGCATGTGCGCGGTCGTTGCCGAGGCCCCGCCCGGATCGCTCGTGATCGGAGGGCTGCGGTGATCGGCGTCCTCGTCTCGGGCGAGGGCACGAACCTGCAGGCGCTGATCGACGCCGAGCTGCCGATCGCCTGTGTCGCGTCGAACAAGGCAGGAGTCCGCGCGCTCGAGCGCGCCGCAGCCGCCGGGATCCCTGCGCGCGTCTATGCGCTCGAGGACTTCGTCGACCGCGAGCAGCGCGACGCGGAGCTTGCGGACTGGCTCACGCTCCGCGGCGTCGACCTCGTCGTGCTCGCCGGCTACATGCAGCTGCTGACCGAGCCGTTCATCGACCGTTTTCGCGATCGCATCGTCAACGTCCATCCGTCGCTGCTGCCCGACTTTCCCGGCGCGCATCCGCTCGACGAAGCGCTCGCCGCCGGAGTGGAGACGACCGGCGTGACCGTCCACTACGTCGACGAGGGAGTCGACTCGGGACCGGTGATCCGCCAGGAGTCGGTTCCCCTCGAGCCGCGCGACACGCTCGTCGAGCGGATCCACGCGGTCGAGCACCGGTTGTTGCCCGAAGTCGTGCGCGAGCTCGAGAGCGGTGCACGTCGTTGAGGCGCGCGCTCATCTCCTGCTACGACAAGTCGGGCCTGCTGGAGTTCGTGCGCGGGCTCTCGGACTCCGGAGTCGAGCTCGTCGCCAGCGGCGGCACCGCGGATTTCATCGAGAACGAAGCCGGGCTCGACGTGGAGCGTGTCGAGGATCTCACCGGCGTTGCCGAGATGCTCGGCGGCCGTGTGAAGACGCTCCACCCACGCATCCACGCAGCCATTCTCGCGCGCCGCGACGTCGACGACGACCTGGCGACGCTCGACGACCAGGAGATCACGCCGTTCGACCTCGTGTGCGTGAACCTCTACCCGTTCTCGCAGGTGGCGAACCGCTACGGCGTCAGGGAGGAGGACGCCGTCGAGATGATCGACATCGGCGGACCGTCGCTCCTGCGCGGCGCGGCGAAGAACTTCGCGCACTGCGCCCCCGTCTGCCGGCCGGAGCGCTATCCGGCGATCCTCGACGAGCTCCGATCCACCGGAGAGCTCTCGCTCGCGACACGTCGCGCGCTCGCGGGCGAAGCATTCGCCACGACAGCCGCGTACGAGACCGCGATTGCGCGCTGGTTCGGCGAGATCGATGCGTTTCCGGATCGATTGACCCTCTCGTTCACGAAGGTCGCGGATCTTCGTTACGGCGAGAACCCACACCAGCGCGGCGCGTACTACGCGGAGGACGGCGCGCGCGTGCATCTGCTCTCGCGGGTCGAGCAGCTGAACGGACGGGAGCTGTCGCTGATCAACCTCATGGACCTCTCGGCCGCGCGCCTGATGCTCCGGGAGTTCGCACTACCTGCATGCGTGATCATCAAGCACGCGAATCCGTGCGGCGTTGCGGTCGCGGCAACCGTCGAGGAAGCGTATGAGCGAGCGCTCGCGTCGGATCCCGTCTCCGCCTTCGGCATGGTCTGCGCAGTCAACCGCCCAGTCGGAGCCGGTCTCGGAGACGCGCTCGCGAGTCGATTCGCGGACGTCCTGTTCGCGCCGGATTACGACGACGATGCGCTGACGACCCTGCGGCGCAAGGAGGAGGTACGGATCCTCCGCGACCGCGAGCGTCGCGGCTTTCCGCGCGCCGAGCGCGACTACAAGCGTGTCGTCGGTGGGCTGCTCGTGCAGGACCGTGACACCGACATCGACGATCGCGCCGGGATGGAGGTCGCGTGCGGCGAGCCGGACGAGCAGGCCTGGGGCGATCTCATCTTCGCGTGGCGCGTCTGCAAGCACGTGAGCTCGAACGCGATCGTGATCGCCAAGGAGCTCGCCACGATCGGGATCGGCGGTGGTCAGACGTCACGCGTCGACTCCGTGCGGATCGCGATCGACAAGGCACGCGCGCACGGCCACCACCTCCGCGGCGCGGTGCTCGCGTCCGATGCGTTCTTCCCCTTCGCCGACGGGCCACAGGCAGCGCTCGACGCCGGCGTCGGAGCGATCATCCAGCCGGGCGGATCGAAGCGGGACGACGAGGTCGTCTCGGCTGCAAGGGACGCGGGCGCGGTGATGGTGCTCACCGGCCGGCGCCACTTCAGGCACTGAGCTCCCCCGGAGCCCAGAGCCGGTAGAACGGCGCCGCACCGGCCTCCTGCGAGACACCGAAGAAAATACCGAGGGCACCCTCGAGTGCACTCGCCTTGTCCAGCCCGCCGACCCGTGCCGGTTCGAAGCCTGCGTCGCGGATCAGCTGCTCCGTCGTCTCGCGCGCTTCCTCGTCGCCCGAGTAGAGCTGGCTCGGCGTGATCGGCTGGCTGTCGATCTCGTCGAAGTTGCGCGCGAAGTTGATGTTGAAGGACTTCGCGGTCGGCCCGTTCGTCCTCGACTTGATGTAAGCCGCGTTCGAGTCGAATCCGGCCGGCGGGTCGACGCCGATCAGGTTCGTCGCGTCGATCACGGTCTTGCCCTCGATCCCTTTCACGCCGTCCAGTGCCTCCGCGACGGCGCCGCCGGGAACGGCGATCAGCACCGCGTCCGCTTCGGACACGTCGCCGCCGTCTTTGCCGATGCGAGCCACCACGTGGCCCGCGCGCTCCCAGCGTTCACCGAGCCCTCCGCCGATGTTGCCCCGTCCCACCACTGCGATCCTCATCGGTCCTCCTTTCGCGGTCGGGACGAACCCAACGCACGTTCCAGGAGACTATTCCCCGGATTAAGCTTCGCCCCGGGTGGCGCGCGAGTACCCCTCAGTCCTCGAGCTCGTCGGCAACACGCCGATCGTGCGGCTCGACGCGATCGGCCGCGGTGTGCAACCGCGACTGCTCGCGAAGCTCGAGTACCTGAACCCCGGCGGATCGGTCAAGGACCGCATCGGGCTGGCGATGATCGAGAAGGCCGAGGCGGAAGGAAAGCTTCGGCCGGGCGGGACGATCGTCGAGCCGACCTCCGGCAACACCGGTGTCGGTCTCGCGATCGCGGCCGCGAAGAAGGGCTACCGCTGCATCTTCGTGATGCCGGACAAGATGAGCCAGGAGAAGATCTCGATGCTGCGGGCGTACGGCGCGGAGGTCGTGATCACGCCGACGGCGGTCGAGCACGACTCGCCGGAGTCCTACTACTCCGTCTCCGACCGGCTCGCCGAGGAGATCCCCGGCGGGTTCAAGCCCGACCAGTACTCGAACAGCGCGAACCCGGACGCCCACTACCACGTCACCGGCCCCGAGATCATGGAGCAGACCGGGGGCGAGCTCGACGCGATCGTGATCTCGGTCGGCACCGGCGGCACGATCTCCGGCGTCGGCCGCTTCTTCAAGGAGCACGAGCCCGAGGTGTTGATCGTCGGTGCGGATCCCGAGGGCTCCGTCTACACCGCGAAGTCCGAGCGTGACGTGCATCCGTACTTCGTCGAAGGCATCGGCAAGGACACGTGGCCGAAGACGATGGATCCCGACGTCGTCGACGAGTGGGTGCGCGTGTCGGACCGCGACTCGTTCCTCGTCGCGCGCCAGCTCGCGCGCGAGGAGGGCTTGCTCGTCGGCGGCTCCGGCGGGACGACCGTCTGGGCGGCGCTCGAGATCGCGCGCAGGTTCGGGCCTGAGGCGACGATCCTGACGATGATCCCCGACTCCGGCCGCTCGTACATGTCGAAGGTGTTCGACGACAACTGGATGCTGGAGCACGGCTTCGTCGAGCGGCACGCTCCTGTACCGACCGTTGCGGAGCTGCTGCGCTCGAAGGGCGTCGAGGAGGGTGAGGTGCCCGCGCTGATCACGATCAATGCCCACCAGAAGGTCGGCGAGGCGATCGACGTCATGCACCGGTACTCGATTTCTCAGCTCCCGGTCGTGCGCGACGGCGCCGTCAGCTCGCTGGCCGACGTGATCGGCGCGTTGCAGGACCGCGACCTGCTCGACCGCGTCTTCAAGAACCCGGACGCGCTCCACGAGGACGTGGCGACGGCGATGCAGCCGCCGCTCGCCGCGATCGACGCCGACCAGACGCTCGACGAGGTCTTCGCCACGCTCACCGGCCGGACGAACGCGGTCGTCGTCGCCTCCGGCGGCAGGCCCATCGGCGTGCTCACCCGCTCCGACCTGCTCGAGTTCCTCGCGCACCAGCGCGACTCTGGCGTCTGAGTCGAGCGTCTCGTCTCTAGTCGGGCGGGACGCCGTGACCGTTGCGCGCCGACGCCTCGGCGAGCTTGCGCTCGAGCGTCACGGCCTCGGTCGCGCGTTCGAGCAGCTCGGCGACGGCGCGAAGCCGCTCGGACTCTGAGCGCAGCTCGAGCAGCTCCTGCTTGCGCTGCGGTCCGAAGTCGACGCGCGACGCGAGCTCGAAGGAGAGGACACCCGAGTCCGGATCGGGCTCCTCCACGTCCGCCTCGACGATCTTCCCCAGCGTCCGGTAGAGCTCGAGCGCCCGCTTGCGTGCGCGACGGTCGGGCCTTGCGGCGTCGTCCGCGACGGCCTCGACCTCCGCCGTCGCGAACGCGCGGCCTTCCGTCTGCCGCACGATGCGGAAACGATCGCGTCCCTCGACGACGATGTTCAAGCGGCCGTCGTCGAAGCGCTCGAGCACGTCGATCACCGCCGCGCGCGTGCCGAGCTCGCGGACGCCGTCGTCGTCGGAGAAGACGAGACCGAACTCGCGGTGCTCGTCGAGGCACTCTCGGATCAGCTCCTGGTAGCGAAGCTCGAAGATGTGCAGCGGCACGCGCTCGGTCGGAAGGAGCACCATCTCCAGTGGAAAGAGACCGAGCTCCTCCATCAGCCGCCCCATCCCGGGGGCGGCTCTCGTCGGCCCGGCGTGTGATCCCAGTAGTCGCGGTGCTCGACGACGCGCCCGTCGTCGCCGAAGCGGAGCATCGACGTGCCGGCGATTGTCGTCTCGACGTCGCCCTCGCGAAGAACGGCCCAGTACTCGACACCGGCGCGGTCGCCCGCGACGACCGGCTCGCCGAACCACGACTCGACGAGCTCCTCCCCGCCGAATGCGCGGCTCAGGTAGTCGCGCGCACGCTCGGCGTCGCGAAACGGATGCGAACGGTAGGGCGTGCCTTCCACGTAGAGGGCAGCGAGCGCGTCGACGTCCCCTGCCGGCCAGGCGCGCTGCCACGTCTGGATCCACGTCCGGGCAGCGGCTCGCGCATCCACGCGCGCCATCCTAGTGCGGACCGTCGATCGGGCTGCGGTTCAACGGTCCGGCGCCGCTAGGATGATCCGCGTGGCCACGGATCCGCTGCGAACGCTGCTCGAGCACGCGTTTCCCGACGCGAGCGAACTGAAGGTCGAGGATCGCACCGGCGGCGGCGACCACTTCCAGGTGACCGTCACGTCGCCGCGCTTCGACGGCCTGACGCTGCTCGACCAGCATCGCCTCGTCAACGACGCGCTCGCGGAGCCGCTCCGCGACGGCAGCATTCACGAGCTCCGAATCACGACGAGAGGAACCCAATGAGCGAAGAGCTCCGCACGCGCATCCAGGAGGTCATCGAGCACGAGCCGGTTGCGC
>DASPSY010000080.1:0-26108 GCA_035623685.1 Gaiellaceae bacterium
TGGGCCCGGGAGAGGCCATGGGGATCGCGACCGGCGGCGTCGTTCCGGACGGCGCGGACTCGGTCGTCCCGATCGAGCTCGTTGTCGAGAGCGACAACGGCAGTCTGATCGAAGTCTCCCGGCCCGTTGTCAGTATGGCAAACGTTCGTCCGCGCGGGGGCGACATCCGCGCCGGCGACGTGGTCGTCCCTGCGGGGACGAGGCTCGGGCCGTCACAGGTCGGCGCGCTCGGAGCGGCGGGAGTCGCGTCGGCCCGGTGTGTCCGCAGGCCGCACGCGACCGTGCTCGCCACGGGGACCGAGCTGCGCCGGCCCGGCGAAGCGCTCGGCCCCGGCCAGGTCTACGAGGCGAACGGCGCCATGCTGGCCGCGGCGCTCGCGGCTGCCGGCGCCGAGGTCTCGCGTCTCGCAAGCGTGGTGGACGACGAGGAAGAGCTGCGAGCGACGCTGACCAGCGCACTCGACGCCGACGTGGTCGTCACGTCAGGCGGTGTCTCGGTCGGTCCGCACGACCTCGTCCGCCGCGTGTGGGGCGAGCTCGGGGTCGAGGAGGTCTTCTGGCGGGTGGCGACGAAGCCGGGCAAGCCCGTGTGGTTCGGCGTCCGGGGGAAGACGCTCGTGTTCGGGCTCCCAGGGAACCCGGTGTCGGCGCTGGTCGACTGCGAGCTGTTCGTCCTCCCCGCGCTCCGGGCGCTGCAGGGAGCCTCCGAGCCGGGACCGGTCTACGAGCTCGGCCGCTTGACCGCGGCGGTCCGGCGCAACGACGCGCGCGACGAGCTCGTCCGCGCACGTCGCACCGTGTCGGACGGCGTCGTCGAGCTCGAGCCGCTCTCCGGCCAGGAGTCGCACATGATCGCGCGTGCCGCCCGTGCGGACGCGCTCGTGTTCTCGCCACGCGGCGACGGGGAGCTTGGGGCCGGCGAAGAGGTGCGCTACCTGCGGATCGGTTGAGTCGCGGCCGGAGCTGCGCTCAGGTCGTACGGCGTCCCGCCGCGCGGCAACACGCGCGCGAGCTTCGCGTAGACGATGTATCGATGCGTCGCGAAGAAGCGTGGGTGGCACGCCTGCAACGCGAGTAGCTCGTGATTCGGCGACTTCAGCACCGACAGGTCGGTCGCCGGCACGATCCGGTAGCCGGTGACGCGGTAGAGGAACGTCGCGTACGGGACCTCGATCGTGACGCTGTCGCCCGGTCGCATGCTGTCGATGTGCGAGAAGGGCGCGAGGTAGGTCGTCCGGTGGCCGGCGATGTACACGAGGCGGTTCTGGCCGGGCATGTACGTCTGGAGGTCGCGGCCCGGCCCCTTCATCAACGAGCCCTCGCTCGTGCCGTCGACGAGCACCATGTTGATGCCCATCCGAGGAACCCTGATCCGGCCGATCGCCTGGCCCTCGTGCGTGGTCGCTCGGTAGCGCGCGGCATCGGCGGCGATGCTCTTCCGCTCGGCCGCCAGCGAGATGCCGTGATGGACGGGCTTCGGTGGGACGAACGTCGCAACCCGCTTCTCGTACTGCTGTGCGAGCTGATGCTGCTTCCAGGTCGTGTAGAGCGCCGTGAACGGGTCCTGCCATTGCCAGACGACCATCGCCCAGACGAAGGTCAGGACGCCGAGGACTGTGACGATGGTTCCGAGCAGGCGAAGCACGCGCCGCATCAGCTCAGCCTAGCGCCCGTTGTCGCTGAGTCGCGCCCCCCTTTCGTGTCCGTGCTGCGAGGAAGAGGCGGCGGAGCAGCCGGCGGCCTGGGCCTAGGCGGTTGCGCTCCCGGACGGCCGGATACGGGGCGTAACGGCCGGTCGCGAGCGTTGCGAGCTGCGCCGCTCCGGCGAGCCACGCAGCGGTGATCGGCATGACCGCGAACGGGACGTAGTCGAGCACGCGGAGCTGGAGGACGTAGAGCGGCGCGTCCCAGCCGAGGCCGTAGCGGGAGGCGAACGACCATAGGATCAGCGCGGGGCCGACGAAGCCGCCGGTGAGCAGTACGAGCCGCGTCCAGGTGCGCCCGTCCCGCAGATTCGGCAGCCACAGCCAGGCGTGCGCCGACGGGAGCACGAACAGCAGGGCGAACGGGTTCGTCGCGACGACCAACAGTGCGACTGCCGCCACGCAGAGCAGCGCAGCCGTGTGGCCGGCGAGCTCCTCCTCGGGTCGGATCGGCCGCCGGGGGATCAGGCGGTCGCGCGAGACGAACCAGCCGGCGACCAGCAGGACGCCGAACAGGAGCAGCCCGTAGGCCGGCCAGGAGTGGGCGGAGAAGGTGGTCAGGCCAGGCGGACGCGAGACGCCGTCGGGCCAGACCCCCGCCAAGGCGAGCAGTTCGAAGACGAGCACCGCCCAGAGCCAGAAGAGCAGACGGCTGCGGTAGCTCCGGAGCGCCGGAGCCAGCGGGATCCGTCGCCGACGGCAGCGGGCGAACAGGTCGACGGTCGCGGTGAGGAACGGGAGCAGCATCGCCATCAGCACGAGCTCGACCGCCCAGCCACGGATGAGTCGCGAGCCGATGTAGACGTAGCTCGACGTGCCCTGCGCGAACTCGAGCCCCTGGTCGAGCGTCCCGATCAGGTCCTGCGCCGCGCGCCCGAGCTGACCGAGCCGCGTGGCGTTCAGATTGCCGATCGTGTCGCGAAGGGCCGGTTGAGGGTGGGGGCCGACGGTCGTCAGCGTGACCGCGGGGATTCCACGTGAAATGAAGGGCGCCTGCTCACGCGAGCTGAAAGGGAAGCCGAGGTCGATCAGTTGACGGAGGACGCTCGGCCGGCTCGGCCCCCGCCCGACCTGCTGCGCGATCCGCGCCGCGGCGGTCGCGAGCAGCGTCCCGGACGCCGTCTTCGACGTGTCTCCGTTGACCTCCAGCCTGGGTCGCCCCGATCCCCCGATCGCGTCGAGGTTGATGACGGCGACGACGTTGTGACGCTCCGGCGAGTGTGTCAAGAACTCCGCCGCACCGATGCCGCCGAACGCGCCACCGTCGGTCGAGAGGAAGACGATCGTGTGGGCCGGAGTGAGTCGGTCCCGCGGCGTCGTCGTTGGTACCGAGTACGCCTGGGCGAGCTCGACGAGCGCGGCCGTGCCGGAGGCGTTGTCGTTGGCACCCGGCCCCTTGCCGTCGTTGTCTCGGTGGGCCATCACGACGATCTCCTGGACCGACCGGCCTGGGACGACGGCGACGATGTTCTGGAAGTGCAGCCGCCCGATCCCGGCCACCTTGGCCGTGAACGGCTCGGAGCGAGCGGTCAGCCCGTAGGGCCGGAGCTCGGACTGGAACCAGGCGGCGGCCTGCTTAGCGCCGAACGATCCCGGAAAGCGGTTCGGGTAGGCGCCGGGTCCGGCGAGCCGCGCGGCGAGCGCCTTCGCCTCGCCCCCGTCGAAGGAGGAGGGCACCTGTGGCGGCGGCAGCGGCGCGGGCCGGGCGACGCTGAAGGCGGCCAGCAGCAGGGGCAGGCCGACGATCAGCCAGGTTCCGCGGTAGAGCCTGCCGTTGACCGGGCGCTCCAGGGAGCCGGGCCGTGGGCGGCGCCGCTCTGAGCGGGGCGGGGCGGCGGCCATGCGGGGCTATAGTAGGTCGGTTCTCCCAGCCAGGCTCGGCAGGCACGCCGACATGCCGGATTCCGCCTCGACCATTCTCCTCGTCGACGATGAGGACGCCGTTCAGAAGCTCTTGGCCTACCCGCTCGAGCGCGAAGGGTTTCGCGTCGTGCATGCACGGGACGGCGAGGAGGCGCTCGACCGGTTCGCCGAGGAGCCGGTCGACCTGGTCGTCCTGGACGTCATGCTCCCGAAGCTGGACGGGCTCGAGGTCTGCAAGCGGCTCCGGGCCGAGAGCGCTGTCCCGATCATCATGCTGACCGCCCGCGACGACGAGCTGGACAAGGTGCTCGGCCTCGAGCTCGGCGCCGACGACTACATCACCAAGCCGTTCTCGATCCGTGAGTTCCGCAGCCGGGTTCGCGCCCTGCTCCGGCGGGCGGCCGCGCCTCGCCACGACGGGTCCGATCGGGCCGAAGAGGTGATCACGGTCGACGGACTTCGGATCGACATCGGACGCCGTGCGGTCGAGGTCCGCGAGCATTCGGTCCAGCTGACCTACGTCGAGTTCGAGCTCCTCCGCACGCTCGCATCGCACCCAGGCCGCGTCTACAGCCGCCGGATGCTGCTCGAGGCGCTCTGGGGCGGCGCGGACTACCGGGAGCCGCGCACCATCGACGTCCACGTCCGCCACCTCCGTGAGAAGCTCGAGCGAGACCCGCGCGACCCCGAGTACATCTTCACCGTGCGCGGCGTCGGCTACCGCTTCCGAGACTGATGAACCCCCTGCGCAGCGTCGGCGGCCGGCTCAGCCTGGCGCTGGCGATCGTCGTGGCGCTCGCCCTCGCGCTCGTCTATCTGATCGTCGTTCCCTCCCTCCAGCGGCACCTGGTCGACGCGAAGCTCAACCAACTGCGGGGCTCGGCGGGGATTGTGGCCCAGGAGGTCTCGACCGGGATCCAGCAGTTCAGGGCCGACGATGCCGTCCGGGACGCAGCGGACACGACGAGCGCGAGGGTGGTCGTCTACACCACGAACTTCGGCACACCGCGTGTGTTCAGCGACTCCAGCTCTCGGTCGGCGGGCGTGCAGACCGACCCGATCATGCTGCGCGCGATCAAGCGGCACCGGCAGGTGTCGGGCACGGTCGACCGCGGCGAGCAGCGGTACGCCGAGGTCGCGCGGCCGATCGAAGGTGGATACACGCTCCTTCTGAGCGGATCGCTGCGGGACTCGCTCGGGAGTATCGACCTCGTTCGGCGACGGCTGTTGATCGCCGGCCTGATCGCCCTCGGCGCCTCGCTCGTCGTCGGCTACGGCGCGGCGTCCGTCTTCGCACGGCGGATCCGCCGCCTCGAGCGCGCCGCCGACAGGATTGCGGGCGGTGACTTCAGCCAGGAGGTCGCCGACGCGGGCACCGACGAGGTCGGAGAGCTGGCCCGTGCGTTCGAGCGGATGCGCCAGCGTCTCGCCGGGCTCGAGCGGGCGCGCCGCGAGTTCATCGCCAACGCCTCGCACGAGCTGCGCACGCCGCTCTTCTCGCTCGGCGGCTTCCTCGAGCTGCTCGAGAACGAGGATCTCGACGCCGAGACGCAGCGCGAGTTCCTCGGGACGATGCGCGAGCAGGTCGACCGGCTCGGCAAGCTCGCGACCGACCTCCTCGACCTGTCCCGCGTCGACGCAGGACGGATGCATCTCGAGGCGGAGCCGCTCGATCTCGGCGCGCTCGCGCGTGCGCTCACCGAGGAGTTCCGGGCACGCGCGCTCGCCTGCGACCACGAGCTCGACGTCGTCGACCGCGCGTCGCCGATCGCGGTCGCGGACGAGGAGCGGGTGTTCCAGATCGGCCGGGCGCTCGTCGAGAACGCGCTCGTCCACACGCCGCCGGGGACGTCGGTGACTCTCTCGACCGGCAGGCGCGCGAGCTCGGCGGTGCTGACGGTCGAGGACGACGGTCCGGGAATTCCTCCGGGAGACCAACCCCACGTCTTCGAGCGCTTCTACCGCGTCGAGGGCGCGTCGGCCTCTGGCAGCGGGCTCGGCCTGGCGATCGCCCGCGAGCTCGCGGTGCTGATGGGCGGCACGCTCGAGCTGAGCACGAGGCCGGGCCGCACGATGCTCGCGCTCGTGTTGCCGTTGGCGCAGCGCGATGCACCACTCGATCGGGACACGGAGGCGTTTCACGTGGAAACGGTCCGGACGTGAAGGGGCAGGCGCCGCGGAATCCCACGGCTAAAGTGGGCAAGTGTCTCGTGAGCTTCGCCCGAGCCTGATCGCACTCCTCGCCGTGATCGCCGCGCTGCTCGGCGGCGCGGTCGTGCTCGGTCTCGGCGCAGGTGTCGGCTGGATCGGCAAACGGACGACGACCGTCGTCGTCAACAGCCGTGCGACGCCGGAGGCGGCGCAGCTGCCCGCCTCCGCGAGGAGCGCAGCGGTGCCGCTGCTCGGCAACGGGTTCGATCCCGCGACGATCTACTCCCGTCGGTCGCCCGGCGTGGTCACGATCTACGCCTTCTTCGGCGACCCTGCCGCGGAGTCGACGATCGGCGCGCAAGGCTCCGGCTTCGTCATCTCGCCGAAGGGATACGTGCTCACGAACGCGCACGTGATCACGAACGCCGGCGACGGGACCGGGAAGGTCCACGCAGCTGCGCACCTCTACGTCGAGTTCAAGGACGGCGACCGCGTGCCGGCCAAGGCGGTCGGCTGGGACGTGTTCGACGACGTCGGCCTGCTCAAGATCGACCCGGCGGCGCACCGGTTGGTGCCAGTCCCCCTCGGCGACTCCACAGCGGCCGTCGTCGGCGAGCCCGTCGCGGCGATCGGCAGCCCGCTCGGCAACGACGACTCGCTCAGCGTGGGCGTCGTTTCCGCCATTCACCGCTCGATTCCCGCACTGACCGTGCCGCAGTTCGACGTGATCGACGCGATCCAGACAGACGCGCCGATCACACACGGCAACTCAGGCGGCCCGCTGTTCGACGCGCGCGGCCGCGTGATCGGGATCAACGCCCAGATCCGGAGCCAGTCGGGCTCGGGCAACGACAGCGGCATCGGCTTCGCAATCCCGATCGATGCTGCCAAGCACTCCGTCGCGGAGATCCTCCGGACCGGAAAGGTCGAGTACGCGTACGTCGGGATCAAGACGGAGGACGTCACGCCCGCCCTCGCGCAGGCGCTCCACCTCGGAGTCAGCCACGGAGCGCTCGTCGAGAGCGTCAACTCCGGCAGTCCGGCCGACCGCGCGGGAATCCGCGCAAGCACCAAGCCGGTCGACGTGCTCGGCTACAGCGACATGCGCGCCGGCGGCGACGTGATCGTGGCGATCGATGGCAAGCCGGTCGCGAATGCCGACGATGTCGTGCGGATTGTCACGTACGATCTGCGTCCCGGCGGAGTTGCCACCTTCACCGTCGTGCGCGGCGGGGTGCGCAAGACGATCGCCGTCACGCTGACACGGCGCCCTGCCGGCTAGCCGGTGACGACACGACGCTGACGTAGGCTGCTCGTCGTGCTCCAGCTCGTCAACGTCGGCCACAAGTCCCTCTCCGACTACGCGACGATCGCGACCCGGGGGCTCATGGACGAGATCCGCAGGCTTGCCGCGCCGCTCGAGGGCAAGCGTGTCGTCCACGTTTCGGCGACCGCATTCGGCGGTGGAGTCGCGGAGATCAACTACACGCTGATCCCGCTGATGTGCAGCGCGGGGCTCGACGTCGAGTGGCGGATCATCCGCGGCGCCGAGGAGTTCTACAACGTCACGAAGCTGATCCACAACGCCTTGCAGGGAGACCCGGTCGGGCTGGAACACGACCAGCGCGAGATCTTCCACACGTACCAGGCGCTGAACGCCGAGGAGTTCGACGACGACTACGACTTCGTCGTCGTCCACGATCCGCAGCCCGTGGGCCTGATCGACCACTTCGCCAACTCGAGCGCGCACTGGATCTGGCGAGGCCACATCGACTTCTCGGCCCCGAACATGGGCGTGTTCGACTTCTTGCTGCCGTCGATCCGGCGCTACGACGCGGCGATCTTCCACCTGCGCGAGTACGTCCCTCGCGACAGCGCCCTTCCGCCTGCCTACATCTGGCCGCCCGCGATCGACCCACTCGCGCCGAAGAACATGGCACTTTCCGCCGAGGACGCCGCGTACATCGTCGACCAGTTCGGCATCGACGTCGAGCGTCCGCTGATCACTCAGGTGTCGCGCTTCGACCCGTGGAAGGACCCGCTCGGCGTGATCGACGCGTACCGTCTCGCGAAAGAGCGCTTCCCCGGGTTGCAGCTCGCGCTCGTCGGATCGATGGCCCACGACGACCCCGAAGGCTGGGACTACTACAACCAGACCGTCGCGTACGCCGCCGGCGACCCCGACATCTTCATCCTCTCGAACCTGAACAACGTCGGTTCCGTGGAGGTGAATGCCTTCCAGGTGCACTCCGCAGCCGTCGTCCAGAAGTCCATCCGCGAGGGCTTCGGACTGACCGTGACGGAGTCGCTGTGGAAGACGCGGCCCACCGTCGCAGGCAGCGTCGGCGGGATCGTCGCGCAGATCCAGGACGGCGAGACCGGCTGGCTCGTCGACTCGCCGGAAGCGTGCGCCGCCGCGTGCGTCGACATCCTCGAGCGGCCGGACGAGGCGCGGCAGCGCGCCTTGCGCGGCAAGGAGTACGTGCGTCGCCATTTTCTCACGCCGCGTCTGCTGCGCGATTGGCTGGTGCTCTTCAACCAACTGCTCGGCAACGACACGTCGGGTGCGGAGGTCGCGGTCGTGTCTGCGGCGGCCTGAGGCGGATACGCTGCCTGCGTGCGGCGCAGGCTGATCGTCGTCTCGAACCGGGGACCCGTCTCGTACGGGCGCGACGAGCAGGGGATGTTGACCGGCAAGCGCGGCGGCGGCGGTCTCGTGACTGCGCTCCGCGGACTGGTGGCAGATCACGACGTGACGTGGGTCGCCAGCGCGATCTCCGACGCGGACCGGTCGCTCGGCGGTGAGCTGCGAGACGAGACGTCGTCGGACGGCGCGCCGTTCCGCCTGCGCCTCGTGCCGCACGACCCGCACGCGTACGACCGCTACTACAACGTCGTCGCGAACCCGATGCTGTGGTTCGTCCAGCACTACCTTTGGGAGCTGGCGTACACGCCGACCGTCGACCGCGCTTTTCTCTCGGCCTGGGACGAGGGATACGTTCCGGTCAACCGCGCCTTCGCGGAGGCGGTGCTCGACGAGCTCGAGCGCGCGCCGGACTCGGCGGTGTTCTTCCACGACTACCACCTGTACCTCGCTCCCCGATTCGTGCGCGAGCAGCGTCCCGAGGCGCAGCTCCTGCACTTCGTGCACGTTCCGTGGCCGCAGCCCGACTACTGGCGCGTGCTGCCGGACCACATCCGGACGGCGATCCACGACGGGCTGCTCGCGAACGACGTCGTCGGCTTCCACACGGTGCGCTGGCGGCTGAACTTCCTCCGCTCCGTGGCAGCGTTCGTCGGTGCGGACACGGACGCCGAGGCGCGCACGATCGTCGCGCCGATCTCCGTCGACCCGGAGGAGTTCGACCAGCTCGCGGTCAGCCCTGCGGTGCTCGCCGCGGAGCGCGAGCTCGCAGCGGATCGCCCCGAGCGCCTGATCTTGCGCGTCGATCGCACCGATCCGTCGAAGAACATCGTGCGGGGGTTCAGGGCGCTCGAGGTACTGCTCGACTCCCATCCGGAGCTGCGCGGGAGGATCGGCATGCTCGCACTGCTCGATCCGTCGCGGCAGGACATCCCCGAGTACGCCGAGTACCTCGGCGCAATCCAGCGAGAGGCGCGCCGGGTCAACGATCGCTTCCAGGAGAGCGGCTGGCTGCCGATCGACCTGCGCATCGACGACGACTTCCCGCGCTCCGTCGCCGCGTACAAGCAGTTCGACGTGCTGCTCGTGAACGCGATCTTCGACGGGATGAACCTCGTCGCGAAGGAGGCGCCACTGGTGAACGAGCGCGACGGCGTCGTTGTCTTGTCCGAAAACGCGGGTGCGCACGCGGAGCTCGGTCAGTGGGCGCTGACCGTGAATCCGTTCGACGTCGAGGCGCAGGCCGCTGCCCTGTATCGAGCGCTCGAGCTCGATGTGGGCGAGCGTCGTCGCAGGCTCGACGCGATCCGTGAGCACGTCCGCGGCCACGACGTGAACGGCTGGCTCCACACGCAACTCGCGGCGCTCGACCGCGTCGGCGCGCCGACCCCGGGTTAGGCTGGTGCGGTGGGCGAGCTGTCGCACGTAGGCGCGGCGGGCGACGTGCACATGGTCGACGTCGGCGGCAAGCCGGTCTCCCGACGTCGGGCCGTCGCACGCGCGAGGGTGCGCATGGAGCCGGCGACCGCATCGCGCCTCCGCGAGCTGCCGAAAGGCGACGCGCTCGTGTCGGCGCAGCTCGCCGGGATCATGGCGGCGAAGCGGACCAGCGAGCTGATCCCGCTCTGCCATCCCCTGCCCCTCTCGAGCATCGACGTCTCGCTGGAGGTCACGGGCTCGGCTGTCGAGATCACTGCCATCGTCGAGACGGTCGCGCAGACGGGCGTCGAGATGGAGGCGCTCACCGGCGCGGCGGTCGCTGCGCTGACGATCTACGACATGGCGAAGGCGATCGACAAGCAGATGACGATCACCGACGTCGAGCTCGTCGAGAAGACGAAGGCCGAGCCATGAGAGCAGCGGTCGTGACCATCTCGGACGGCGTCGTCGCAGGCACGCGCGAGGACACGAGCGGCGTATTGCTCAGCGAGCTGCTGGCAGCCGAGGGGTACGAGGTCGAGCACCGGGTCGTCCCCGACGACCGGCCGAAGATCGCGGCGGCGCTGAGCGAGCTGGCGAAGCGCGCGCGCCTCGTCCTGACCACCGGCGGCACGGGGCTGTCGCCGCGGGACTTCACGCCTGAGGCGACGGAGTCGGTGATCGAGCGCGCGACTCCGGGGATCTCGGAGGCGCTGCGCGCGGACGCGATCCGTCAGACGCCGCACGGGATGCTCGGCCGCGGCGTCTCCGGAGTGCGGGGCCAGACGCTGATCGTCAACCTGCCCGGGTCGCCAGGCGCGTGCCGAGACGGCTTCCACGTCATCCGGCCCGCGCTGAGACATGCCCTCGAGCTGCTGGCGGAGGCCGAGACGGAGCACAGGCCGACGTGAGCACCGTCGCCGTGCCCGTGCGCTTTGCGCGGCTCGTGAAGATCGAGCACACGGTCTTCGCGCTGCCGTTCGCGTACATCGGCGCGTTCCTGTCGATCCAGGCGGTGCCGTCCGCGCACGACCTCGTCTGGATCACGGTCGCCATGGTCGGCGCCCGCTCCCTCGCAATGGGGCTGAACCGGCTGATCGACGCGGAGATCGACGCGAGGAACCCGCGAACCGCGGTTCGCGAGCTGCCGTCCGGACTGCTCAGCCGCCTCCAGGTGCTGATGTTCTGCGTCGCCTCGCTCGCGGTCTACGTCGTGGCCGCATTCCAGCTCGCGCACATCGTCAGGTGGCTCTGGCCGATCCCCGTCGTCGGCTTCGTCGTCTACCCGTACCTCAAGCGCTGGACCTGGCTCTGCCACGTATGGCTCGGCGTCGTCGACGGCCTGGCGCCGGTCGGCGGCTGGGTGGCGGTCACGGGAAAGCTGCCCTGGGAGTCGTGGGCGCTCGGCGCCGCGGTCGCGTTCTGGGTCTGCGGCTTCGATCTCTTCTACTCGCTGTTCGATCGTGACGTCGACCTCGACCAGGGGCTGCACTCGATCGCCACCCGGTTCGGCGTGCGCGGCGCGTTCGTCGGCGCGCGCCTTTGTCACTGCGCGGCGGTGTTGCTGCTCGTGCTCGTCGGGATCGGCGTCGGGGTCGGCGGCTGGTACTGGGTCGGTGTCGCTGCCGTCGCGTCGCTGCTCGCCTATGAACACTCGATCGTCCGCCCCGGCGACTTGCGCAGGCTCGACGCCGCTTTCTTCACGGTCAACGGTGTGATCAGCGTCGTCTTCTGCGTCTTCGTGCTGCTCGACGTCGTCTAGACGGCGAAGCGACGGCGATACAGTTCGTCGCGTGATTCGCGCGCGGAGGCTCGAGAAGAAGTACGGCGACCGAAGAGTCCTGCGCGGTGTCGAGTTCGAGCTTGCCCCGGATGACTTTCTGCTCGTGACCGGACCGAACGGATCCGGGAAGACGACGCTGCTCAGGCTGTGTGCCGGGCTCGCCCGTCCAAGCGGCGGCGAGCTCGAGATCGAACTCGACCGGGCGCGGATCGGGTTCACTGCCCACGAGCCGCTCGTCTACCGTGAGCTGAGCGCGCTCGAGAACCTCGATCTGTACGGACGGCTCTACCGGATTCCCGAACGTCGCGAGCGAATCGGCATGCTGCTCGAACGGTTCGGTCTCTGGGACGCGCGCCACGAGCGTGCGAGCTCGTACTCGCGCGGAATGATGCAGCGGCTCGCGCTGTGCAGGACGCTGCTGCACGATCCGCAGTTGCTCGTGCTCGACGAGCCGTTCAACGCGCTGGACGAGGAGGGCGCGGCGCTGCTCGACCGCGAGTTGGCGGAGCGTCGTGCGCAGGGGTGCGCCTTCGTCGTCGCGACACACGATCCCGAGCGAGTCGAGCCGATGGCCACGCTTCATCTCGCGCTCGGATGAACTACGTCGCGGACGTGGGTGCGCTCGCGCGCAAGGATCTCCTCCTGGAGCTCCGAGCGCGAGACACGCTGCCCGCGATGCTGCTGTTCGTCCTCTCGACGCTCGTCGTCTTCCACTTCGTGTTGCCCGCGGACTCGTCGCAGCTCGAGGCGAAAGGGTTGCTCTGGGTCGGCATCGTCTTCACGGCGCTCCTCGGGCTGTCGCGCACGTTCGCGGCCGAGCGCGAGCAGAGCGTGCTCGACGGGCTCGTGCTCGCACCGTCGGACCGCAGCGCGATCTGGCTCGGCAAGGCGATTGCGATCCTCGCGTTCCTCGTCCTCGCCGAGGTCGTCGCGCTGCCGGCGTTCGCGCTCTTCTTCTCGGGGATCGACGCGGCCACGGTCGCCGGGGTGGCTCTCGCCGACCTCGGCATCTGCGCAGTCGGCACCCTCCTCGCCGGCATGGCCGTGGCTAGCCGGGCTCGCGAGCTGCTGCTGCCCCTGCTGTTCCTGCCGCTGGCGATCCCAATCGTGATCGGCGGCGTCGGGGCGAGCGTCGCCGCGCATCCCGGGAAGTACCTGGGCTTTCTCGCCCTCTACGACCTGATCTTCGCGCTGGTGGCCTGGGCCTCGTTCGAGTACGTCGTCACGGAGTAGCACGGGGAAACCGACCGCACCGCGTCGACGTACTGAGGTGCGTGATCGTCGCCGAGCTCACCGAGCGCCTGCCGTCGCTCCGGCTCGCCGCCGGATCCAGCGTGCAGACCGACGAGCTCGATGGGATCGAGCTGCTGATCGTCGATGACGGCCTCGTCGTCCTGCGCGGAGCGGTGCCGGGGTCCGCACGACGGGCGATCACGTGTCACGCGGGACGTGGCGCGTTCGTCCTGCCTCCCTCCGAGGGCGAGTCGCTGGTGGCGCTGACCGATGCCACCGTGCTGACGATCTCCGCCGAGACCCGGGACCGGCTGCTCGAGTCGCCGCAGGACGCGAGGGTGCTCGTCGACGGGCTGGCCGAGTCGTTGCGGCGCAAGCACGCGGCGCTCGCGAGCCTCGCCCGCCTGCACCACGTCGACCGCGTGCGGGAGAAGCTGATGGACCTCGCGCGGGAGCACGGCCGCGTGGGCCGTGACGGCATCCGCCTCGACTTCCCGCTGACGCACGACCTGCTCGGCGAGATGACGGGATCCGCCCGCGAGACCGTGACGCGCGCCCTCGACGAGCTGCAGCGCGAGGGCTTCGTCGTCCGGCAGGGCCGCACGTACAGCCTGCGGGTCTCGCCGGAGGAGCTCGGCCGGAACGGCTTCGCGACCCTCTGAGCAGGGACATTCTGCGAGACTTGGCCGGAGGAGCCCCGCATGACCCTGCTCCGTGCTCATCGGCTGCCCGCGTTGGCCGCGCTCGCGCTCGGCCTGATGACGGCTGCGATCGCAATGGTGTTCTTCTACGCGCCGCTCGATGCGGACGGCTTCAACCAGAAGATCTTCTATTTCCACGTCCCCGTTGCGCTCACCGCCTACGCCTGCTTCGGCTGGGGTGCGTGGAAGGCGCTCGTCCACCTCTGGAGACATTCGCCCGAGGCTGACCTCCAGAGCTACGTCGCGATCCACCAGGGCGTGATCTTCGGCGTGCTCGTGCTGCTGACCGGCTCGATCTGGGCGCGGTACCGCTGGGGGCACTGGTGGGTGTGGAGCTCGAACCAGCTCGTGCTCTTCCTGCTCCTGTTCCTCTTCTACGCGGCCTACTTCATGCTGCGCTACTCGGTCGAGCCGGGACCGCGGCGCGAGAACCTCGCTGCCGTCTACGCGCTCTTCGGCGTCGTTCTCATCCCCGTGAGCTGGCTCGCGATCCATCTCGCGCAGGACATCATCCACCCGGTCGTGTTCACGTCCACCGGTCCGCACCTGGGCGGCCGCGAGTTGCTGACCTTCTGCGTGAGTTGGGCGGCGATCCTCTCCCTGGCCGCGTGTCTCTACCACGTCGAACTCGCGGGCAAGCGACTCGACGCGCGACTACGCACGCTGCGGGAGCTCCTCGCGTGACGACCGCCGAGAAGTACGTCACCGCCGCGTATCTCGTCGTCTTCCTGGTCGTGCTCGCATACGTGCTGATCATCTCGCTGAAGCTGGGACGGCTTGAGCGCGAGGTCGCCGAGCTCGAGGAGCTCGCTCGCCGTCGTCGCGACGCCGAGCCCGAGCGGAAGGCGGTTGCGATTGGCTGAGCTGCTGTTCTGGCCCGCGCTGCTCGCATACGGAGAAGCGGCCGTCGCGTTCGTCGGCGAGGTGCGTAAACCGGGCGCCGCCGGGCGTTACGCGACGTGGGGGATCCGGATCGGCTGGCTCGTGCAGACGGCGTTGCTCGCCGTCCAGGCCGCGAGGGCCGACGCGTTTCCATGGTCGACGTGGGCCGCCTCGCTCAACCTCTTCGTCTGGCTGGTCGTGACCGTGTACCTCGTCTGGGGCTGCCAGCCGCGGTACCGCCTGCTCGGTCTCGCCGTCGCGCCGCCGGTCGCGGTGCTGTTCGCGCTCGCGCACGCGGGCGGCGGCACCGATACGAGCGGCGCCGGCTCCTACTCGACCGTCTTCCTCGTCCTCCACGTCGGGCTCGTCCTGGCCGCGTTCGCCGGCTTCACGCTCGCCGCCGCCTTGTCGGCGCTCTATCTCTGGCAGGAGCGTCGGCTCAAGCGGCATGCGGCGGAGATCCTGTGCGTCCGCGCGCCTGCGCTCGCGCGGCTCGACGAGCTCTCCGCGCGCACGATCGCGTTCGCACTGCCCGCGCTGACGCTCGGCATCGCAGTCGGGGTCGTGCGCCTGCGCGCTCGGGGCGGCGGCTTCGACGCCCTGATGGCCGTGACGCTGCTGACGTGGAGCGTCTACGGCGCCTACCTCGCGCTGCGCTACGGCGCAGGCGTGCGAGGCCGACGTGGCGCGTATCTCGTCCTCGCCGGTTTCGCGCTCGTCGTCGTCGCCCGTCTCGTGCTCCCGGGGACGCACTTCTCGTGAAGCTCGTTCTCGTCGGTGTCTCTCACCATCAGGCGGCTGTCGAGCTCCGCGAGCGTGCGGCACTCGATCGCGAGCGGGCCGCCGAGCTGGCGGGACGGCTCGCCGGAGCCTCGGGCGAGGCCGTGTGCCTGTCGACCTGCAACCGCACCGAGCTCTACCTCGCGGACGAGCCGGGAGCCGACGCGGAGGCGCGCGCCACTGCTGCGCTGCTCGAGCTCGAGTCGGAGCTAGGCCCGGCGCTGTACAGGCTGCGGGACGAGGCCGCCGCGCTCCACCTGTTTCGGGTCGCGGCGGGGCTCGACTCGATGGTGCCCGGCGAGGGCGAGATCCTGGGGCAGGTACGGACCGCGTACGAGATCGGTGCGACCGGGCCGATGCTCGACCGGCTCTTCCGTCAGGCGCTCCACGCCGGCCGCAAGGCGCGCTCGCAGACGGGGATCGGCGAGAGCCCGGCCTCGGTCTCGTCCGCTGCGGCCGCGCTGGCGGAGCAGGTCTTCGGCGATCTCCACGGCCGCCGGATCCTCGTCGTCGGCGCCGGAAAGATCGGCGATCTCGCCGCCAGGAACCTGCTCTCGCGCGGCGCGGAGATCGCCTGGATCGCGAATCGCAGCCAGGACCGCGCGGACCAGCTCGCGCACAGTCTCGGCGCGCGCGCCCTGCCGCTCGACCTCGTAGAGCGCGAGCTCGCGACCGCGGACCTCGTCGTCTCGTCCACGAGCGCCCCGGGGTTCGTCCTCGAGCGCGCACAGGTCGAGCGGTCGCTGCGTGGGCGCAGAGGGCGCCCGCTGCTGCTGATCGACCTCGCGGTTCCGCGCGACCTCGACCCCTCGATCCACGAGCTCGACGGCTGCTACCTCTACGACATCGACGATCTCCAGGCAGTCGTCGCGGAGACGTTGGCCGAGCGACGCCGTGAGGCCGAACGTGCCGAGGCGATCGTCGCGCGCGAGGCCGAGCGTTTTCACGACTGGCAGGCGTCGCTCGAGGTCGTGCCGGCGATCACGTCGCTGCGCGCGCACGCCGAGGAGATCCGCCGAGCCGAGCTCGGTCGCGCGAAGCTCAGCCCAGCGGAGCGCCGGGCGGCCGAGTCCGTGACCGCCGCAGTCGTGAACAAGCTCCTGCATCTGCCGACGATCCGGATGAAGCAGGCCGCCGCGGCAGCCGACGGGGTCCTCTATGCTGACGCCGTGCGTCATCTCTTCGGTCTCGAGGAAGAGCGCTGAAGACGGCGAGCCTGATCGGCCGGCCGCTCCCGGTGCAGGCGCCGACCGCATTCGTTCGGATCAGGCGACGGCGCTCGTGCGGGACGACGCGCGCTCTCCGCACTCAATGTCGTGCTGATTCGCGTCGGTTCCCGCGGCAGTAGGCTCGCCCTCATCCAGGCTGAGCTCGCTGCGTCCGCCCTGCGGGACGACCGCGTCGAGATCGCCTTCGTTCCGATCACGACCGCGGGTGACCTCGACCGGTCGAAGCCGTTCGGCGAGATCGGCTCACGCGGCGTGTTCGTAAAGGAGCTCGAGGAGGCGCTGCTTGCGGGCCGCATCGACGTCGCGGTGCACTCGGCGAAGGACATGACCGCGACCGAGCCCGAAGGTCTTGCCGTCGGTGCATACCTTCGCCGCGAAGATCCGCGCGATGCGCTCTGCGGCGCAGCGCAGGTACGACCGGGCATGCGCATCGGCACCGCGTCCGCACGCCGTCGCGCCCAGCTGCTCGCGCTCGAGCCGACGCTCTCGGTCGAGCCGCTGCGCGGCAACGTCGACACGCGACTACGCAAACGCGCGGAGCGGGGGCTCGACGGGATCGTGCTGGCGGCGTGCGGCCTCGACCGTCTCGGGCTCGCGCACGAGATCGGCGCTCGCTTCGAGCCGGACGAGCTCCTCCCCGAGGCGGCGCAGGGCGCGCTGGCGCTGCAGGTCCGCGCCGGGGAGGAGGAGACGGTCGCTCACGTCGACGATCCGGAGACCCGACGGCGCGTCGAGGCCGAGCGCGCGTGCGTCGCCGCGATCGGCGGCGGCTGTCTGGCTCCCGTCGCCGCGTATCACGACGGCTCGACCTTGTCGGCGCTGGTCGCGCACGAGGACGGCCTTTGGCTCGAGCGCCGCTCGGGTGACGATCCCGTCGCGCTCGCCTCGGACCTGCTCGCCGCGGTCCCCTCGGCCGCCGGGGGCTGATGCGCGCGATCGTCACGCGTCCCGCGGAGCAGGCGGGTCCGCTCGTCGACGCGCTCGAGCGTGCGGGGATCGAGGCCGTGCTCTGCCCGCTGATCGAGATCGAGCCGATCGACGACGGTCCGATCGACCTGACGGGATACGACTGGGTGATCGTCACCAGCGCGAACGGCGCCGAGCAACTCGCGGGCCGCCGCGTCGGCGAGTTTCCCCGCGTCGCGGCGATTGGGACAGCAACGGCCGCCGCGTTGCGCTCGCACGGCATTCCCGTCCACTTCGTGCCCGACGTCTCGACGCAGGAGGGGCTCGTGGCGGAGTTCCCGCGCCCGGTCGGTCGCGCGCTGTTCGTTGGGGCAGAGGGCGCGCGAGGGTTGATCGTCTCGGAGCTGGGCGCGTCGTTTCGACCCGTCTATCGCACGAGGCCGATCGTGCCGGAGTCGTTGCCGAGCGGCGACGTCGTGCTGCTCGCCTCTGCGTCCGCTGCCAAGGCATTCGCGGCGCTCGACCTCCGCATTCCTGCGGTCACGATCGGGCCCGAGACCTCGAGCGCCGCGCGGTCGGCGGGGGTCGAGGTGGCCGGCGAAGCGCGGACGCAAGACGTGACCGGACTCGTGGACGCGGTGCACGAGCTCGCGCAGTAGGCTCCCGCGGCCGTGGCGTCGTTCATCACCTTCCTCACGGACTTCGGCCTCGAGGACGACTTCGTCGGGACGTGTCACGGCGTGATGAAGCACATTGCGCCGGACGTACAGGTCATCGACATCACGCACGGGATTGCGCCGCGCGACGTCCTGCAGGGCGCGTTGACGCTCGCCAACACCTTGCCGTACATGCCGGTGGGCGTCCACCTCGCGGTCGTCGATCCGGGAGTCGGCAGTGCGCGAAGGCCGCTCGTGCTGCGCGACGGCGAGGGACGCGTGCACGTCGGCCCGGACAACGGCTTGCTCGTTCTCGCCGCGGAGAAGCTCGGCGGGATCGTCGAGGCGCACGAACTCGCGAATCCCGAGTACGCACTCGAGTCGGTGTCGAGGACGTTCCACGGACGCGATCTCTTCTCTCCTGCCGCCGCCCATTTGGCGCTCGGCGTGCCGCTCGGCGAGCTCGGCCCGCCGATCGCCCCGGACGCGCTCGCGCGGCTCGACATCCCGCGTGCGGAGGTCGGACGCACGCGGATCCGGTGCACGGTCCTGTCGATCGACCGGTTCGGCAACGTGCAGCTCAACCTCGACCGAGCGCAGCTCGAGCAGGCGGATGTCGCGCCCGGGACGCGTGTCGAGCTCGAGCTCGGACCGGAGCGTTACTACGCGATCGCAGCCCGCACGTTTGCCGACGCACGTCCCGGCGACATCATCCTGTACGAGGACGCGTACCGGAACATCGCGATCGCGATCAGCGGCGGCAACGCCGCCGAGATGTTCGGTGCGCACGCGGGCCAGGACGTCCGCGTCCACCTGGACGGCCTGTGAACATCACGGTCGGCAAGAGGTTCGCGCGGCTGACGACGAACGTCGTGACGCGCAACCCGCGAGCGTGGCGTCTCTTCAGGCCGTTGATGGAGCGGCAGTTCGGCGAGCTCGCGCCGCAGTGGGACGACATCGTCGGTGTGTCCCCGGACCACCTCGCCGCGCACGGCCTTGCACTCGACTCGCTGTCCGGTCCTCCGCGCCGTGTCCTCGACCTCGGCACCGGGACGGGTGCCGGCGCGTTCGCGCTCGCGTCGCGCTTCCCCGAGGCCGAGATCGTCGGTGTCGACCTGGCGCCGGAGATGATCGCGCACGCGAGGCGGAAGCTCTCGCCGGAACTCGCGCAGCGCGTGCGGTTCGAGGTCGGCGACGCAGCCTCGCTGCCGTTCGAGAGTGCGTCGTTCGATCTCGTCTCCCACGCGAACATGATCCCGTTCTTCGACGAGCTGGCACGCGTGCTCGCTCGGGGAGGAAATGCCGTGTTCTCGTTCTCGGGCGGCGCCGAGACGCCGATCTACGTCCCGTTCGAGCGGCTGCGCGCGGAGCTCACGAAGCGTGGATTCTCGGAGTTTGCGGAGTTCGAGTCGGGCAGGGCCACCGCGTTGCTTGCCCACCGCGGGACGTCTTCGTAAGCTCACGTCCACAAGGTCGTTCGTGGCGCGGTAGCACCGGCCCGGACGGCCTTTTTACGCGCCGTCCCGTGCTGGCGCTAGTTCTGCTCGATGACCGTGTTGAAACCGGCGGCGTTCGCCTCTTGGACGAACTCCTCCGCCTGCGCGCGACTCGAGAAGCCCTTGATCATGATCTCGAAGCCGCCGCACGGATCCGGCTGGAGCTCGAGTCCCGTGAACCCCTCGCGGGCTGCCTGCTGGACCAGCGCGGTCGCGGTCGGCCGATCACGTCGATGCCCGAACACGACCTCGAGTTGCCCGACGTCCTCTGTGCCCTTGACGCATTCGACCGTCGCGAGCAGGTTGCCTTTGCGCGCCTCGCTCTGCAGCGCGATGGCGATGTCATAGGTCTCCATGCCGCGGATGACGACCTTGAAGTCGCTGCACTCCTGCACGATCTTCGAATGCAGGAAGCCCTCCTTGGTCATCTGGGCCTGGCGCTTGAGCGCTGCGGCGTTCGTCTTGAAGCGTCCGAAGACGACCTCGACCCCGCTCGTGGTCTCGGGCTGCGCGCAGGATGCCTGCTTCGGCCCCTTCTTCGCGGGCGCGAACGACGTGCCGACGCCGGGTGCGACGAGCGCGATCAGCACCCCGGCACCGACCGTCACCGCCAACAGTCGGAAGACCCTCACGCCGGAAGTGGTAGCAGAGTGGGGCGGACGGCGTGCCAGTTCTTAACGAGATACTCAAAAATTCGGCGGCGCTACACTGTCCAGCCCTTGGCGAGGTAGCTCAGCTGGTAGAGCACACGGCTGAAAACCGTGGGGTCGCCGGTTCGATTCCGGCCCTCGCCACACGGAGAGGCTCTGTCGTGGGACGGGGCCTCTCGATTGTCTGAGGGGATTCTCAGGCCAGGGCGCGCGCCGCGAAGAGGCGCTCGACGAGCGCGTCGACGAACTCGTCCTTGAGGAGCACCGCATCCGCGCCTGCCTCGGCCACGGCCCGGTGGAGTGCCGGATGGGCATCTCCCGTAAGTGCGATCACGCACATGCTCGGGTGGTCGTTCCGCAGGCGCGCCACCGCGCTCACGCCGTCGAGCAGCGGCATGTGCAGGTCGATCACGATCGCGTCCGGCTCGAGCTCGTCCGCGAGCTCGATCGCCGCCAGCCCGTCGCGGGCCGATCCGACGACCACGAGTTCCGGCTGCCGCTCGATCAGCGGTCGGAGCGCCTCGACGAACGGCTCGTCGTCGTCGGCGAGGAGAACGCGAATCGTGCCGCTTCCCCCCTCGTCCCGGGCCACCGGTGGAAGTTAGCCTTGGCAGCCGTGTCCATGCAACCGAATCAGCGCCAGGTCGCGATCATCGGCGCGGCGCTCGACCTCGGCGCCGGCCGCCGCGGCGTCGACATGGGGCCGTCGGCGATCCGTTACGCCGGGCTCGACGCGCGCCTGCGGGAGATCGGTCTCGAGCCGACGGACTTCGGCAACGTCGAGACGGCGGTCGCGGAGGCAACGGCCGTCGGGGACGAGCGCATGCGCTTCCTTCCGCAGATTCGCGCCGCGTGCGAGCAGGTGTCGACGCTGGTCGAGCGCGTCGCGGACCAGGGGCTGCTTCCGCTCGTGCTCGGCGGCGATCACTCGGTTGCGCTCGGCAGCCTCGGCGGGATGGCGAGGGCACGAGGCGTCGGCGGCGTGCTCTGGATCGACGCGCACGGCGACCTGAACAGCCCGGAGACGTCGCCGAGCGGCAACGTCCACGGGATGGTGCTCGCGGCTGCGCTCGGGCTCGCCGGTCAGGCGTTCCAGGGCGACGGCTGGGCGCTGCCGGCCGTGGCCGAGTCGCGTGTCGCGCTCGTTGGAGTGCGTTCGCTCGACGACGGAGAGCGGGCTCTGCTCCACCGGCTCGACGCAAAGGTGTTCACCATGAGCGACGTCGACCGCATCGGTGTCGAGCGTTCGGTTCGCGAGTCGCTCGAGCACGTCGCCGGTCCGGGCTTCGTCCATGTGAGCCTCGACCTCGACGCGGTCGACCCGGAGGTCGCGCCCGGAGTCGGAACGCCGGTCCGCGGCGGGCTGAGCTACCGCGAGGCACACCTGGTGCTCGAGCTCGTGGCGGAGTCCGGCCTGCTCTCCTCCCTCGACGTCGTCGAGGTGAACCCGATCCTGGACCGCGAGAACCAGACCGGACGGCTCGCGGTCGAGCTCGTCGCGAGCGCGCTCGGCGCGCGCATCTACTAGCCGCCAGGAGCGGCCGCGCCGGCCGCGAGGAAGCGCTCGACCGCACCGGCCGTCTGCTCCCACGCGTCCCAGTAGACGAGGTGTCCTCCCGGAACCGCGACGACCTCGAGCTCGTCGCCGAGCGCCGTGCGATAGGCGTCGATCTGCTCGTCGCGAACGAGGCCGAACTCGTTCGCGTGGACGATGAGGGTCGGGACTCGCAGGGTCTCGGCGCGTGGAGGTGCAGTGCAGAGCTCGCTGTACATCGCGATCACGGCGCTGTGGCAGTACCGGAAGCGGTAGCGCCCGTCGCGCGCATGCACGAGATGCTCGTCCATCTCCTCCTCGAGGAAGGCGCGCGGCGTCGGGTTCCCGCTCTCGAGCCGCGCCTGGATCGCCTCCTCGGGTGAGGCGAAGGAGTTGTCCTGTCGCTCTCGCTCGGCGAAGTCGAGCCCGACGTGCGGCAGGATCTGGATCGCCGGGTCGAGCAGGGCGGCGCGCTCCATACGGTCGGGATCGATGGTTGCGAGCTCGAGCAGCATGCGCCCGCCGTACGAGTGCCCGACGAACGCGGCTCGCCCGACGCCGACGTCGTCGAGCGTCTCGAGGACGTCGTCGACGTGCGTTCGAATCGTCCAGGGCGGGTCCCAGTCGGAGGAAGCGTGTCCTCTCAGGTCGGGAGCGACGACGCGGTAGCGCGAAGCGAGTCGCTCCTCGCCGAGGCGTCGAAAGCGGCGGCCGTGCGCGTTGACGCCGTGCAGGCAGACGACCGGCGGGGCGTCGGGGTCACCCCACTCGTTGAGGTTGAGCCGCATCTACGTACCGGCTCGGACGAGCTCCGGGAGCGCGTCGCGCCAGTCGCCGACGACGCCGACGTCCGCCGCGTCGAGCATCGCCGCGCCGCGTTCGCCGTTCAGCGCCGCGATCACGCCGGCCTTCACGAAGCCCGTGAGCTGCTCGAAGCCCCCCGGTACGCCAACGGTCACGAGCAGCGCCGGTGCGATCGCGCGGCCGAGCAGTCCGAGCTGTCGGTTGCGTGGAAGATCGCCTCGTTCGCACACCTCGAGCGTCGCTCCGAGGGCTGCTCCCGACGACTCGGCGATGGTGCGTGCCTCGGCCACCTCGCTCGAGTCGAGCTCCGGTCCGAGACAGACGACGACGTCGGCGGCGTCGAGGTCGCGCGCCGACGAATCCGTCCGCTGCAGGAGCTCGAGCGTGCGAGCCTCGAGCCCGCCGAGCTCGACCCGCTCGATCGGAACACCGTCGCCGCGGGGCTCGAGCGGCTTGAACATCCGTGCGCGGACCGTGGCGAGCTGCGGCGTGGTCGCGCCCATGATCACCGAGACGATGTTGCCGCCGTAGGCGGGCTTCGTCTGGATGAGGCGGCCCGCCCGGTCGATCCCGAGCCCGACGCAGTCGCCGGTCATCCCGAGCTCCAGGTCGCCGGCGACGCGCGGGCCGACGTCCCGCCCGTTCGCGGTCGAGGGGATCAGGAGGACGTGCGGCCTGTGCTCGCGCACGATCCGGGTAAGCGCTTTGCCCCAGATCTCCGGGTGGTACGTGGCAAGCGACGCGTGCTCGGCGACGACCACCCGGTCGGCGCCGTACCGCCCAGCTTCGCGGGCGACTTCCCCGATCTCGTGTCCGAGCACGAGGGCGACGCACTCGCCGCCGAGCTTCCCCGCGAGCTCGCGTCCCTTGCCGAGCAGCTCGAGCGACACGCGTGCGATGCGACCGCCCGAGTGCTCGACGAGCGTCCAGCAGTCGTAGCGATTCGCCGACGGCTCGTCGCCGAGCCGCTCGGGCTTCGTCCAGTCGGATGGATCGAGTCGCCGCTCGGCAAGCAGCACGCGCACGCGGGCCGCTGCATAGGCCGGCGTGTCGAACGTCTCCCCGGAGCGCTCCGGCGTCACGTCGCGGACGGCGAGCACGCGCGTCGGCGACCCCGTCTGGCCGAAACGCTTGTCGTTCGGTCGGACGTCGTCGACGAGGTCTGCCGCGGTCCAGACGTCGATCCGCCCGTCCGCCGTCTCCGCCGCGTCCCGTGCGCGTGCACAAGAGATCACCGCGGGCAGCGTGATCGACCATGTTTCGTCGCCGTCGTCGGACTCGCGGGTCGCATGCAGCCGTCCGCCGACGAACTCGCTCTCGACGACGCTGGTCAGGTGCGGGACCCGGAGGAACGCTGCGACCTCGGGCGGGACCTGCCAGGTCTCGGAGTCGGTCGTCTTGCGGCCGCAGACGACGAGGTCGACGTCGCTCTCCTTCTGGATCGCGAGTGCGAGTGTCCTCGACGTCCCGAGCGTGTCGGCGACGGCGAACGCACGGTCGGACAGGTGGATGCAACGGTCCGCGCCGAGCGCGAGACAGGTCTGCAGTGCCTCGCTCGCCTGGGGCGGGCCCATCGTCATGGCGATCACCTCGCCGCCGTGCCGCTCCTTGAGGCCTACTGCGTGCGCGACCGCGCCGGCGTCGAACGGGTTGAGGAGCAGAGGCACTCCCTCGCGCTTGAGCGACTTCGTGTCCGGATCGAAAGCGATCGCGTCCGTGCGCGGAACCTGCTTGATCAGGCACACGATCTTCACGTGTGGAACCCTAACGCCGCGTGCTCGCCGTCCTCTACGACATCCACGGCAATGTGATCTCGCTCGACGCCGTGCTCGACGACGCGGAGCACGTAGGCGCGGACCGCTACCTGCTCGGCGGAGATTACGCCGCGTTCGGTCCGTGGCCGCTCGAGACGCTCGAGCGGCTACGTGCGCTGCCGGGGTCCACGTGGATTCGCGGGAACGGCGAGCGCTGGCTGCGCGAGCCACCCGCCGACCGGCCCGAGATCGCCGCCGTGCTCGAGACGACGAGCTCCGGCCTCGGCACGGAGGAGGGCTGGCTCTACTCCCTGCAGGCCCAGGTCGAGCTCGACGGCGTGCTGTACGTCCACGGGTCGCCGCTCTCCGATGTCGAGAGCTTCTCGGCGGAGGACGACGCGTCCGAGGACGAGCGCCTGCTCGCCGGTGTGCGGGACCGCACGGTCGTCTTCGGGCACAGCCATCTTCAGTTCACGCGGCCCGGACCGGACTGCACGACGCTCGTCAACCCTGGCAGCGCGGGGATGCCGCTCGACCGGGACCCGCGGGCCGCGTACGCGTTGCGTCACGACGACGGCGCGTTCGAGTTCAGACGCGTCGAGTACGACGTCGAGCGCGCGGCGGCCGCCTACGAGGCGCTCGGCGGCTCGTTCGGTCCCATGGCTGCGCAGCGGATCCGACGCGGCTCCGACTAGGGGTTCTCGCCCGCCGCCTCCTCGCCGCTGCCGCTCGGCTCGTAGTACCTCCGGCCGGCGAGCTCCTCCGGGAGGTAGTCGACGTCGAAGCCGGCCGGGTCGTCGTGTGGGTAGATGTAGCCCTCTCCGTGCCCGAGGCGGCGGCCGTAGTACGAGGCGTCGCGCAGCGGCTTCGGCGGGCGGACGTTGCCGTACTCGCGGACGTCGGCCGCCGCCCGCTTCAGCGCGACGTAGCTCGCGTTCGACTTCGGCGCACGAGCGAGGTAGATCGCCGCCTGGGCCAGGTTGAGCTGCGCCTCGGGGAGTCCGACGTGCTCGACGGCGTGCGCGGCCGCGACGGCGACGAGGAGCGCGCGCGGGTCGGCGTTGCCGACGTCCTCGGACGCGAGCACGATCATGCGGCGCGCGATGTACCGCGCGTCCTCGCCGCTTTCGAGCATCGCCGCGAGGTAGTAGACGGCCGCGTCCGCGTCGCTGCCTCGCATCGACTTGATGAACGCCGAGACGAAGTCGTAGTGCGCGTCGCCCTGCTTGTCGTACACGAGCGGTCGGGTGCGTGCGGCATCCTCGACGTGCTCGGCGGTCAGGTCCGTGCCGGCGGCCGCGGCGGTGTGCGCAGCGAGGTCGAGGATGTTCAGCGCCGCGCGAGCGTCGCCACCCGCTCGCGTCGCGACCAGGTCGACGAGCTCGCCCGGAATCGTGGCCTCGAGCACCGCGGCTCCGCGCTGTACCACGATCGCGATGTCGGCGTGGGACAGCGGCTCGAGCTCGACCACCTGTGTCCGCGAGATCAGCGCCGAGTTGACCTCGAAGTACGGGTTCTCCGTGGTCGCGCCGATCAGCGTGACGAGTCCTTCTTCGACCGCGGGCAGCAGCGCATCCTGCTGCGCCTTGTTGAAGCGGTGGATCTCGTCCAGGAAGAGGATCGTGCGTCGCCCGTTTGCGCCGAGCCGCTCGCGCGCACGCGCGAGCACCTCGCGCACCTGCGCGACGGTCGCGGAGACGGCGGAGAGCTCCTCGAACTCCGCTCCGGTCGCTCCCGCGACGATGCGGGCCAGTGTCGTCTTCCCGCTCCCCGGCGGGCCATAGAAGATCGACGACGCGACGCGGTCCTCCTCGATCGCGAGTCGCATCGCCGACCCCGGGCGGAGCACGTGCGTCTGGCCGACGAACTCGTCGAGTCTCGTCGGGCGCAGACGTTGCGCGAGCGGCGCGAGCTGCGAGA
>DASPSY010000092.1:0-41273 GCA_035623685.1 Gaiellaceae bacterium
ATCGCAAGGGGCGAGTCGGCTCGCGCCGACGTGTTCGTGATCTTCGGGATCACGGGCGACCTCGCGAAGGTCATGACCTTCCATTCGCTCTACCGCCTCGAGCGCCGTGGACTGCTCGACTGTCCGATCGTCGGCGTCGCAGTCGACGACTGGACGATCGACCAGCTCGTCGAGCGCGCGCGGGAGTCGATCGTCGGCACGGGCGAGCAGCTCGACGAGGACGTGTTCAAGCGACTCGCAGCGCGGTTCTCGTACGTGCAAGGAGACTTCGGCGACGCGGCGACCTACGAGCGCGTCGGCAAGGCGCTCAACGGCGCGAGGTCTCCGGTCTTCTACCTCGAGATCCCGCCGTTCCTGTTCGGCAGGGTCGTGCAGGGGCTGCACGACGCCGGGCTGACGAAGAACGCGCGAGTCGTCGTCGAGAAGCCGTTCGGCCACGACCGAACGTCTGCGCACGAGCTCGCAGAGGAGCTGCATCGGTACATCGACGAGTCGCAGCTCTACCGCATCGACCACTACCTCGGGAAGATGGGGACCGAGGAGATCATCCACCTGCGGTTCGCGAACACGATGCTCGAGCCCGTGTGGAGCCGCAACTACGTCTCCTCCGTGCAGATCACGATGGCCGAGGACTTCGGCGTCGAGGACCGCGGGCACTTCTACGACCCGGTCGGTGCGCTGCGCGACGTCGTCGTCAACCACCTGATGCAGCTGGTGGCGATGTGTGCGATGGAACCGCCGGCCCGCGGCGACCCGCTGACGCTCAAGGACGCCCAGGTCGCACTCTTCCGCGCGGTCAAGGAGGCCGACCCCGCCAACTACGTGCGAGGCCAGTACGACGGGTACCTGTCGATCGACGGCGTGGCTCCCGACTCGACGACCGAGACCTACGCTGCGCTGCGGCTCGAGATCGAGAACTGGCGCTGGGCGGGCGTGCCCTTCTTCATCCGGACCGGCAAGCGACTGCCCGTGACCCAGACCGAGTTGCGCCTCGTCTTCAAGCATCCACCCCACCTCGGCTTCGCGGCGTTCGATCGAGAGCTCACGCCGAATCAGCTCGTCGTCAAGCTCGATCCGACGACAGGCGTCCGGCTCGTCGTCGAGGCCCACCGCGCGGACAACGCAGGCACGATCGAGCTCGACATGGAGTTCGCGCAGGAAGGCGGTGAAGGCCCGACGCCGTACGAGGTCCTGCTCCACGCTGCGATGGTCGGAGACAGCACGCGATTTACCCGCCAGGACGGAGTCGAGGAGACGTGGCGCGTGATGCAGCCGCTGCTCGACGCGCCGCCGCCCGTCCATCCCTATGCACCGGGATCGTGGGGCCCCGCCGACGCGGCGGACGAGCTGATGGCCGGGTACGGGCGTTGGCACGAGCCGTGGATCGTCCGATGACCGAGGCAGCGACGAAACCCCAAGCCGCACCGCAGAGCGCAGCCGCGCCGTCGCCGTTCCCGCCGATCGCCGACTACGCGTTCCTCTCCAACTGCCACACCGGCGCGCTCGTCGCGCCCGACGGTGCGATCGACTGGCTCTGCGTGCCCAGCTTCGACTCGCCGAGCTGCTTCGGCAGCCTGCTCGACCGCGAGGCGGGCTTCTTCCGGCTCGGCCCGTTCGGGATCAGCCACCCGTCCTTGCGCCGCTACGACGCCGGGACGAACGTGCTCGTGACTACGTGGAAGACCCCTTCGGGCTGGATCGTCGTCCGGGACGCCCTGACCATGGGCCCGCGCGGCCACGAGGACGGGGTCACGCCGCACACGAGGCCGCCGGCCGACGACGACGGCGACCACATGCTCGTCCGCACTGTCACCTGCGTCGAGGGCTCCGTGGAGCTCGAGCTCGTCTGCGAGCCGGTCTTCGACTACGGCCGCACGCCCGCCGAATGGACGCTCGTCGACGGAGGGCGGACGACCGCCGACGCGACCGGCGCCGGCCAGACGATCCGTCTGGTCTCGGACATTCCCCTCGGGATCGAGGGCGGCCGCGTGCGCGGACGGCATACGCTCGCCAACGGCGAGGCTGCGTACTGCGTCCTCACCTGGGCGGAGGGACTCGACGCGCCCAAGGACTGTGCCGAGGCGGACGCCCGGATAGCGGCGACGAGCCACTACTGGCGCACATGGCTCAGCCGCGCCCGGATCCCGGATCACCGCTTCCGCGAGCCGATCGAGCGCTCGGCGCTCGCGATCAAAGGGCTGACGTACATGCCGACCGGCGCGACCGTCGCCGCACTGACGACGTCGCTGCCGGAGACGCCCGGCGGCGAACGGAACTGGGACTACCGCTACACGTGGATGCGCGACACGACGTTCACGCTGCAGGCGCTCCACTGGCTCAACCTCGACTGGGAAGCCGACGAGTTCATGGAGTTCATCGCCGACATCGAGCCGACAGAGGACGGCTCGCTGCAGATCATGTACGGCATCGACGGGAGGCGCGATCTCACCGAGTCGACGCTCGACCACCTGTCCGGCTACGCGGGCGCACGCCCCGTGCGAATCGGGAACGGCGCCTACGACCAGCGCCAGAACGACGTGTTCGGCGCGGTGCTCGACTCGATCCTGCTCCACACGAAGCACAGCGAGCGACTGCCGCGCCGGCTCTGGCCGATCGTCCAGTCGCAGGCCGAATGCGCGACGACGATCTGGACGAACCCCGACCAGGGGATCTGGGAGGCGCGCGGCGCGCCGCAGCACTACGTCTCGTCGAAGCTCATGTGCTGGGTGGCACTCGACCGCGCAGCGCAGCTGGCAGAGATCCGCGGCGACCCCCAGCTGGCCACGACCTGGCACGCGACGGCCGACGAGATTCGCGCGGACATCCTCGAGCACGGTGTCTCGGAGCGCGGCGTCCTCCGCCAGCACTACGAGACCGACTCGCTCGACGCGTCGGTGCTGCTCGCGGCGATCTTCGGGTTCCTGCCCCCCGACGACGAGCGGCTGCGCGCGACGGTGCACGCGGTCGCAGACGAGCTGACCGAGAACGGTTTCGTCCTTCGCTATCGAACCGACGAGACCGACGACGGTCTGTCGGGAAAAGAAGGGACGTTCCTGATCTGCTCCTTCTGGCTCGTGTCGGCGCTCGCGATCGTCGGCGAGCTGCAGCAGTCCCGCGACCTGATGGAGCGCCTGCTTCGAATCGCCTCGCCGCTCGGCCTCTACGCCGAGGAGTTCGACGTCGGCACGGGTCGCCACCTCGGCAACTTCCCACAGGCCTTCTCGCATCTCGCGCTGATGGAGGCTGCAGCCCGGATCATGATTCCCGAGCTGATGGCGCAGTACTGACCAAACGACGTCCGGGGGGACGATGGACGACTACGACGTGATCATCATCGGAACCGGCGCCGGCGGCGGAACGCTCGCGCGCCACCTGGCACCTTCCGGGAGGAAGATCCTCCTGCTCGAGCGTGGAGACTGGCTGCCGCGCGAGCCGCAGAACTGGGACACCGCCGAGGTGTTCGTCGACGGCCGCTACATCCCGCCCGAGACATGGTACGACGAGAGCGGCACGGCGTTCCAGCCACAGATCCACTACTTCGTCGGCGGAGCGACCAAGCTCTACGGCGCGGCGCTGTACCGCCTGCGCAAGGAGGACTTCGGCGAGCTGCGGCACCACGACGGCGTCTCGCCCGCGTGGCCGATCTCGTACGACGAGCTCGAGCCGTACTACACGCTCGCCGAGCAGCACTACGAAGTGCGCGGTGCGCGCGGTGAGGATCCGACGGAGCCGCCCGCCAGCGCTCCTTACCCGTTCCCGGCGCTGTCGCACGAACCGCGGATCCAGCGCCTCTCGGATCAGCTCGAGAAGGCCGGGTACCACCCGTTCCACGCACCGTGTGGCGTGCGGCGCGACGACGCGAACGTCCCGTTCAGCCTGTGCATCCGCTGCGCCTCTTGCGACGGCTTTCCGTGCCTCGTCCACGCGAAGTCGGATGCGGAGGTGCTCGGCGTGCGGCCCGCGCTCGAGCACGACAACGTCACGTTGCTGACGAACGCGAAGGCGGTCAAGCTCGAGACCGACGAGCCCGGCACGACGGTCACGGGGATCGTGGTGGAGCGCAACGGCGGCGAGGAGCGGTTCACGAGCTCGATCGTCGTCCTCGCCTGCGGTGCCGCGAACACGGCGAAGCTGCTGCTCCTGTCGGCGAGCGACAAGCACCCGAACGGGCTCGCCAACGACTCCGACCAGGTCGGCCGCAACTACATGTACCACGCGAGCCAGGCAGTGCTGGCGCTGTCGCGCGACGAGAACCCGACGGTGTTCCAGAAGACGCTCGGGCTGAACGACTTCTACTTCGGCTCGGACGACTACGACTTCCCGCTCGGGAACATCCAGATGGTCGGCAAGTCGCAGCCGGAGATGTTCCGCGGCGAAAAGCCCACCGAGACCAAGCTCGCCCCGGAGTGGTCGCTCGAGCGAATCGCCAAGCACGCGATCGACTTCTGGCTGTCGACGGAGGACCTGCCGCGGGCAGAGAACCGTGTGACGGTGGACTCCGACGGCAACATCCATCTCGCGTACACGCCGACGAACGACGACCCGAAGCAGCGGCTCTACGAGAAGCTCAAGTCGATCCTCCACAAGCTCGACATGAACCCGGACCATCTGATCCACCGCTTCGCGTACATGAAGAACGCGATCCCGATTGCCGGATGCGCGCACCAAGCGGGCACCTGCCGGTTCGGCTCCGATCCCGCCTCCTCGGTGGCCGATCCCAACTGCAAGGCGCACGAGCTCGACAACCTCTACATCGTCGACACGAGCATCTTCCCGAGCATCGGCGCGGTGAACCCGGCGCTGACCGCGATGGCGAACTCGTTGCGGGTGGGGGACCATCTGCTCGACCGGCTGGCGTGAGCGCCGATGGTGCGCGCGTCCCGCCGACGGGCGAGCAGTTCGAGATCTCCCACGGGATCCACCACGCCGTCGTCGTCGAGGTCGGCGGCGGGCTGCGCCGGTACGCGGTCGACGGTCGCGACGTGCTCGACGGCTACGCGGTCGACGAGGAGGCCAGCTCGGGACGTGGGCAGGTGCTCGCCCCGTGGCCGAACCGCATCGAGGACGGGAGCTACGAGTTCGACGGCCACAGCCAGCAGCTCCCGCTCACGGAACCGGAGCGCTCGAACGCGATCCACGGCCTCGTGCGCTGGTGCGCGTGGACGCTCGGCGCGCGCGACGCCGACCGCGTGGTGATGGAGCACGTGATCCATCCGCAGCCCGGCTATCCGTTCACGGTGTCGCTCCGCGTCGAGTACGCGCTGTCCGACACGGGCCTCTCCGTCCGGACCACCGCGACGAATCTCGGGTCGGGCGCGTGCCCGTACGGCTGTGGACAGCATCCGTACCTCACGCTCGGGACCGCGAAGATCGACACGCTCGAGCTGCGTGCGCCGAGCGGGCGCGTGCTCGTCTCGGACGAGCGCAGCCTGCCGACCGGATCCCGGTCGGTCGACGGAACGGCGTTCGACTTCCGTGCGGGCCGGACGATCGGCACGACGAAGCTCGACAACGCGTTCACGGACCTCGCCCGAGACGACGACGGCATCGCGTGCATCGAGCTTCGCGATCCGGAGGGCGGCGCCACGGTCACGCTCTGGCTCGACCAGAGCTACGGCTACGTGATGCTGTTCAGCGGCGACACGCTCGTCGACGTGAGCCGGCGCAGCCTCGCGGTCGAGCCGATGACGTGTCCTCCGAACGCCTTTCGCACCGGGGAAGCACTGATCCTGCTCGAGCCCGGGCAGTCGGCGACCGCGACCTGGGGGATCACGCCGTCGTGAGCCCGGCCGGCGACCGTCCGCGCGTCCTGATCCTCGGCGGAGGCTTCGCCGGCGTCGGCGCCGCGCAGAAGCTGAAGGACGCGGACGCCGAGGTCGTCCTCGTCGACCGCCACGACTACCACACCTTCCAGCCGCTTCTGTACCAGCTCGCCTCGGGCCTGATCGAGGAGACCGCGGTCGGACACTCTCTGCGCGACCTACTCGCGCACCACGACAGCACGACGATCCACAAGGCGAGCGTCGCCGGTGTCGACCTCGAGTCTCGAAGCGTCACCTTCGACGAGATCGACCCGATCACCTACGACTACCTCGTCCTCGCCCTCGGCGCCGAGGTCAACTACTTCGGCACCGAGGGCGCCGCGGAGCACGCGTTTCCCATGTACACGCTGCCGCATGCCGTCCGTCTCAAGGATCACCTGCTCGAGCGCTGGGAGGCGGCCGATCGCGACCGCAGCCTGATCGCGGACGGCGCTCTCAACGTGGTCGTCGTCGGCGGCGGCCCGACCGGCGTCGAGACAGCCGGGGCGATCGTCGAGCTCTACCGCGGCGACTTCGCCAAGGACTACAAGAACGTCGCGCAGGAGGACGCGCGCGTGGTCCTCGTCGAAGCCGGCCCGGAGCTCTTCCCGATGTTCAAGCCGAAGCTGCGCAAATACGCCGACAAGGCGCTGACCGAGCGGACGGTCGAGGTGATGACGGGAACACCGGTTGCGTCGGTCTCGCCGACACGCGTGACACTGAAGTCCGGCGACGTGCTCGAGGCGCACACGCTCGTCTGGGGCGCCGGACTGCAGGGCAACGAGCTCGTGCGATCGCTCGGCCTCGAGCTCCAGCGCGGTAACCGCATCGGCGTCGGCCCGGAGCTCACGCTGCCCGACCATCCCGAGGTCTATGTGATCGGCGACATCGCCGCGATCACGGACTCGAAGACCGAGCAGGTCCTGCCGCAGCTCGGATCCGTCGCGCTCCAGTCCGGAGAGCACACGGGCGAGACGATCGCGCGCCGGATCACCGGCAAGAAAACCACGCCGTTCGCCTACAAGGACAAGGGCACGATGGCGACGATCGGCCGCAAGGCGGCAGTCGTGCAGATGCTCGGTGGACGCACGATGACCGGTCTGAAGGCACAGCTTGCGTGGGGCACGGTGCACCTCGCGCTGCTCCCCACCAACGAGGACCGAGCGAAGGCTGTCGTCGACTGGGCGGGAGCGGCGATGACGCACCAGCGGGTCGGCCGGATCACCGTGGAGAGCGAGTGAGCCGAGCGTGATCGTCTTCGCGTCGACCACCGTCGACCTCGCGCGCGCGCAGTTCGCGACCACCTCCCTCTACCACTTCCTGTTCGTCCCCCTGACGCTCGGCCTCGGCCCGCTCGTCGCGCTCATGCAGACGGCCTGGCACCGCACGAAGGACGAGCGCTGGCTGCGTCTCACCCATTTCTTCGGGACGCTCTTCCTGATCAACTTCGCAATCGGCGTTGCGACCGGTCTCGTCCAGGAGTTCCAGTTCGGGATGAACTGGTCGGCGTACTCGAAGTTCGTCGGCAACGTCTTCGGCGCGCCGCTCGCGATCGAGGGACTCGCGGCGTTCTTCCTCGAGTCGACGTTCCTCGGTCTCTGGATTTTCGGCTGGAACCGCCTCTCGCCCCGCATCCACCTAGCGACCCTGTGGACGGCCGTGATCGGCACGTGGGCGTCGGCGTACTTCATCCTCGTCGCGAACTCGTTCATGCAGGACCCCGTCGGCTACAAGATCGTCAACGGGGAGGCGCAGCTCACGAGCATCTGGAAGCTGCTCTCGAGCACGTGGGCGCTGTACGCGTTCGGTCACACGATGATGGCCGGGATCACGACCGGGGCCGCGGTCGTGTTCGGCGTCTGCTGCTGGCACTTCGCGCGAGGGCGGAACGTCGAGTTGTTCCGGCCGGCCGCGAAGCTGGCGCTCGTGGTGCTCGTCCCGGTCGCGAGCGTGAACCTCTGGTTCGGCAGCCACTTCGGGATCCTCGTCACCAAGCTCCAGCCGATGAAGATCTCGGCAGCGGAAGCGCAGTGGACGACGTGCACGCACTGCGGCTTCTCCCTCTTCCAGATCGGCGGCTTCACGTCGAACGATCCGACGCCGACGTTCTCGATCACCGTTCCAGGACTGCTGTCGTACCTGTCGACGGGCTCGTTCGGCGGCCAGGTACAGGGGCTCGACGAGCTGAACAAGGAGTACGAGGCGAGGTTCGGTTCCGGCGACTACGAGCCGCCCGTCCGGACGATCTACTGGAGCATGCGGGGCATGGCCTACGCCGGCTCGCTCGTCGCGCTCGTCGCGATCGTCGGCGCGTTCCTGTTCTGGAAGCGAAAGCTCGAGCGCTGGCGCTGGTTCTGCTGGGTCGGCGTCGTCGCAGCGTTCCTCCCCTTCGTCGCCTGCCTGTTCGGGTGGGTGCTCACGGAGGTCGGACGACAACCGTGGATCGTGCAAGGACTGTTGAAGACCGCCGACGCGAGCTCGCCGGCCGTCAGCACCGCGTGGCTCGTCACGAGCCTGACCGTGTTCGTCACGCTCTATCTCCTCCTGCTCGTCCTCGACATCTGGCTGATGCGTCGTTACGCGGGCCAGGACCCGCGCGGGCCGGACGAGCCGGAGCAGCCCGACCCCTCGACCCTCGCCCCGGCGTATTGAAAGCGGCCCGATGACGCTCGCGGAGCTCTGGTTCGTCCTCGTCGCGGTTCTCTGGAGCGGCTACTTCGTGCTCGAGGGATTCGACTTCGGCGTCGGGATGCTCCTCCCGTTCCTCCCTCGAGACGAGCGCGAGCGCTCGGCGATGTTCCAGTCGATCGGGCCGGTGTGGGACGGCAACGAGGTCTGGCTCGTCGTAGCCGGCGGCGCCACGTTCGCGGCGTTCCCGACGTGGTACGCGACGATGTTCTCGGGCTTCTACCTCGCGCTGCTGCTCGTCCTCGTCTGCCTGATCGTCCGCGTGCTCTCGTTCGAGTGGCGCGCGAAGAGCACGAGCCCGCGCTGGCGCACGGTCTGGACGTGGGCGAACACCGTCGGCAGCTTCGGTGCGCCGCTCGTCTGGGGTGTCGGCCTCTCCGTCCTCCTCTACGGCATCCCGATCGACTCGAAAGGCGACTTCACGGGCGGCTTCTTCGACCTCTTCAACTGGTACTCCGTGATCGGCGGGATCAGCGTCGTCGTCCTGTTCGCCTACCACGGCGCCACGTACCTCACGATCCGCACCACGGGAGATCTCTGCGAGCGCGCACACCGCATCGCGCGGCTGCTCTCCGTGCCCGCCGCCGTCGCCGTCACCGCCTTCCTCGCGCTGACGGCCCACGTCGCCGTCGACCGGAACCAGAGGAACGTCACGGTCCCGCTCGTGCTGACGCTCGTCGGGCTCGCGGTGCTCGTCGTCGCGGCCGTCTTCGTGAAACGGCGGCGAAGCGGCTGGGCGTTCGCGTTGACCGCGCTCGTGACCGCGCTCTGGGTCGCGACGCTGTTCGCCAGCCTCTATCCGCGCGTGATGGTCTCGAGCACGTCCCTCGGCGACAGCCTGACGATCGACAACGCCTCCTCCGCGCACTACACCCTCGTCGTGATGACCGTCGTCGCCACGATCTGCGTGCCGGTGATCCTCCTCTACCAGGGCTGGACGTACTACGTGTTCCGCGCGCGCGTCGGCGGCGGTGAACTTCCTTCCGGCTCGCCTCCGGCGGCGGCGAGCGGCGCCAGCTCGCACGCGACCTAATCCGGTGGCCGCGCTCGACCGCCGGCTCCTGCGTCGCGCGCGGGACGCGCGCGTCGTGCTCGCGGCCGATGCGCTGCTCGGAATCGCCGCGGCACTGCTCGTGCTCGCACAGGCGGTGCTCCTCGCCCACGTCGCGGCACGTTCGTTCGACGGCGCGTCGCTCGACGAGGTCGTGTTGCCTCTGACGCTGATGGGCGTCGTCGTGCTCGCGCGGGCGACGGCGACGTGGGGCTTCGGCGCCGTAGGCCGGCGTGCGGCCGGAGGAGTGCTGTCGCGGCTCCGATTGGAGCTCGTCGAACGCAGACTGACCGCCGATCCCGTGGCGCTCGACGGCTCCGACAGCGCGGAGCTCGCGACGATCGCCGTCGCGGGCGTCGACGCGCTCGAGACGACGTTCGCGCGCTACCTGCCGCAGGTCGTCCTCGCCGCGGTCGTCCCGGTCGCCGTGCTGGCGCTCGTCGCCTCGATCGACCTCACCTCTGCCGGGGTGATGCTGCTGACGTTGCCGCTCGTCCCGGTGTTCATGTGGCTCGTCGGTCGCTACACCGAGCGCCGCACGCAGGAGCGCTGGCAAGCGCTGTCCCTGCTCGCGACGCACTTCGCCGACGTCGTGCGCGGGCTGCCGACCCTCCGCGCCTTCAACCGGGGACGATCCCAGGCAGCGCAGATCGCAGCCGTCGGCGACCGGTACCGCCGCGCGACGATGGGGACGCTCCGCGTGGCGTTTCTCTCGGGCACGGTGCTCGAGCTCGCAGCCACGCTCGGTGTCGCGCTGGTCGCCGTGACGGTCGGCGTCCGCCTCGTCGACGGCGACCTCGGCTTCCGGGCCGGACTGACCGTGCTCGTGCTCGCGCCGGAGCTGTACCTCCCCCTGCGCAACCTCGCGGCTCAGTTCCACGCGAGCGCGGACGGTGCCGCCGTCGCCGGACGGCTGCTCGACCTGGTCGAGAGGCCGCCATCGGTCGCGACGGGCGGCGACGCACCTCCCGACCTACGCACGGTCACGGTCCGCCTGGAGGACGTGTCGTACTCCTACCCAGGCCCCGAGCGACCCGTGCTCGAGCACGTCATGCTCGAGCTCGGCCCAGGCGAGCTGGTCGCGCTCGTCGGCTCGAGCGGGGCCGGGAAGAGCACGATCGCGTCGCTGCTGCTGCGGCTCGTCGAGCCGACGAGCGGCCGCGTCACGGCAAACGACCTGGACGCCGCGCGGTTCTCCGCCGAGGCCTGGCGGCGCCAGCTCGCCTGGGTGCCGCAGCGTCCGACGCTCCTTCGCGCGAGCATCGCGGACAACATCCGCCTCGCGGCGCCCGAGGCGGACGACGACGAGGTACGACGAGCCTCGATCGACGCCGACGCCGACGGATTCGTCGGTGCCCTTCCCGATGGCTACGACACGGTCGTCGGCGAAGGAGGCCGGCCGCTCTCGGCCGGACAGACCCAGCGGATCGCGCTGGCGCGCGCGTTCCTCCGTGACGCGTCGCTCCTCGTCCTCGACGAGCCGACCGCCAACCTCGATCTCGACAGCGCGGAGCGAGTCGCCGACGCGATCGATCGCCTGCGTGTGGGTCGCACGGTGCTGCTGATCGTCCATCGGCCGCAGCTCGCCGCCCGCGCCGACCGGATCGTCCAGCTCGAGGGAGGACGCATCGTCCGGCCCTCAGTGGTGGCGGTCGCGTGATCTCGGTCCTCCGCCGCCTGGTCGACCTGTCCGGAATCCGTCCCGGCCGGATCGCCGTCGCGGTCGCGCTCGGCACGCTGACGATCCTCTTCGGCGTCGGGCTGATGGCGACCGCCGGCTACCTGATCTCGCGCGCAGCCGAGCGACCGGCGATCCTCTCCCTGACGACGGCGATCGTCGCCGTGCGCTTCTTCGGTCTCGCGCGTCCGTTGGCGCGGTACGCCGACAGGCTCTGGTCGCACGATCTCGCGCTCCGGGCACTCGGCCGCGTCCGCTCGCACTTCTACGCGCGGATCGAGCCGCTCGCACCGGCCGAGCTGTCGGGATTCCGGCGTGGCGACCTGCTGACACGGATGATCGGTGACGTCGACGCACTGCAGGGCCTGTACCTGCGAGGCATCGGGCCGGTGCTCGTCGCGATCGTCGCCGGAACCGCCTGCATCGGAGCGACGGCGGCGTTCCTCCCCTTGGCGGCGGTCGTGCTCGCGGCCGGCCTCCTCCTCGGCGGGATCGGCGTGCCGCTCGTCGCCGGCGCGCTCGCCCGCGGCTCCGGCAGACGGCAGGCAGCTGGGAGGGGCGAGCTCACAGCGGAGATCGACGAGCTCCTCCGCGCAGCTCCGGAGCTCGTCGTCTACGGCGCCGAGCGGCAAACACTCGAGCGCGTCCGTTCCGCGGACCGGGAGCTCGACCGGCTCGCACGCAGAGACGCGCTGATCGGAGGACTCGGCGACGCGCTGGCGATCCTCGTCGCCGGCATGACGCTCGTCGGAGTCCTCACCGTCGCGGTTCGCGCCCACGAGCAGGGAGCGCTCGACCGGGTGCTCGTCGCGATGCTGGCGCTGCTCGCGGTTGCGTCGTTCGAATCGGTTGCGGCGCTGCCTGCGACGGCACGCGAGCTCTCGGGCACGCTCGCCGCAGGGACACGCGTGCTCGAGCTGATCGACCGGGAGCCGGTGGTTCGCGATCCCGAGACGCCGCTGCCCCCACCGCCGGCGGTGCCCGTCGTGACGCTCGAAAACGTGACCGCGCGCTACGCGGACGAGGAGCTCCCCGCCCTCGGCGACTTCGACCTCGAGCTCGGGGCGGGACGCCGTATCGCGCTCGTCGGACCGAGCGGCGCCGGCAAGACGACGGTCACGAACCTGCTGCTCCGTTTCATCGACCCCGAGCAGGGTCGTGTGACGATCGCCGGTCGGGATCTCCGCGACTACTCGCAGGAGGACGTGCGCGACACCTTCGCCCTCGCGGGACAGGAAGCACACGTGTTCGACTCGACGATCCGGGCGAACCTGCTCGTCGCTCGTCCAGACGCGGACGAGGACGAGCTGCGCCGCGCGCTTCGCCGCGCGCACCTCGACGAGTGGGTCTACTCCCTGCCGGACGGGCTCGACACGCTCGTCGGCGAGGACGGCAACCGGCTCTCCGGAGGACAGCGGCAGCGTCTGACCGTCGCTCGGGCGCTGCTCTCGGATGCTCCCGTGCTCGTGCTGGACGAGCCGACCGCGCACCTCGATCCGGAGACGGCTCACGGCGTCGTCGGCGACGCACTCGATGCAGCCGACGATCGGACGGTCCTGCTGATCACGCACCGGCCGGAAGGCCTCGACCTCGTCGACGAGGTCGTCACGCTCGTGTAGAGGGACGCGTCAGCGCTCGGGGCTCGCGACCCGCAGCAGCGCTTCGATAGACGGCACGAAGTAGTACGCGCCGGTCAACGGTCGTGTGTAGCGCGTGAGCGCGTCGCGTTCGCCGTTCACGAGCCCCGCCATGCTCTCGAGCATCGCGGCCAACGGCCGCTGCTCCGCGGCGAAGCCGACGAACATCGTGCCGTGGTCTGTGACCGTGCCGTACGGCGTATTGCGGCGGAAGATGTCGCCGAAGCGCTCCTGGTCCGTGCTCGCGACGTGCGAGTCGGTCGCGCGGTCCTCGAGCTCGATGCTGTCGAGCTTCGTGCGGCCGATCACGCGCTCCTGCTCCGCGGTCGAGAGCGACTCCCACACGGCCGCGTCGTGCACCCACTTCTGCAGGAGCAGGACGGTGCCTCCTTCCCCCCGATGCCGCTCGGGGATGACCACGAGCCCCGGAGCCTCGATCAGGGTCGGATTCTCGCTCCCGTCGATGAACCCCGTCAGGTCGCGGTCGTGCTGGTACGGCCAGCTCGAGGTCTCCTCGGCGACCGTAGCGAGGCCGTCGAGCTCGGAGATCGCGGCCCGCGCGGTGTCGAAGATGACGTCGTACGCGCTTCCCGACAGCCAGAGCACGGCATCGTGCTGCGTCGCCGGCATCGTGAAGCCGTCCTCGCCGACGAGGTCCGCCTCGAAGCCGTCCAGCCCGTCCGGAGCCTCGTCCGGGACGACCGTGCGCCACAGCTCGGGTCGGAAGCCGGCAACGAGGTTGACGCCGCCCATCGTCGTCCGCGGCTCGCGCAGCGACGAGACCGCCACGACGAGGTCACGATCGGGCCGCGCGGCGACCGCGTCGAACTCGAGGTACGCATGCGCGCTCGTCCCGAGCGCGAAGATCCCGCCCTGCGGGCTCCTCATCTCCTCGCTCCGGCCGGCTCCACGTCATGCATGATCTCGCACGCCGACCGACCCGTCAGTCGTGCGCCTCCGCCCGGACGGCTAGACCGGCGACCAGGCCGGGTGTCCCTGCGGGTCGAGCTCCACCTCGACCTGGACGTTGCCCGACGTCTCCGGGCGCGGATGGTCGTCCGACAGTCCCAGGTGCTCGGCGAGGAACGGCGCGAGGTGGCGCCCGACGATCTTCGCCGGCGGCCACCAGAGCGGCTCCGTGTCGACGATCGACGCGCCGGTCCCCGTCTCCGAGCGGAGAAAGCGCGGCGCCATGCCCGTCAGCAGCAGTCCCCTCAGAACCGGTCGGAACGCAGTCGGCTCGACCGGCGCGCCCGCGTCCGCCGCGATCGCCGTCGCCGCCGCGTCCGCCTGCTGCGCCGCGAGCCCGCCCTGCTTGATCGGAAACTGCGTCAGGTCGCCGACCGCGAACACGTCCGTCAGACCGGTGACGCGGCCGTACGCATCGGTCGGGACGAAACCGCCGTGGTCGTGCGGAACGCCCGCGAGGAACGGCCCGTCGAGCGCCGGCAAAGCCACGACCGCGTCGGCGGCGATCTCCTCGGCACCGGCGAGCCGCAGCACGAGGCCGTCCCAGCCGGTCGGAGCGACACCGGCGAAGAGCGCGATACCGCGGATCTCGAGCAACTCACGGATCGCGTCGCTCGCGGCTGGACCGAACAGCGCAAGCGGCCGGTCCTCGGGAGTGGCGAGCGCCACCTCGACGCCGCGCGTCACGTTGTCGGCGAGGTACTCGGCCGTGAGGAGCGCGAGCTCGTATAGCGGCAGCGGCCAAGTGATCGCGGTCGGCACAGCGAACACGATCCGCCGGAGCTCGCCGGCGGTCGCACGCGAGAGCAGCGACGCGATCGCGGGCCCGTCCTGTGGACCTCGGAAGGTGATCGCGCCGGAGACCGCCTCGCGCGGCTCCGCACCGAGCGCCAGGACCAACACGTCGTAGTCGACCTCTGCACCGTCCTCGAGCTCGATCCGCTTCCGTCCCGGATCGACGCCGCACACAGCACCGATCCGAAACTCGGCGCCCGCACGGAGCACGAGCGGCGTCAACGGGAATCGGCGCACCTCGCCGGCCAGGAACGGCTCGCTCACGGCGAGCGGGCGGTACGTGAACTCCCGTTCGGGCGCGATCAGCTCGACCGCGACCTGCTCCGGCGCCAGCGCCTGGAGCGCGAGCGCCGTCTCCAGGCCGGCAACGCCGCCGCCGGCAATGACGACACGCCTCCGTTCTCCGTTCTCCGCCATGCCGCGATCATCGCCCGGCACGTCGAGCCGGCCATCGGGGCATCCACGGATTCGCCTGCGGGTTCCTCCGCGCGAACGCGCGGCGTTGCCTCAGGAGACCAGCGTCGCCTCCTGTTCGGGCACGTCGATCTGGAGCATGGGATCGGCGGCCCGCGTCTCGGTCTCGGGAGCGCCGAGCTCGTGCCGCACGATGTTCGCCGCCTGTGCCAGCGCGGCCGCCTTGTGGAATGCGATCGGCCGCGGCACGCCCTGCCGGCCGAAGCCGCAGTCCGACGAGAGGACGAGATGCTCGGGATCGATCACCTCGAGCGCGCGACGCACGTCCGCGGCGATCGACTCGGGCGTCTCGACCTGGAGCGTCCGGTGGCTGATGAACCCGACAGCCACCTTCTTCGGGAGGTTGCCCTTGTACGCCTCGAACAGCGCGAGCGGACGGTGATCGCTGTCCTTGGACTCGATCGTCCAGACGTCACCGGCGAGCTTGTTCAGGTAGAGGTCGATCGAGTTCTCGTACGAGATCTCCGGATCGAAGCAGTGCTGCGCACCGGGGTTGCCCCAGCACGTGTGGATCCAGATCTCGACGCCGTCGAGCCCTTCGACCTGCCGGTTGAAGAGGTCGACGAAGAAGTTGAGCGTGTCCTCGTCCTGCGTGTACGCCGCGGTGCTGTGGATCGCTGGCTCCTCGATCTGGATCACCTTGCAACCGGCCGCCGCGAGCTGCCGCAGCTCGGCGTTGATGATCACGGCGATGTCCCACATCAGCTCGCGCTTGTCGTCGTCGTAGACATCCGTGCCGACGTTCAGCACCGCCGAGGCGAGATCCGCGGAGATCGTCCCGAACTTGACCGGCTTGTCGGTTCGGCTCTGCGCGACACGCCAGATCTTCGCGAACTCGAAGGGGATCCTCGGCTCGACCTTGCCGACCACGAGCGGGAACTTCCAGCCGCCGACGATCTCGTTCAGCCACGTGCCCACCGGGTACGACCACATCGGGTTCGTCGGCTCCAGCGAGTACTCCGACATCCCCGTCAGCCGCTCGGTGGGATAGATGAACCACGACCGACCGGCGTGATCGGCGTCGAGGTGGTAGTCACCGTTCGTAAGGATGTCGAGCCCCGCGCGGTCCTGGTCGCCGAGGACGACCTCGATCGCGTCCGTGAGCTGCTCCCGGAAGGCGATGTCGGTCATCGCGTCCGAGAACGGGCGCCGCGCCAGGTTCTGCGTGTACCAGGCCGGCCGAGGCCATGAGCCCGTCACCGTGGTGGGGAGAATCCGGTCCTTCGTCGCTGTCAGCATGTGAGCCCTTTCTCCGCTGCCGTCGGGTTGAGTCCGTCTCCTGTCGGCCGCGACCGTAGACGTCGCAGTCTGGTCGAGCGCGGCACCACGCTAGTGCTCCTGCCGAGTCGAATCAAGGGGCTTCGAACGGCGCCTCTCGACCAGCTGCTTGATCGCCGCACCGGGCCGGAACAGGCCCCGCGAGAGCGCGTCGAGCGCAACCGCCGCGAGCAGCAGCACGCCGAGCGTGATCTGCTCGTAGAGGGGGTCGAACTGGAGGAGCAGGTAGCCGTTGTCGACGAGCGCGATGAAGAGGACGCCCACGAAGGTGCGCCAGACGGCACCCTCGCCGCCGAGGATGCTCGTTCCTCCGACCACGATCCCCGCGAGCACCGTGAACGTGAGCGTGTCGTTCGAGGTGGCCTGCGCGCTGAGGACGTTCGACGTGTCGAGCACACCCGCGAGCCCGGCTGCCGTGCCGCTGATCGCGAACGTGAGGATGCGGGTCGCGTCGACGCGCACGCCCGCCAGCCGAGCGGCTTCCGCGTTCCCTCCCGTCGCATACATGTAACGGCCCGCAGTCGTCGTCGCCAGCAGCAGGCCGATCAGGATCACGGCGAGCAGCATCAGCCAGGTCGACGTCTTGATCGTCAGGAAATGCGGCCGCGCGAGGTCTCCGAACGCAGGCTTGTCGAACAGCACGAGCAGGTTTCCGTTCGTGACCAGCCCCGATGCGCCGGCGATGATGAACGACATCGCCAACGTTGCGATCAGCGAGTTGATCCGGAAGAGCGTGATGATCGCGCCGTTGGCGAGCCCGATCAGGAGCCCCGATCCGATCCCGATGAGCATCGCGACCGCGGGGTTCCAGTGCAGCGCGAAATGAGCGGACGTGACGGCGGCGAACCCGTAGACGGCGCCGACCGAGAGATCGATCCCGCCTGCGACGAGCACGAGCGTCCCTGCCGCCGCGATGATCAGCGTCGCCGACTGCTGGTCCAGGATGTTGAGCAGGTTCGCGCGGGTGGCGAACGGCTTGCTCGTCAGCGACAGGACGATGAACAGGACGAGGAACGGGGTCAGGATCCCGGCGCGCCTGAAGAACTCCGTGGCGGCGCCGTAGACGCGCGCCGTGCTCGTCCGCGGAGTCCAACCCGGCGACGGCTTCGCGCCGAGCTCCGTACTCATGGCGACGCGGAACCGCCTGGCTGCTCGGCGAAGGCGGCGCCGAGAATGGCTCCTTCGGAGATGGCGCCGCCCGTCAGCTCCGCGACGATCCGGCCGCGGCGCATGACGAGCACGCGGTGGGCGAGCCCGATGAGCTCCTCGAGCTCCGAGGAGATCAGGACGATCCCGAGGCCCTCCGCGGCGAGCGAGACGAGGAAGTCGTAGATCGCGCGCTTCGCGCCGACGTCCACGCCGCGCGTCGGCTCGTCGGCGAGAACGACGCGTGGATCGCAGAGCAGCATCCGGGCGAGCAGCACCTTCTGCTGATTGCCGCCCGAGAGCGTGCCGACCGGTGCCGAGTAGCTCGCGGCGCGCACGTCGCAGCGGTCGAGCACCGTACGAGCGGCGCGCCGTTCCGCCCGACGGCGGACGACTCCGAACGCGCTGAATTCTCCGAGCCGCGACAGCGTCGCGTTCTCGATCGACGACCGTCCGAAGATCAGACCCTGGTCCTTGCGGGACTCCGGGATCATCGCGAGCCCCGAGTCGATGCTGCGCCGGGGCGAGCGTCGACGCCGACGTGTCTTGCTCGTCGCGAAGACGATCTCGCCCGACTGCATCGGCGTGGCGCCGAAGACGGCGCGCGCCAACTCGGTGCGACCTGCGCCGACGAGCCCTGCGAGGCCGAGGATCTCGCCCGCTCGAATCTCGAGGCTCACGTCCTCGACGCCGGGTGCGCGTAGCCCGCGCACCGAGAGCACGACGGGCGCCGTGTCGGGCGGCGACTGCTTCGGCGGGAACGTCGAGGTCAGCGGCCGCCCGAGCATCGCCTCGACCAGAGACGCCTCGGTCTCGTTCGACGTGCTCGACGTCTTGACCACCTTCCCGTCCCGCAGCACCGTCACCTGCTCGGCGAGCGAGAGCACCTCGCCGAGGAAGTGGGAGATGAGCAGGATCGTCTTCCCGGACGCCGCGAGCCGCGTGATGATCTCGTGCAGCTGTTGCGTCTCCTGCACGCCGAGCGCGGCCGACGGCTCGTCCATCACGATCAGCTGGGCGTCCCGCGACAGCGCGCGCAGGATCTCGACCTTCTGCTGCTCCGCCGTGCGCAGCTGCCCTGCCACGAGGTTGCCGGAGAGCTCGAAGCCGGCGGACTCAGCGAGCCTCGCGAAGTCGCGTTTCAGCGTGCGCCGCCGGACGAAGCCTGCGCGTTCCGGCTCGACCCCGAGGTAGACGTTCTCCGCGACGGTGAGCATCGGCACGATCGACGGCTCCTGTGCGATCGCCGCCACCTTGTGCTCCAGCGCCTCGCGCGGCGAGCCGAACGACACCGGCGTTCCGTCGAGGACCATCGCTCCACCGTCGGGGGCGAGTGCGCCCGCCACGATCCGTCCGAGGGTGGACTTGCCCGCGCCGTTCTCGCCGACGAGCGCGTGGACCGACCCTCTGCGCACTGACAGCGAGACGCGGTCGAGCGCCTGGACGCCGCCGAACTGCTTGGCGACGTCCATGAGCTCGAGGTGCTGGGAAGCTGATTCGCCCGCGCTAGCTGCCGACGACTCTACCCCGGCCACTCAGCGTGGAACTTGTGCGCGTTTGCCTTCGTCACGACGCCGCCGTTCGGGAGCCCCTTGAGCACGTCGATGCCGCCGCAGCCCTTGCCCTTCTTGAGCGCCTTGAGCAGACATGTCATGCCAAGCTTGCCCTCTGTAGCGGGCCGCTGCATCACCGTGCCGTACCAGGCACCGATCGAGACCTGGTGGAGGCCGACCGCGCCACCGCCGTAGCCGATCAGGGTCACCTTCTTGCCGTTCAGCGCCTGCTGTGCGCCGGTCGCTCCCTGATCTGCGCCGACGATCACGTTCATGTCCGGCTGCGCCTGGAGCATCGTCTGCGCGGCCTGGAGCGCGATCGACGGGGTGTAGAAGGTCTGGCCCTCCGCGACGACCTGGATGTTGTGACCCGCCGTGACCGCGTCGAAGCCGTTCCGGATCGCGGTGTCGAGCGACGAGACCTTCACGGAGTAGAGGTAGCCGACCTTGCACGGGTTGGCCTTGAGCGCCTTGCAGGCCGCCACGACCAGTCCGCCCTGCTTCCTGCCGATCTGCGTCTGGACGAAGACGACGTTGCCCGACATTCCCTTGATCGGCGGAGCCGCCGTACCCGGGTTCGTCCCGAGGATCTGGTCGATGTTCACGACCTTGATCTTCTTGGCGATCGCCTGCTTGATCGTCGGGATCAGCTGCGGTCCGAAGATCGGCTGGACGATGATCCCGTTGTACTGCTTCGACGCGATCGCCGTCTGGAGCTGTGCGAGCTGCTTCTTCGGATCGTTCGCCGCATCGAACACGACGACCTTCGCGCCTCCTGCCTTGGCCACCTTCTGCGCGGCCGCGAGCATGGGTGCGTCGTAGCTGTTCGCGACAGCGAACGACAGGTAGGCGATCTGCGGACGCTTCGCGCTCGAGCGTGCGCCGGCACCGATCGCGCTCCCCGCTACCGCCGCGACGGCGACGAGCACGACGAACACGGCCGCCGCCCGACGCCACGCAGGACGAGAGATGCTCTTCACTTCAGCTGCCCTCCTTGTTGGACACTCGGTCCCCCGGGGCGACGGCTGATTCGACGTCTGATACGGAGCGCACAGGGGCCGACCACACCGCCGCGAGTGTATGGCCGCTAAACGAGCGGAGTCAAGTGTTAATGAACATCGTCACGCCGAACCTGGCGGTTCGCCACGACGCACCCGCACCGCACTGTTCAGTGAGAGTGCGCAGGTGCGCCGGAGCCCGCGCTCTGCACCCAGTTCGGCTGGACCGTCGTGTGCTCGAGCAGGTACTCGAGCGATGCGGCGGCGAGCTCGCGGGCGCTGCGGAGGTTTGCATCCACGAGCTGGCCGCCACGCTTGAGGAGCCTCCCGTCGACCATCACGGTGTCGACATTGCGTGTGTCGGCTTGGTGCACGACGGTCGAGACTGGATCGATCACCGGGTACGTGTTCGTGTCCGAGCAACGGATCACGACGACGTCCGCGCGCTTCCCGGGTGTGAGCGAGCCCGTGCGATCCTCGAGCCCGCACACTCGCGCACCCTCGATCGTCGCGAACTCGAGCACCTCTCGGGAGGACAACAGAGTCGGCACGTCTTCGCTCTCCGCTGCGAATGCCTCCTCGTGGACGAGCAGCCTCGCCGACGCGAAGAGGAAGCGCATCTGCGTGAACATGTCGCCAGGCACGGTGGTGACGACGTCGATGCTGAGGCTGGGACGGAGCCCGTGCGCAAGCGCCTTCGCGGTCGGAGGCGTCCCGTGGCCCATCGCCATCTCGACGGAGGGCGCGATCGAGACCTTCCCGCCGGTCTCGGCGATCAGCCGGAACTCCTCGTCGGAAAGGTAGTTGCAGTGGATGTACGTGGTGTCGGGCCCGAGCAGGTTCAGGTCGTTCAGCTGCGAGACCATCGCAACTCTGCCTGCATATGGGCCCATTCCGACGTGGACGCTGATCGGTGCGCCGACGTCGCGGGCGAGCTCCCAGTCGTGCGTCACGACCTCCGGGGTGCAGAAGCCGGGGCCGCGCGTTCCCATCGCGAGGGTGATCAGCCCGTCGCTGCTCGAGAAGTAGCGGTCGCGCACGCGGCGAATGTCCTCGGGCGCCTCGAGCGTGCTCGTGTACCACCAGTCCGCGAGCGAGGTGTTCGGGTTCCCGTAGCAGTAGACGGCGCGCAGACGCGCGTCATGCAGCCCGCGAATCGCCTCGTCGGCGTGCTCGGGCGTGTTGTTGATGTGCGACCAGTCGAGCAGCGTGGTCACGCCCGCGTCGATCGCCTCGAGCGAGCCGAGGTAGTTGCCGGCGTAGACGTCCTGCGGCCGGTACGCGGGCGCGAGCTGATCGAGGACGATGTCGAAGTACCCGGCGAGGCTGACGTCCGGCGCGATCCCGCGGATGACCGTCTCCCACGTGTGGCGGTGCGAGTCGATGAATCCCGGGATGACGACGCAGTCGGCGGCGTCGACGACCTCCGCGTCACCTGCCTCGACGGTCGGTCCGACCGCGACGATCCGGTCGTCCTCGACGAGCACGTCGCCGCCGAAGACGTCGCCGATCTGCGGGTCCATGGTCACCACGTGACCGCCGCGGAACAGCACGCGCTCGGGCACGGCACCTCCATTCGCTCGGGAACACGAACCGCGTCCAGACAGGCTGAACTCTGTTGCGCCATTCTTACCACCCGGACACTGAGCGGACAAGCAACAGCCGCCTTCTCCCTGCTCTTCCCCGGAATCGAGTTGACTGAGACTGTACGGCGGCCTTATCGTTGAAAGCGCCGTGGGAGACGGAGCCGTCGTCATCGTCGGAGGCACCTCGGGCCTCGGCCGCGAGCTTGCCGGGGCCTACGCCGCAACGGGCCGCGACGTGACGATCACGGGCCGCGACGCCGAACGGTGCGAGGGGATTGCAAGCGCGATCGACGGCGGCGTCGGGTGGCGAGCGTTCGACCTGGCCGAGCCGGAGCGGATCGGCCCGCTCCTCGACGACGTCGGGCGCGTCGATCGTCTCGTCCTCGCGGCGATCGAGCGTGACCAGAACTCGGTCGCGGACTACGACGTCGCGCGGGCCGTTCGTCTCGTGACCTTGAAGCTCGTCGGCTACACCGAGGTGGTCCACGCGCTTCGGCCGAAGCTCACGGACGACGCGTCGATCCTGCTCTTCGGCGGGCAGGCGCTGCGACGACCGTATCCAGGCTCGACGACCGTCACGACGGTGAACGGCGGCGTCGCCGGCCTCGTCGAGACGCTCGCATCCGAGCTCGCACCGATCCGCGTCAACGCGATCCATCCGGGCATCGTCGGCGACTCGCCCGAGTGGTCGACGAAGCGCGAGGCGGTCGAGCGTACCGAGGCCCGGACACTGATCGGGCGCACCGTGACGATGGACGAGATCGTCGGTGCGTCGATGTTCCTGCTCGAGAACGGCGGCGTGAACGCTCTCAACCTGGTCGTGGACGGCGGCTGGCGGTCGACGTGACGGAACAGCCGACCGTTGCCGTGGCAGGACTCGGCAAGATGGGCGAGGCGATCGCCGAGCGGATCTTCGACGCGGGCTATCCGCTGAACGTCTTCAACCGCACGCCGGAACGAGCCGACTCGCTCGCGCGCCGAGGCGCGGCCGTGCTCGCCTCGGCAGCGGAGACGCTCGCGAGCGCCGACGTCTGCGTGACGATGCTCGCGGACGATGCGGCACTCGAGGCAATCGTGCTCGCAGACGACGGCGTGCTCGCCGGTGCGCGGCCGGGAACCGTACTGGTCGACATGAGCACGGTGTCGATCGCCGTCTCGAGACGAGTCGCCGAGCGCGCCTCCGAGCGCGGAGTCGGCTATCTGCGGGCCCCGGTGAGTGGCAATCCGACCGTCGTCCGCGGCGGGACGCTGACGATCGTCGTCTCCGGCCCGAGAGACGTCGCGCACAGGGTCGACGGCCTCCTCCACGCGATCGGCCCGAAGGTCGTCCACGTCGGGACAGCGGACGAGGCGCGCGCCGTGAAGCTCGTCCTCCAGATCCTCATCGGCGGCACCGCAGAGCTGCTGAGCGAGGCACTCGTCCTCGGCGAGGCATCGGGCGTCGACCGTGCGGCGCTCCTCGAGGTGATTTGCTCGTCCGCGGCCGGCTCACCGTTCGTCGGCTACAAGACAGCGCCGCTGCTCGCCGACGACTACTCGGCGACGTTCACGACGGCGATGATGCTCAAGGACGTCGATCTCGTGCTCGACGCCGCAGTCGAGGCAGAGGTGTCGCTGCCGTTCACGGAGCGACTTCGCCCGCTGCTCGTCGAGTGCGCCGAGCGCGGGTACGCGGACAAGGACTTCATGGCGCTCTTCCTCCTGCTGCAGGAGGCGACGGACTCAGACTCAACGGCAACTCAGGGACAGGTGAGGCAGTGAACACGAACATCGCATCGCGCGGCGCCACGATGGCCGTCGACTGGGAGCAGCGGATCGACTTCGACCGCCTGCGCAGCGACCGGCTGGCCCGTGCACGCACCGCGCTCGAGGCGTCCGACCTCGGCGCGCTGCTCCTGTTCGACCCGAACAACATCCGCTACGTGACGAGCACGCACATCGGCGAGTGGGCGCGCGACAAGAACGCACGCTGGGTGCTGATGCCACGCGGCGAGGAGCCGATCCTCTGGGACTTCGGCTCAGCCGCGCGCCATCACCAGCTGTATGCCCCGTGGCTGCCGCCCGAGAACTTCCGCGCCGGCGTCGCGCCGATGCGCGGCGCGATGCCGATCGAGACCGGGATCCCGGATGCGCTCGCGAACCAGCTCGCGCTCGAGCTGCACGAACGAGGCCTGGACGGCGAGCCGGTCGGGGTCGACATGGCGGACCTCGTGACGATCGAGGCGCTTCAGCGTGCAGGCATCGTCGTCACCGACGGGGCGCGCGTCATGCTCGAAGCGCGGAAGATCAAGACCGACGAGGAGATCGCACTGCTCGACCACGCATGCGCGATCGTCGACGCGGTCTACGAGGAGATCTACCGGATGCTGCGGCCTGGCCTGTACGAGCACCAGATCGTCGCCCGCGCGCAGCAGTTGCTGTTCGAGATGGGATCGGAGCAGGTCGAAGCGATCAACGCCGTCTCCGGCGACCGCTGCAACCCGCACCCGCACGTCTTCTCCGACCGGCTGCTTCGTCCCGGCGACCAGGCGTTCTTCGACGTCATCCACTCGTTCATGGGCTATCGGACGTGCTACTACCGCACGTTCAACGTCGGCGGTGTCTCGCCTGCGCAGCTCGACGCGTACAAGCAGTGCCGCGAGTGGCTCGACGCGGCAATCGAGCTCGTGCGGCCGGGGACGACGACGGACGAGATCGCGTCCGTGTGGCCAACCGCACAGGAGCTCGGCTTCGCCAGCGAAGAGAGCTGCTTCGGCCTGCAGTTCGGGCACGGCGTGGGCGTCGGCCTCTACGAGCCGCCGATGATCTCTCGCGTCCACTCGTTCCAGTGCCCGATCGAGCTCGAGGAGGGGATGGTCTTCGCGCTCGAGACCTACTGCGCGGCGACCGACGGACGTTCGGCCGCGCGGATCGAGGAGGAGGTCGTGGTCACGAAGGACGGCAACCACCTCCTCACGCGGTTCCCGGCCGAGGAGCTGCTGGTGGCGGGGAAGCAGTACGTGCGCGGCGCCGATCTCCTGGATCTCGCCGAGTCGACGTCCGCCGTATGACCCGATACCACCTCCAGCGAGGAGACGAGATCGAGCTCGGGCCGGCGCTGCCGGACCACAGCCGCGGACTGACGCGGGCGATCCTGATCGGCAGCCACACCGGCGCGACGCACACAGGCCTCACGCTGGTGCGGCTGGCGGACGGACACGTCGACACGCATCTCCACTCGTACGAGTCGAGCTTCTACGTCTTCGCGGGCGATCCGACTCTCTACCTGGACGGGCGCGGCGTGCGGCTCCGGCCGGATGCGTGCGGCGCGATCCCCGTCGGCGTCCCGCACGCGTGGCGCAGCGAGGGCGAGGCGCGGTGGATCGAGATGGCGTCCCCCCGCCCTCGCGGCAGCGACCAGCCCGCCGACACGTTCTTCGTGGACGACGCGCCGACCGACGAGCCGGTCGAGCTCGACCTCCGGGATCCGCGCAACCGCAATCTGTTCTTCCTCTCCGCAGACGACATGAACGTCGACCGGCTGAGCGAGGCGTCGAAGGCCTCGGCGCCGACGGTGTCCGCGAGCATGGCGACCGCAGCGCTCGCGTACAGCGGCATCGTCGTGAAGATGCTGGTCGACAAACGGCTCGACGCCCAGCTGCACACGATGTTCATGGTCGGATACAAGCCCGGCGCGGTCGCGCACCCGCACGACCATCCGTTCGAGGAGTCGTACTACATGCTCGAGGGAGCCGTCGACGTCGTCGCCGACGGCGACCGCTACACGCTCGAGCCGGGCGACGTCTTCTGGACCGGAGTCGGGTGCATCCACGCGTTCTACGAGACACGCGGCGGCACCGTGAAGTGGCTGGAGACGTCCGCGCCCGGGCCGCCCGACCGTCACTCGTATCGATTCGAGCGCGACTGGGAGTACCTGGCGGACAGGCTCGCCGCGCGGGGCGCGGCGTGAGCGTGTCGACGCAGCTCGGCTCCGGCGGCCGGCTCGAGGATCCTGAGCTCTATCTCGACCTCTACCGGCGCATGCGGCTGATCCGCGGCGTCGAGGAGCTCGTGCAGTCGCTGTTCCTGCGCGGCGAGATCTACGGGACGACGCACCTTTGCTCGGGGCAAGAGGCGGTGGCCGTCGGCTTCGCGAGCGTGCTCGAGGAGCGCGACCGGGTCGCGGCGACGTACCGGGGTCACGGGCACGCGCTCGCGCTCGGCGTCGATCCGCAGAAGCTGGTCGACGAGCTCCTCGGTCGCGCGACGGGCATCAACGGCGGGCTGGCGGGCTCGATGAACATCACGTCGCCGCGCGATCGCCTGATCGGTTGCTTCGGGATCGTCGGCGGGAGCATCGCCGCCGCCACCGGCGCGTCGATCGCGCTGCAGCGGACAGGCGGTGTCGCGGTCGCGTTCTTCGGCGACGGCGCGATGAACCAGGGCTACTTCTTCGAGTGCCTCAACTTCTGCAAGGTGCTCCGGCTGCCGGTCGTCTTCGTCTGCGAGAACAACGGCTACGGCGAGTACACGCCGTTCGAGTCGGTCACGGCCGGCGCGCTCCGCGCGCGGGCGGAGGTGATGGAGGTTCCCGCCGAGACGATCGACGGGATGAGCGTGTGGACGGTGCGCGAGGCCGCGCTGCGTGCGACCACGCAGGTCCGCGCGGGTGCGGGGCCGTACTTCGTCGAGGCGATCACCTACCGCTACGTCGGGCACTCGCGCAGCGATCCCGGCAAGTACCGCCCGGATGGGGAGCTCGACCGCTGGCGCGAGCGCGACCCGATCGTGCTCCTGCGCGCGCGCCTACTCGACGAGGGTGTGAACGCGTCGAGGCTCGACGAGCTCGACGAGTCCGTCGCTTCGGAGCTCGTGCAACTGGAGGAGCGGGGACTCGCCGCGCCGTTCCCCGAGCCCCGCCCGTTCGCGGAGTTCAAGGACTGACCGTGCCGCGGCCACTGACCATGCCCAGGCTGTCCGACTCGATGGAGGAGGCCGTGATCCTTCGCTGGCTCAAGGAGCCCGGCGAGGCGTTCGTGCGCGGCGAGCCGATCGCGGAGATCGAGACCGACAAGGCGACCGTCGTCTACGAGGCGGAGACGGACGGCGTGATCTCGGCGATCGTCGTCGCCGAAGGCGATCCCGCGCGGATCGGCGAGCCGATCGCGACGCTCGAAGGCGGCGACGGCGACTCGCCCGTGCAGCCCGCGGGGCAGCCGACGGCCGGCGCGGCCGCGCCGACGACCCCGACGCGCGAGGACGTGCCGCGGCCCCATGACGGCTCGGGCCGCACCCGCGCGACACCGGTCGCGCGCAGACGCGCAGACGAGCTCGGCGTCTCGCTCGACGGCCTGTCGGGTACGGGGCCGGACGGTCGGATCACGCGCACCGACGTCGAGCGCGCCGCCGAGACGGCCGCCGAGCCAACCGACGCGGGCGAGAAGGGCACGATCGAGTCGATCGCGCTCACTCCGACCCAGTCCACGATCGCAAGGAGGATGACGCTCTCTGCGTCCACGATCCCGACGTTCACCATCACGCTGGAGCTCGACATGTCGTCGATTCGTGCGCTTCGCCGTGAGGCACGCGCCGCGGGCAGCTCCGTGCCGTCGGTGAATGACTACGTCGTCCGCGCGACCGCGCTCACGCTCCGGGACTTCCCGCGTTTCAACAGCTCGTACGTCGACGGCCGGATCGAGCAGTATTCACGGGTCAACATCGGCATCGCCGTCGCCGTCGACGGCGCGTTGCTCGTCCCGACGGTGTTCGACGCGGACGGCAAGTCGATCGACGAGATCGCCGCCGAGTCTCGTTCGCTCGTCGCCCGTGCCAAGAGCCGTGAGCTCAGCCTGTCGGAGCTGACACAGAGCACGTTCACCGTCTCCAATCTCGGCATGTACGGCGTCCACTCCTTCACCGCGATCGTCGATCCGTCGCAGACGGCGATCCTCGCCGTCGGCGCGGTCGCTCGCCGCCCGGTCGAGGGCGACGATGGAAGCGTCGCCTTCGCGGACCGGGCGCTGGTCACGCTCAGCGCCGACCATAGGGTGGTCTACGGCGCCGACGCCGCGGCGTTCCTCGCACGTCTCAAGACCCTGCTCGAGCAACCCGACACCCTGGCGGCCTGAGGGCGACGAGTCGATGCCGGTGATGACGTTCCGAGACGCGGTTCGCACGGGACTCGACGAAGCACTCGCCGCCGACGATCGTGTCATCTTCTTCGGCGAGGACGTCGCCGTGGCCGGCGGTGTGTTCGCGGTCACACCAGGCTTGTACGAGAAGTACGGGCCGGAGCGGGTCTTCGACACGCCGATCTCCGAGCTCGCGCTCGCAGGCGCGGCGTTCGGGTCCGCGGTCAACGGCCTCCGCCCGATCGTCGAGATCATGTTCGGCGACTTCCTCACGCTCGTGATGGACGGCGTCGTCAACCAGATGTCGAAGTACTGGTTCTTGACGCAGGGCGAGGTGAGCACACCGGTCGTGATTCGATCGGTCGTCGGCGCAGGCGGACGTTTCGGCGCGATCCACTCACAGATGCCCGTCGCCTGGTTCACCGGAATCCCGGGCATCAAGATCGTCGCACCGTCGAGCCCGGCGGACGCGAAAGCGCTGCTACGGGCGGCGGTCGACGACGACAATCCGGTGCTCTTCCTCGAGCACAAGCGCCTGTACACGATGGAAGGCGAGGTCGACGGGCAGCCCGCGGCGATCGGCTCGGCCGCCGTCGCGAGAGCCGGGGACGACATCACGATCGTGTCGGCGATGCGCGGTGTCCACGAGAGCCTGGCCGCGGCCGAGACTCTGTCTGCTTCGGGGATCGAGGCCGAGGTGATCGACGTGCGCACGATCCGGCCGTTCGACGCAGACACGATCCTGACGTCGGTGGCCAAGACCAACCGAGTCGTCGTCGTCGAGGAGGGGCCGTTGACCGGCGGCTGGGCCGGCGAGGTCCTGGCCGTCCTCGCCGAGCAGGGCCTCGGACATCTCGACGACGCGTGGCGTATCGCCACACCCGATCATCCGATTCCCTACAGCCCGCCGCTCGAGGACGCCCACCTGCCGGGCGCGGAGCGCATCGCCTCCGAGATCCAGCAGAGGATCGGGTAGCCGTGGCGGTCTCTCGCGACTACGCTTCCGAAGCTTCAGCCATGGTCGATCCGGCGCTCGCACGTTTGCCTCCGCAGCCCGAGCCGTCGCACATCGGGCCGCGCCTGCGCGCACAGCGTGAACAGCTCGGCCTGAGCCTCCGCGAGGTCGCGCGACGGATCCACGTCTCCGCGAGCCTCATCTCGCAGATCGAGCGGGACAAGGTGAACCCGAGCGTGAGCACGCTCTACGCGCTCGTGCGCGAGCTCGGGCTGACGATGGGCGACCTGTTCGCGGCGGACGACGCCGTCCTCCCGGCGGCCTCGACGCAGAGCGACGCGACCGAGCCGGTCGTCACGCGGGACGAGCGCGCGGTGATCAACCTCGCTTCGGGTGTCACGTGGGAGCGCCTCACGTCCGGGAGCGATCCGTCCGTCGAGTTCCTCCACGTCGTCTACGACGTCGGCAGCGAGTCGTGTCCCGAGGACTCGCTCGTGCGCCACGGCGGGAAGGAGTACGGCTACGTGATCAGCGGCCGTCTCGGCGTGCGCATCGGCTTCGACGAGTACGACCTCGGGCCCGGCGACTCGATCTCCTTCGACTCCTCGTCGCCGCACAGGCTGAGGGCGATCGGCGACGAGGCCGCCGAGGCGATCTGGGTGGTCGTCGGCCGGCAGAGCGACAACCGCGTCGGTCCGCCGGTCCGGTCGAACCAGCAACCCGGCTGACCCGAGCCCGAATGGAACGGCGGGCGCTCGGAGCATCCGACCTCGAGATCACCCCGGTCGGCGTCGGCACGGCGCCGATCGGCTCGTTGCCCGGCGTCTGGTGGGTGAACTGGGGACACCAGGACGAGGAGGAGGCCGTTGGCGCGATCGATGCCGCTCTCGAGGCGGGCGTGAACTGGATCGACACCGCTCCCTTCTACGGCTGGGGCCGCGCCGAGGAGATCGTCGGGCGCGCAATCCGGAGCCGCGACGACGTGCTCGTCTTCACGAAGTGCGGGACGATGCGCCGCGCCGACGGCGACGACTACATGGACCTCCGTCCGGAGGCGATTCGGGCCGACGTGGAGGCGAGCCTGCGGCGCCTCGGCGTCGAGCGGATCGACCTCCTCCAGGTCCACGACCGCGATCCGAGCGTGCCGATCGAGGAGACCTGGGGCGCCGTGCTCGAGCTCGTCGCCGAGGGGTCGGTCCGCCACGGCGGCATCTCGAACCACCGTCCAGAGGAGGTCGAGCGCGCGCTCGTTGTCGGTCCGGTCGCGGCGCTCCAGCACGAGTACAGCGCGATCGCACGCGACCTCGAGGACGCGATCCTGCCGCTCGCGCACCGCCGCGGCCTCGGCGTGATCGTCTGGGCGCCGCTCGCGAGCGGATTCCTCACGGACGGGTTCTCGGTCGACCGGCTGGAGCCAGACGACTTCCGTCGCACGCACCGGTTCGCCGAGCTGGAGCTCGATCCCTTGCGTGCGCTGCTTCGCGGCGCCGACCGGACGTCTGCGCAGGGCGCGATCGCCTTCGTCCTCTCGCATCCGGCAGTGACCGGCGCGATCGTCGGCGTGCGCAACGAGCGCGAGGCAGGCGAGCTGCCGCGCGCGGCGAGCATGCGCCTGACGGCCGACGAGCTCGCCGCCGTGAAGGCGATCGCCTAGCCGGCTCGGCCGGGAACTACTGCGACGCCTGCCCTGCGGAGGTCTCGACCCCTCCGAGCACACCGTCGAGCCAACCGTCGATCGCCGAGGCGACCTCCTCCCAGCCCTCGCCGACGACGAACAGGTGCGGGCGCGCCTCGAACTCCATGTAGTCGGTCTTCGCGGGCGAGCGCTCGTACTTCTTGTACTGCGCCTTCGAGACCGACGCCGGCACCGTGTTGTCCTTCTCCGCGCCGACGATCAGGAGCGGCGCACGCTCCCCGTTCTTGAAGTGGAGCTCCGTCGGGGGATGCAAATGGAAGTTCGCGAAGCCTGCCTCGTAGAAGATCTGGCCGGTCTCGGGAACGGCGTAGCGTTCGTACGCGGCCTTGGCGTCCTCGGGCGAGAAGGTGTTGACGAAGCCGTAGGTGAACTCCTCTTCCGTCAGCGGCACGATGCCGTGCCACCTCGACGGATGGGCGAGCGCAGGGGACGCGGCCTTGAGCGACGAGAAGGGAAGCACGAGGATGCCTTTCGGCGGCGCGGGACTGAGCGCGACACCGGCGCGACCGAGACCACGGTCGAGCAAAAGCTCGACGATCAGGCCGCCGAACGAGTGACCGACGAGCACGGGCGGCTCGTCGAGCTCGCGGATCAACGACTCGTAGTGGTCGACGACCTCCGTCAGGCCGAGTCCCGCGAGCTCGTCGGCTCCCTCGCGGAGCTGCTCGACGTCGCCTTCCTTGCGGGGCCACTCCGGCGTCGAGACGTCGAAGCCACGCTCGGTGAAGTAGCCGACGAAGGTCTCCCAACTGCGCGCCGAGAGCCAGGCGCCGTGGATCAGCATCATCGGGGTCTGTCCGGGATCGGCGGTGCTGGACATACCTGCCTCCTTCGGTTGACGCCGGAGAGGCTACGACACTCACGGCGGGCTACGTCGTCCCGAAGCAGCCGTCGAAGGCGAAGAGCGGGTTGACGAACGCCTTGCCCCTGGCGTCGCGCAGGACGAGCGGGCCGATGATCGACGGCGGCGCCTGTGCGGTGTAGCAGCCGTTCGGCCGGACGGTCAGGTCGAGCGTCATCGACTTGGCGGTGAGCTCCGGGCTCACGAGCTTGACGACGCAGGTCCAGTCGTCTCCCGCGCCGCGTGCAGGCCGAGAGCCTCCGCCGCGTCGGCACGTCGTGATCGCGTGCAGCGTGGCGTTTCCCGGATCTCGGTCCGTTCGCCATCGGTACTGCAGGACGACGAGGCGCTCGAAGGTCGGCGTGATCGTCCGCTCGAGCCGTTTCGCGGTGATGTCGGTCGGGCCCCAGCCGCTGCCGGCGGCGAGCAGGACGACCACGGCGGTCGCGCCGATTGCCGTTCGCAGCTGCACCTGGCGCCGCCGGTGCGGAACGGCCTCCGAACCTGCGATCGCGCGGCGGCTGAAGACATGCCACGCGACCGCGAGGAAGACACCCGTGTAGACGATGCTCGTCTCCGCGCCCTGGAAGACGGGGCGCGCATGTACGGGCTCGACGAACAACCCGTGCCACCCGTCGAACGGCGTCGTCGGCAGAACGGCGCGGACGATCTCGCCGGGACCGAGCAGCGTCAGTAGTTGCATCACGAGCGCGACGACCGGCGGACCGAGGACGCCGGCGATGCCGCTGCGCGTCACGACCGAGAGCATCAACCCGAGCGCGACGAACGACAGCACGGGCAGCAGCGAATACGCCCAGCTCGAGAGCACGAGCGCGACTGCGCGCCCCGGCGAGACGAGCTGGCCGGAGAGACCAACGAGCGGATCCGTGCCGACGAGCAGGACCGACGAGACGAGGCCGCTGAGCGCGAGCACGCAGACGCCGACGATCGCGCAGACGCATGCGGCGAGCCCCTTCCCGGCGAACACGACACCGCGCGAGCACGACCGTGTGAGCAGGGTCTTCCACGTCCCGTACCGGTCTTCGCTCGAGAACATGTCGCCGGCGACGATCCCGGCGAGCAGCGGGAACCCCCACGAGCCCGCGAAGCCGAGCACGGTCAGCGGGCTTGCGAATCCGGTCGTCTTCGCCCAGCGGCCGAAGAGCGTGTCGGCGGGGACTGCGCCCTGGATCCGCATCACCGTCGCGAACCCGAGCGGCGCGAGCACGCAGACGGCGAGGAGGACCCGCATCGCGAGCTGCTCGCGCAGCTTCGCCAGCTCGACCCGAAGCACCGTTGCGGTCCCGGGCAGGTCGCGCCGAATGCGCTCGACGGCGATCGGCTCCGGAGGCGCGAGCACGCTCATCGCTCGGCGCTCGTGGGCTCGCCGCCGGTGAGCTGCTCGAACAGCGCCTCGAGCGGCGCGGCCACCGGCTCGAGCAGCTGCACCGCGATCCCCGCTCGACCGAGCGCGACGACGTAGTCGTTCCGCGCTGCATCGTCCGCGCGGACGGTGAGCCGGCGAGCCCGGTCGGCGAACGTGACGTCGAGCCGCGCTCGCTCACGTCCGAGCTCGAACGCGCGCCCGTCGTCGGTCGTCACGAGCGTGTACGCAGGAGCTGGCGCCTCGTGGCGCAGGCGCTCGAGCGTCCCGTCCCAGACGACCCGGCCACGATCGACGATCACGACCGTGTCGCAGAGCTCGTCGACCTCGCTCATGTTGTGACTGCTCAGGAACACCGTGACGCCGTGGTCTGCAAGCTGCCGAATCAGCGCACGCACCGTCGCCGCGCTCGCCGGGTCGAGGCCGATGGTCGGCTCGTCGAGCAGCAGGAGTCGAGGCCGCCGAAGGAGCGAGGCGGCGAGGCCGAGCCGCTGACGCATCCCCGTCGAGAAGTTGCCGACCTTTTGGCCGACATGCGTACCGAGACCGACGAGCTCGAGCAGATCGCCCGCATCGTGGCGGTGATCTCCGTCGAGCTGACCGAGCAGCTCGAGGTTCCTGCGGGCCGAGAGGTACGGGTAGAAGCGTGGCTCCTCGACGAAGCCTGCGATCCCGTCGCGGACGAGGACGTCGTCGGGCTTCGCGTCGCGGCCGAACAACCGCACGGAGCCCGACTCCGGCCGAAGCAGGCCGAAGAGGATGCGGAAGACCGTCGTCTTTCCTGCCCCGTTGCGACCGAGGAGCCCGCGCACCGCGCCCTGCTCGACGCGCATGCTCAGATCGTCGACGGCGAGCGTCTCGCCGAACCGCTTGACCAGGCCATCGGTTTCGATTGCCGCGACGGCGGCCACCGCATCCCTCCCACCACCCGCTTCCGTGAGGCGCCCCAGCCGCACCCGTTCGTGACCGCTCGAGGCCGAGCGGCGGCGACACCGTCACGCGCGCAGCTTCACACCGGCTCGTTACGGATCCGTTATCGAGCTGAACGGATCTCGTGTGGAGGCTCGCGAGACCCGGCGGACGTCAGGCAGACGGCGCCACGCTCGCGCCGGGTCAGGGACTCTGCGTCGGGTCCGGCCTCCACAGGCCGCCCATGGCGTCGCCGTCCCTCGAACAGCGTATGCGCGAAGCCGCCATCCTCCTCGTCCAGCTCGAACTCGTCGCTGTCGATTCGCGACAAATAGACGCCGCCACCGAGATCCGTCACGAGAGCCTCCCAGTCCGAATCGCGTGACCCTACGCTAGAGCGACACCCAGCGCCGCTCGGCCGCCGACTCCCGCAGCGCGGCGAGCACACGCGCGTTGCCGAGCGCATCGTCCTCGCCGAGCGCCGGCCGCGCAAGACCGCGAACCGCTGCCGAGAAGTTCTCTAGCTGCAGCCCGTACGAGCGGATCAGGCTAAGCTCGCCGATCGTTCCCATCGCGCAACAGCTCGGTCACCATCGCGAGCTGCGGATGGTGGCGGTACATGAAGGCTTCCATCAGCAGGTTGCCCTCGCCTCGCGCTACGGCGAACACACCCTCGACCTCGTGCGGTCGCGGGCTGAGCGGCTTTCGCAGAGCACGTGCTTGCCGCTGCGCAGCGCACGCTCGACCCACTCGACGTGGAGCGCATTCGGAAGCGAGACGTACACGACCTCGATCTCCGGATCCGCGAGCAGCCCGTCGTACGATGCGTGCCACCGCGGAAGCCCGTGCTCGCGCGCGTACCGCTCGGCCCGCGCGCGGTCGCGGCTTGCAACGGCGCGGATCTCGAGCGCCTTCGAGCCAGCCGCACCGCGCAGGATCAGCTCGTTGATCCGAGCGGTCGAGAGCAGTCCCCAGACCACAGGCCGCGGCGCGATGTCCACGAGCTCGCTCACGCGGAAGGACATCTTCTCCGGACTTCGCGCGTCAGTGCGGTACGACGAACAGGCCGGCGGTCGCGAGCCCGTACACGACGATCGCGAGCAGCGAGTCGGGCCCGAGCCGGAACCTGCACCGCATCGGCCGCGCGACGACGCCGATCGCGTAGATCGCGGTCAGGGCGACGCCGAGCGAGGCGAGCCAGCTGTTCAGCGCGCCGGCTTTAGGCAACACCGGCTCGCCCGCGATCAGGTCGGCGAGCAGGAACAGGCAGACCTGGAACGCGTTGCCGCCGAAGATGTCGCCGAGCGCGAGCGCGTTGTCGCCAAGTCGCACCGCGGCGATGCCCGAGCTGATCTCCGGAAGCGCGGTCGCCGCGGCGAGGATCGTCGCGCCGAAGATCGCACCGTTCACGCCGGCACGATCGGCGAGCGAGTTGCCGGTGACCTCGAGCGCAACTCCGGCGGCCAGCGTCAACGCGCACGCCGCACCGAAGATCAAGCCGATCCTCAGCGTCGACGAGCCGGCGAACGGATGTGCCTGGTCCTCGTGCGGATCACGGTGACGCCGACGCCCCCGGTGCGAGCCGGGCATCGACACCTTCCAGCGAGGATCCTTGCGGACGCGGTTGATCACGTAGACGCCGACGAGCCACACGACGACGATCGCGACCGACGCGGGACTGACGACACCAGCGATCGCCGTCGACGGCCGCAGCAGCGAGCCCATCAGCACGCCGGAAACGACGAGAACGACGAGCATCCCCTCGAGCACGGGCGTGAGCGCGCCGACCAGGAAGGTCAGCGGCCGCTGTGGACCGACCGCCGCGTCGCAGACGACGAGCACCATCGTCTGCACGGCGATGCCGCCGATCAGGTTGCCCGCCGCAAGGTCCAGGTGCCCGCTCGCGGCGGCCGAGATCGTGATCGCCAGCTCAGGCAGGCTGCCCGCGATTGCGAGCAGCAGGATGCCGCCGAGCTCGTCGCCGAGATTCAGCCGGACGTCGAGGGCGTCCGTCGCCTTCGACAGCGCGACGCCGGCCGCCCACGTGACGATCGCCCCCGTCCCGAAGACGACGACCAAGAGCGGGGTCGCGAGGCTTGCCACCACGTCGAGTCCGTCGCCAATTCGATGAACGCCGCGCGATCCCTTCGGTGTCCGCGCCGCCTTAACGCGTGGCAGGCCGTAGTAGGGTGGACGCGGTGCACGCGTTCAGCATCGAGGAGGTGAAGGAGCGGCTCGCGGCGTCGACGGGCGGCTACGAGATCGTGCACGAGTCGGCGGGGCTCGAGCTCGGCGTGTACGTGCTCGTCGCTCCCGAGCCGGACCGCCAACAGCCGCACGCCGACGACGAGATCTACGTCGTGCTCGAGGGGAGCGGCGTGCTGGACGTCGAGGGGACAGCGGTGCCCGTCAAGGAGGGCGACGCGGTCTTCGTCGAGGCAGGCGCGGACCACCGCTTCAGCGCGTACGAGCGCCTCAGCCTGCTCGTCATCTTCGAGCGCCGCGGCGTGGCGGCCTAGCTTTCGGCGCCGCCGAACTCCTGCGAGAACTCGGCGGCGAGCACGTCCACCAGCACGTCGGCAGGCTCCGGGCGTTCGCGCCGCTCGCCCCAATGCCAGTGCTCGAGATACGCGTCGCTGCCGGTCAGTCCCTGGTCCATCGCGCGCCGGTCGATCTCCTGCTGGAACCACTCGGGCAGCTGATACGAGACCGGACGGCCGCCGTCGCAGACGCGCACGAGCGATGGCACGTCCTGCCAGTAGAGGACCTGATAGCTCGTCACGGCGTCGATGCCCCGAGCCGGTCGTACACTGAGCCGCGATGACGCGCGCCGGGAAGCGGACGCCGCCGAGGCGGACTCCGCCGAAACGGACCGGGAGATGGCGGCCGCCCCCCGCGCCACGGACCGGAGCGCCGAAGCAGCGCTCGTTCTGGGTTGGAATGGGCGTCGGGCTCGTCGCCTCCGCCGGCATCCTGACGGCGCACTTCCTCGGCGGACACGCATCCTCCGGTGGACCACAGCCGACGGTCGTCCGCACGTTCGACTCCGACCGCCTCCCGGGCGTCCTCACCACACCGCCGCCATGGAGCGCCAACACAGCAGCGGTTCCTCAGCGAGTCGTCGCGATGTCGCTCCCACACCAGTTCGGCCTGACGATCCACACGCACCAGCATCTCGATATCTACGTCAACGGGTCGCACGTCGTCGTGCCATCGGGGATCGGCATCGACCCGGGCGGCAGGTTCCTCGTGCCGCTGCACACGCACGACGACTCTGGCGTCATCCACGTCGAGTCGGGCGTGCGGCGCGAGTACACGCTCGGGGAGTTCTTCGGCGTGTGGGGCGTCCGCTTGACGCGGCGCTGTCTCGGCAGCTACTGCGCCCCGGCCGACGCCTATCGCGTCTACCTCGACGGGAAGCGGCTTCGCGCCGACCCGACGAAGCTGCCGCTGCTCGAGCACCAGGAGATCGCGATCGTCGTCGGCCCGAAGCCGGCGACCATACCCTCGTCGTACGACTTCCCCCCGCAGGACTAGCTCGCCGGCGTCACGCGCGGGACGAGAAAGACCGGCACCTTCGCGCGCTGGCGGACGCGGTACGGCTCCTGCGTCCACATGAAGTCCGCGACGAGCCGGTTGCGCGGGGGGTCGGCCGCCATCACGATCGCGTCGCACTCACGCCGCTCCGCCTCTCGCACGATCGTCTTCGTCGCCTTGCGCGTGGCGACGACCCGGCCCTTGGCGTCGAGACCGCGCCGCTCCACCGCCTTGACGGCGGCGTCCACGAGTGCCCGGTGCTCGTCCCATTCGTGCCGGGTCGGGAAGAGGCCGGGATTCTGCATGCCGAACTGCGTCCCGTGCACGCGCGCGATCGACAGGACGTAGACGGACGCCCTCGTCCGCGCCGCCAGCTCGGCGGCGAAGTCGATCGCCTCGGCGGGGATCGGTCGTCCCTCGGTTGCCAGCAGGACCCGCTCGACCTCGACCGCCGAGGGGTCGGGTGGGTCTGATGCACGCGAGAAGATCACGGGAGGACGCGCTGGGCGCCGGCCCGCGGCCGGCGCCCAGCGGAGGGAGCTACGAGCCGGGGGTCGGAATCGCCGCGGGCGGGCGAGCCTCCTCCTCGCGACGATTCTCCACGCGCTTGCGATACCAGTACAGCGGCAGGTAAGCGAGCAGCGTGACGATCCCGATGAAGTAGTAGATGAGCGTGTTCGTCCCCGCGAGCGAGCACGTGCACGCAGCGTACACCGGCCCGCCGTAGAAGTAGATGAACGCGTAGAACGCGGCCAGCGCGAGCGCCGCGTACTTCATCCACTCCGGGAGCCTGAACGGCCGCCGCAGGTTCGGTCTGTCTCGTCGGAGCAGGTAGTAGCCGACGAGCACCGGCAGGAACGAAGCGAGGTAGCCCACGTTCGAGAACGTGTAGATCTCGACCGCGCCGCCCATGAACACGACGGCGATCATGCAGGCGACGTTGAACATCATCGACCGGTCCGGCACGCCGTGCTTGTTCGTCTTCTGGAAGAAGCGCGGGAACTGACCGTCGACCGACATCTGGTGCAGCGCACGCGCCGTGCCGGTGATCGCGTTCAGCGCCGAGAGGATCAGCGCGACGATCAGCATCAGCGCGATCAGCCAGTCGAGCGTGGAGCCGCCGCCGCCGAAGACCTTGTCGGCGAAGCTGACGAAGATCGTCTTCGGATCGGCCGAGCGAGCGCCGGCACCGAGGACGAGGATGAACGAGATCGGGATCATCGTGTAGATGAACACGCCGTAGCCGCCCTCGAGGTTCATCGCGATCTTCGCGTCGCGGTCCGGGTCCTTGCACTCGCCGATGTAGCAGGCGGCCGCCTCCATCGCGATCACGTTCCAGGTGAGCAGGAACGCGAACGCGATGTAGATCGTGAACCAGCCGTGACCGTAGTCGGCCGTGAAGAAGCCCGTGCCGTCCGCCTGGTGGAACCCGGAGAGGTTCGACAGGGACGCCGCGGACGGGTTGAAGATCCACGCGACGGCGAGGAAGGTCAGCGGGATCATCGAGAGCAGGCCGAGCACCGTCGCGAAGACCGCGCCGAGACGGATTCCGAGGTAGGCGGGGATGAAGAGCAAGAGCAGTCCGACGATCGAGAACCCCAGCGTCCACCACGCGATCGGCGTGTGGATCGGCGTGAATCCCGCCTCGGAGAGATTCAGCTTGCTGACGATGTACGCGGAGGCCAGGATCATGTTGATCGGACCGACGGGGAACCAGCCGAGCCAGTAGGCCCACGCGGTGAACCCGTTGATGTGCTCCGCGGCGCGCGGCCACCGGGTCTTGTACGCCGGGTACGCGTACGAGGGCGAGCCGCCCGTTCTTTCGGGCATCATCGCCGAGAGCTCCGCCAGGAAAAGACAGAGCAGCCAGCCGCTGAGTGTGACGATGACGATGCTCGGGATCGAGGAGGCTCCGAGCGACGTCACCATCACCGGCGCGATGCCCGTCACGAGGATCGTTCCGGCAAGCCCGATGACGAACGCCCCCCACCAGTTGGTCTCGCGCGGGAGTCCTCCGCCTTCGTAATCGAGCTCGTCCATGCCTGCAGCCATGGGTAGAACCCTCCTTGCTCGCGATAGGTGGGTGCAACCGTGACAGATCGCAACCGTCGAAACAAGAGGAAAACGGGAAAATGCACGAGAAAGTGGAGCCCATGAGTCCTCACGACGAGATCGCCGCATTCCTCGGCCGCTTCCCGCCGTTCGCGGACCTCGCCGCGGCCGACCTGGCGGCGGTGGCCGAAGCCGTTCGGGTCGAGCGTTACGACGAGGGCGCCGACGTCCTCGTCGAGGACGCCGCGCCGGCGACGTACTTCTACGTCATCCGCTCCGGGTCGATGGAGCTCGTGCACGAGGAAGAGGTGATCGACGTCCTCGAGCCCGGCGAGAGCTTCGGGCATCCGTCGCTGCTGACCGGCCTCGCACCCGCGTTCACCGTGCGTGCGCACGAGGACTCGACGTGCTTCCTCATCCCGCACGACCAGGCGCTCCAGGTCCTCGGCCGCCCCGCGGGCGCCGGGTTCGTCGCGGCGACGCTGCGGGAGAGGCTGACGCGCACCGGCCACGCAGTCCATGCGCTGCCGTCGCTCTCGACCATCCGCGTCGACGAACTGATCGCGCGCGAGCCCGTCTACTGCGACCCGAACACGACGATCAGCAAGGCCGCCGAGGTGATGACGGCCCGCGGCGAGTCGGCCGCTCTCGTCCGGGAGGGCGAGCGTCTGTACATCCTCACCGACGCGCAGCTCCGTGCGACCGTGCTCGCAGGCCACGTCTCGCCGGAGAACCCTGTCTCGCGCGCGCTCGAGCCTGCGGTGGAGGTCGATCCGGGTCGGCTCGCCGTGGACGCGGTCGTCGACATGCTCGACGCGGACGTCGACCACCTCGTCGTCGTCGACGCGCGACGCAACGTCCTCGGACTGCTCAGCGCGTCTGACCTGCTCGGCCTCGAGAGCCGAAGCCCCTTCGCCGTCCGACGCGCGGTCCTGCAGGCGCGGGATCACGAAGAGCTGCTGCAGGCGGCGACGCGGCTGCGCTCGCTGTTCCTCGCACTCCTCGATGCGGGCTTGTCGGGTGTCGACATCGGCCGTGTGCTCTCGCTCCAGATCGATACGTTCACCTCGAGGCTGATCGACTTCGCGATCCGCGACCACGGCCCGGCGCCCGTCTCCTGGGCGTGGCTCGACCTCGGCAGCGCCGCGCGACGGGAGTTCACCCTCGGCTCGGACCAGGACAACGCGCTCGCCTACGCGGATCCCGACAACGGCGCGACGGTCGACACGTACTTCGAGCGCATGGCGAAGGACGTCAACGACGGGCTCGAGCAATGCGGCTTCCTCGCCGACAACAACGACGTGCTCGCCGCGTACCGCCTCTGGCGGATGCCTGCGAGCGAGTGGCTGGGCGTCTTCGAGGACTGCTTCCACTCGCCGGACCGATCGCACCTGATCCGCGCGACCGTCGCCTTCGACTTCCGCCAGGTCAGCGGCTCGCTGGGAGTCGTCCCGCCGCTGGTCGCGATCATGCGCCGGGCCAAGGACCATCCGGACTTCCTCGGCAGGCTCGCCCGGACCGCGACCGACTTCCGCCCTCCGCTCGGGTTCCGGGGCTCGATCGTCGTGGAGCGGGACGGCGAGGACACCGGCAAGCTCGACATCAAGCGCGGCGGCATCCTTCCCGTCGTGAACCTGGCGCGCTTCCACGCGCTCGCGAACGGGATCACCATCTCCTCGACGCTCGACCGCCTCGTCGCCGCGGAGGAGACGGGCGGCCTCGAGCCCGATACGGCGGCCGCATTGCGTGAGGCGTTCGTCATCTTCATGCGCGTCCGCCTCCACCACCACGCGGTCCAGCTCGAGGCCGGGTCGAAGCCCGACAACCTGATCGACCCGACGGAGCTGCCACCGCTCGCGCGGAGCGAGCTCCGGGAGGCGTTCCGGGCGATCGCCCACGCCCAGAAGCGACTGAACGTTTACGTCCGGCCTGGTTTGTGAGAGCCTTGTGCCTCCGAAGCGACAGGGAGGCAGACATGAAGACCATCGTCCTCGGCTTCGATGACACCGATGCGTCGAAGCGCGCGCTCGAGCGTGCGGCCGACATCGCACATGCGTTCGGGTCGAAGCTGATCGTCACGAGCGTCGCCCCGGCGCTGATCACCACCGGACGGTCGATGGGAGCGATCGACCCCG
>DASPSY010000109.1:0-60241 GCA_035623685.1 Gaiellaceae bacterium
GAACTCGCTGACGCCCTGCGCGGTCCAGAGCTTCAGGAAGTCGTGATGACGCCAGAGACCGCCGGACGGCCAGAGTCGCACGGCGTCTCGCTTCTTCAGGACGCCGGCGTCTCGCTCGGCGCCGCCGCGGCCCGGACGATCGCGATATCGCCGCTCACGGTCTTCGCCCGCACCTCGATCATCGGCCCGTCGCCGTCGTCGGCCCCTGGGTCGTCGGCCGCCGGCGCGTCGGTGAGTTCGAGTTCGCTGCTCGTCGAGCCGCTGACCGTCTTGGCGTCGACGTAGACGCGCGAGCCGCGCCGCACGCCGATGAGCACGTCGCCGGAGACGGACTCCGCCTGAACGGTCCCCTCGACGACCGCCTCGAGACGCTGGTCGCCGGAGACGGTGTTCACGCGAACCCCTTTGCTCGCGTCCTTGAGCCAAACGTCGCCGGAGACGGCCTGCACGGCGACGTCGCCCCCCGCCTTCTGCAGCGCGACATCACCCGACGCGGTCTGCACCTGGACCGTCCCGCCGGCACGCTCGATCGCCACGTCGCCGCTGGCCGTCTTGAGCCGGGCGTCGCCATTGACCCGGTCCAGGCTGACGTCGCCGGATGCGGTCTTCGCCTCGAACGAGCCATATGTTCCGCGTGCGCGGACGTCGGCGGACTTCGTTCGGACGAGGACATCGGCCTCGGGCGGGCAGCTCACGCGCAGCCGCATGGTGGGCGCGTTCCCGATCCTGATGATCAAGCCGGTGCGCTCACGAACCTCGACACGCACCTGGTGGCCGTTTCCGCGCGGAACCGCCTCGACGTTCGCGTTCTCCATGATGTCCGCGAACTCCGAGCTGCCCTCGAGGTCGACATGCGTTGTCGTACCCTCGACGGTCTCGAGCTCGACCCGTCCGACCGGCAGCTCGAGGTCGACTCCGACTGCTCCAGGCGTCTCGAAGGTCCAGGTCGGCATCAGACGATGCGCCGCCCGACGGCGGCATAGCGGGTGTCGCCGAGCAGACGCTCGCGCGGATGACCGCGACGCTCGATCAGCGGAACCTCCTTCGGCTCACGCAGTCTCTCGGCCTCACGGCGCGGCAGAAGAGCGATCGCCGTGCCGAACGGAAGTGGAAGAACGTGCATCTGCGCTCCTTTCAGCTGCGGCCGTAGCCGGACATGCGGCGGCCGCCCGGGCCTCGCCGCTGGGGATTCGCGCTCCTCGAGATCTGCTGCAGGAGCCAGGTGTTTGCGGACACGCCCTCGTCCTGCGCGGCGGCGTCGATGATCGCCTTGAGCGTCTCGGGCAGCCGGAGAGTGACGCGGGCGCTGAGCGAGTCGTCGGGAGACGGCATCGGGCCGCGCTCCTCGACGACGACGAGCTCGGGGTCGCCGCCGGCCATCCGCACCTCGACGTGGCCGTTCGGAAGCTGGCTCGTCAGCTCGGCCGCGACCTCGCCGAGGAGCTCCATCAGCCGGAGCCGGAGGGAGGGCTCCAGGGCTGCGGCGATGCGGCGCGCGGCGTCGGCGACCTGCTCGTCCCCGATTCCGGCCACGCCCTCGATGTCCCGCTGGAGCGCCTCGACAAAGGCCGCGATGTTCATAGGCGCCATGATGACATCATTGTGATGTCATGTCAAGCAGTCTATGGCATCACAACAGCACCACAGCGACATCGAGGCCCAATTTGCAGGGAAAAAGCGCTCTAGAGGGGGGCGTCGAACAGCCCGAACCAGCGGCTCAGGTCGGGCTCGATCGGCAGCTCGCTCTCGAGCTTCGCCTTCAGCTCGAGCTCCTGGGCGTTGTCGCGCGTGTGATCCTTGCCCGTCGGGACAAAGGGCCAGAACGTCCCGGTCTTGTACCCGTAGACGAAGAAGACCGGGTCATCCCCGTCCGCCGAGAGCGGATGCTGGAACCTGAAGGCCGCGCCGAGGAGGCGGTCGCCGAAGCCCTGCTCCTCGAATCCCTGCGCCACCGCGTGCACGGTTGCGACCTGATCCTCGAGCTGCGGGTCGTGGACGACGATCCAGCTGAACCCGAAGCTGTCCTCGCTGCGGTCGAGCTTCGAGCCAGAGTCGTGCGCGATGCCGTCGAGCAGCTGCTCGAGGTCGTCGGCCGCGCGGTCGAAGGCGCCGGCGGAGAGCGGCTTGAAGCAGATCCCGCCCGCGCCCGCAGTCGTCAGGTTGCACTCGGTCTGCAGCGTGACAGCCGCGGTCGTCAGCGCGAACAGCCGCTCGGCCTTCGGCTGCGGCAGCTTCTTCCGACCCGAGAGGACGTCACGGAGGCCCACCGGCGCGAACGGCGACTACGAGACCGGGCGACCCATCTCGCGCGCGATCTCGGCGAGGGCCGCGAGGCGTTTCGCGAGCGGCGGGTGGTCCATGAACAGCTCGGCCCCGGCCTGCTTCACGCTCGCGGGGATGATGAAGAACGCGTTCATCCCCTGGACCTCGCGGAGGTCCTGCTGCGGGATCCGTGCGATTTCGCCGGAGATCTTCTGCAGCGCGCTCATCAGGTACTCGGGCGCGCCGGTGATCAGCGCTGAGCCGCGATCGGCCGCGTACTCGCGATATCGCGAGATCGTGCGGATCAGGACCCACGAGATCATGTAGGTGACGATCGAGACGACCAGCACGATCAGCCAGACAGGCACCGAGTTGCTGTTGTTGCTGTTGCGGTTGCCGCCGAAGCCTCCGCCCCACATCCCGGCGTAGAGGCCGAACCGAGTGAGCATCGCCGCCAGCATGGCGAAGAACGAGGCGACGGTCATCACCAGCACGTCACGGTTCGCGACGTGGGTGAGCTCGTGTGCGAGCACGCCTTCGATCTCCTTCTCGTCGAGGCGTCGCTGCAGGCCGGTCGTGACGGCGACGACCGCGTGCTTGGGGTTCCGGCCCGTGGCGAAGGCGTTGGGGACGTCCGTGTCGACGATCGCCACGCGCGGCTTCGGGAGGTCGGCCATCGCGCACAGCCGCTCGACGGTCGCGTGAAGCTCCGGCGCCTCGTCCGGGGTGACGATCTTCGCGCCGGAGGCACGTAGCGCGAGCTTGTCAGAGGTGTAGTACTGGAAGAACGCGAGGGCGATCACGATCACGAGCATCGCGCCGAGACCGACGTTCAGGAGATAGAAGAGGACGAGCCCGAAGCCGACGTAGAGCAGCCCGAGCAAGCCGGTTGTGAACAGCATGCGGATCGTCAGTCCGGCATCGCGTCCATAGGCCTTGCGTTTCATCGAGAATCGTTTCTCCTTGAGGTGGACGAGACTCATTGTAGTTTCAGGCCTGGTTCTCGCCGGACTTCTTAACTTCTCTTCAATCGCGCGGGCAGAAGCCGTCTCGGTGCGGGTCGTCGCACCGTTCGAGCTCTCGGCCTACGCCTCTCGAGGGGCGGTCGGGCTCCTGGTCCCAGGAGACGGCCAGACGGTCACGCGCGCCGGGGCGCTCGCCTCGCTCGAGCGCGGCAAGGTCCAGCACGCCCTCCTCGGCGGCGTGCCCACGGGGAAGGTCCTGTTCGTGCCCTCCTCCGAGGCCGGGAGCCGCGTCACCATCTACGTGTCGCTCCCCCCCGCCGGGACGACGCCGAACGACCGGCGGTATCCGATCGCCGTGGTCGGATGCGGGCTCCACGGTCTGCTGACGTCCAGCAACACACGGGTGACCGGCCTGATCTCGATTGCGGACGTCGCTCCCGCCGTCGTTCATCTGCGCGCCGGCGGTTGCCGGTCGTCGCCGCTCGCCTCGCAGGCGTCGTCGGACGCGGCCGCGAAGCTCAGCGAGCTCGACCATCGGATCCACAGGGTCGCGAAGGCACGCGGCTGGGCGGCGGTCGCACTGCTGTTCGTCGTCGGCCTCGTCGCGCTCGTCAACGGCCGCGCGGGCGTGATCGCGTGCGTGGCGGCGGTGGCCGGTTCGCTCGTCCTCTCCGCACTCGGGATCGAGAACTTCTGGGCGCTGATCCTCGGCGTCGTCGGCTTCGCCGTCGTGCTCTCGCTGATCGTCCCGTGGCCACGCTCGGCGATCACGCCGCTCGTCTCGGCGTTCTTCCTCGCGCTGCTGCTCGTGTTCCTCTTCGACACGGAGCTGAACTCGGTCGCGGTGCTCGGCGCGCGGCCCGACGGAGGCGGACGCTTCTACGGGCTGACGAACCAGCTCGAGACACTGCTCCTCGCGCCTGCGCTCGCTGCCGTCTCGGCCGCGACCCTGCCGTGGTCCGCGCTCGTGGCGGCGCTCGTGCTCGTGACCGTCGGATGGAGCCACGCGGGTGCCGACGGCGGTGGCATCGTCGTCTACCTCGTGGCGTTCACGGTGCTCGCGCTGCGCAAGAGCGACGCACCGCTCACCGCGCGACGCGTCGTCCTTGCTGCTGCGGCTGTCGTCGTGCTGACGTTCGCGATCGTCGGAGCCGACGCCGCACTCGGTGGATCGAGCCACGTCACGCATGCCGTCGGCGGGGGACCCGGAACGCTCTTCGGCGACCTCGGACACCGTCTCCATCTCTCCTACCTCACGGTCACGTCGACGGCGGGCAAGATCGCCGAGTTCGCCGTTTCGATCACGGCGCTCGTTGTCATCGCCGTATTCCTGCGCGACGGGCCGACCGTGGACGCGATGCTCGTCGCCGTCGCGGTGTCGTTCCTCGTCAACGACTCGCCCGTCGACGTCGCGTTTCTCGGCGCGATCGGCTGCTGGGCGCTCGTCCGCTGGGAGGCAGTAGACTCGCGCGCGATGCGACGCCCCGCCGCCGCCATGGTGCCGTTTTTGCTCGTCATGCTCGCGGCGGGATGCGGGAGCAAAGGGACGGTCCAGCCGCTTCCGGAGACCGTGATCGGGACCGTCGCAGCTCCGTCCCCGGCAGCCGCCGGCAAGGCGCTGTTCGCTTCCCAGGGATGCAACGGATGTCACACCTTCACGGCCGCCGGAGCGACGGGCACGATCGGGCCCGACCTCGACAAGCTCCCGCTGTACGCCAAGCGGGCGCACCAACCCCTGCAGGCGTTCGTGAAGGAGTCGATCGTCGACCCGAACGCCTACATCGAGAAGGGCTATCCGAAGAACGTCATGCCGCAGACGTTCAAGTCGCTGCCCGCGGACCAGATCAACGCGCTCGTCGCCTTCCTGACGCAGCCTTCGAGCGGCTGATACTCCCGAACGGCTTCCCACGCACACTCGAGGCCGTGGCGTGCGACCTCGACCGCACGCTGATCGCGGAGGACGTGGTGCTGCGACCGCGCACGCTCGCCGCGATCGAGCGGACTCGTGCCGCGGGCGCCCACGTGATCCTCGTGACGGGGCGGATGTTCCGGGCCGTGCGCCCGTACGCACTCGAGGCAGGGCTCGACGATCCGCTCGTCTGCTACCAGGGCGCAGTCGTCGCCGAGCCGCGCTCGGGCAAATGGCTTCGGCACATTCCGATCCCGCTCGAGCTCGCGCGCGAGACGATCCGCGTCCTCAACGACGACGGCTTCGGTCTGAACTGCTACGTCGACGACGAGCTGTACGTCGCCGAGGTCACCCCTGCGGCGCGGCTGTACGCCGACTTCCAGAACCTCCAGCTCCATCCGGTGGGCGACCTCCTCGCCTGGCTCGACCGGCCGCCGACGAAGCTCGTGGTGATCGACGACCCCGAGGTGCTGGACGGGCTCGAAGCGCGAGTGCGGCCGCAGTTCGAGCGGCGCCTCCACATCTCCAAGTCCTTGCCCTTCTTCCTCGAGTTCGCCTCGGCGGACGTGACGAAGGGCTCGGGCCTCGCCTTCCTCGCCGAGAGGCTCGGCTTCTCGTCGGCAGAAACGGTGGCGTTCGGCGACGGCGAGAACGACGTCGAGCTGCTCGAATGGGCTGCGTACGGCATCGCGGTCGACAATGCGCATAAGCGCGTGAAGGCGGTCGCCGACTTCGTCTGTCCGTCCGTCGAGGAAGAGGGAGTCGCGCAGGTGCTGGAGGCGTACCTAGACTCCCGCGCATGATCGACCTCCGCGCCGCCCGCGATGACCCGCAGCGGTTTCGAGACGCGCTGGCGCGCAAAGGGGCAGCCGAGCTGTTCGACGAGCTGCTCGAGACCGACCGGGCGGTCCGCGACGTCCAGCCGAAGGTCGAGGAGTTGCGCGCGCGCCGGAAGGTGAAGGGGAAGCCGTCGCCCGAGCAGCTGGTCGAACTCGAGCAGGTGAAGACCGAGCTGCAACGCCTCGAGGCGCGGCTCGCCGAGGCGGAGACGAGGCGGCAGGAGCTCCTCGACCGCATTCCGAACCTGCCCGACGACGACACGCCCGACGGCTTCACCGACGCCGACGCGGTCGAGCTTCGGCGCATCGGGGAACCTCCCACGTTCGACTTCCCCGCGCGGAACCACCTCGAGCTCGCCTCGGTGTACGGGTGGCCGATGATCGACGTCGAGCGTGGTGCCAAGGTGTCTGGCTCCCGTTTCGTCTACCGGTTGGGCGATGTCGCGTTGCTCGAGCTCGCGCTCTACCGCTTCGCGATCGATCGGCTGCTCACGCGCGGGTTCACCCCTGTGCTTCCTCCCGTGCTCGTGCGCGAGGACGCGATGTACGGCACGGGCTTCCTGCCGACGGACGAGGTGAACATCTACGCGATCGAGCGCGACGGCCTGTACCTGACGGGCACGTCGGAGGTCGCGATCGCCGCCATGCGTTCGGACGAGGAGCTCGACGAGGACGCGCTGCCGATCCGCTATGCCGGCTACTCGACGTGCTTTCGCCGCGAGGCAGGCGCGGCTGGAAAGGATCTCGGCGGGATGTTCCGCGTCCACCAGTTCGACAAGGTGGAGATGTTCGTGTTCACGAAGGCGGAGTGGTCGCGAGACGAGCACGAGCGGTTGCTCGAGATCGAGGAGGAGCTCGTGCAGGAGCTGGAGCTTCCGTACCGCGTCGTCAACATCGCCGCTGGTGATCTCGGCGCCAGCGCGGCGAAGAAGTACGACATCGAGGGCTGGTTCCCCGGCCAGGGCCGCTACCGCGAGCTGACGTCGACGTCGAACACGACCGACTACCAGGCGCGGCGCGCGAATATCCGGTTCCGACGCGGCGGCGACAGGCTGGAGCACGTGCACACGCTGAACGGGACCGCGGTGACCGCGCGCGCGATGCTCGCGATCATGGAGAACTACCAGGAGGAGGACGGCTCGTTCAGCGTCCCCGAGCCGCTCGTGGAGCTCGGTGCACCGGCGCGGCTCACCCCGGCCGCTACGGTACGCGGCTGAGGCCAACTCGGCGGGGTGCCGGAGCGGTCAAACGGGGCGGTCTTGAAAACCGCTGACCGCCGGAAGGCGGTCCGTGAGTTCGAATCTCACCCCCGCCGTTCACGAGCAGCTCCTCGAGGCCGAGCTGCACATCGACCCGGCCGAGGTGCGATGAGCGCGACCTTCCGCGCTCGTCGCTCTCGTTCCGCAACGCTCTCGTCACGGTTGCGGCACGGTGTCTGACACCGAGACGTGGCCGCACGGCGTGGAGCTTGCTGAGGTCGCCGGCCAGACGTTCGTCGCGCACGTGTCATCGACTTCCTCGTCAGCGACGAGGGCGCGCGGGAGTTCGACGAGGCGGCGCGCCATGCCATAATCACCCGCCCTATCCAGCCCACACCAGCACGTCAGGTCGTACGTTGGCCTACACCGTGAGGTCGTACCCGGACAGCAAGGGAGAAGCAGATGGCTGAGGAGACACTTCCTGCGAAGGACGGGTCACTCGTGGCCGGATCGGCGATTGGCTCGGGCCACTCGGGTCATCGACATTCCGAAGCCATACCTGACCTTCGGCGCATCGGGCTCAATCCGAATTTCTGGTACCCGATCGCTGTCTCCAGGAGCGTGCGGAAGGAGAAGACGTTCGCCGCCACGTTCGCGGGTCAGCGGATCGTGTTGTACCGGGGCGAGAGCGGCACGGTCTACGCATTGGAGGACCGGTGCGCTCACCGCCAGGTACCGCTGAGCCTAGGCGTCGTGGAGGGCGACTGGATTCGCTGTTGCTATCACGCCTGGCGTTATCGCGGGGACGGCCGCATCTCGCAGATTCCCTACCTGAGGAAGGGTGACGGCCGACCGCCGCGCGGTGTCCGCGCCTATCCGGCGCGCGAAGCCTATGGCCTCGTGTTCGTCTTCCCAGGCGATCCGCACAAGGCGCCCGCGACAACACTGCCCAGGCTGCCGGAATTCGATTCCGCCAAGCACAAGACCATGACGTTCTCCCGCACCGTGCAATGCCATTACTCGTTCATGCACGAGAATCTGCTTGACATGAACCACCAGTTTCTCCACCGAGGCATCCTCGGCAGGATTCAGCCCAAGCTCCTCGGCTACGACTCCGGTCCGCAGTTCGTCGAGGCCCGCTACCTCTTCACCCGTGTCGGCGGGAAGGGGGATCGCGGCGCCGGCCTGCTCGCGCGCGAGGGCATCGGTGGCGGCAAATCGCCGGACGTCGTCACCATCCGCACCGCATACCCCTACCAGACCCTCCAACTGATCCCCGAGAACGCCGAACTTCCGACGTTCTCCCTCTGGGTCGCCTACGTCCCGGAGGATGCCGAGCAACGGACCAATCACGTCTATGGCTTGCTCATGATCGAGAAGCCGCCCATCCCGGGGGTCATTCATGTCGCCTGGCCGTTCATCCGGCGCTTCACCCAACACGTGTTTGCTCAGGACCGGATGGCGGTCGAGGCCGAGCAACGAGCCTGGGACGAGCAAGGCGAGGACTGGAACAACGAGGTCTTCCCCCTCATTCTCGATGTTCGCGATGTGTTGCGTACCAACGGCGTCCCCATCCGCCCCGGACCGCCCATCCGGGAGTTCGTTGGCCGAGACGAAGTCAAGTAGCGGCTCGAGTCGAAGGAATCCTCGGAGCGCCTCGTGCGCTCGAATATCACCCCGTCGCTCACCCGACTCGTAGACCTGGTCGGGAGTACGATCGACCCGTGGTCAGCTTCGAGACGCCGACCGACCTGATGCACAACCGAGGGCTGGTGTCGGACCCCGAGGCGTTCGCGCAGGAGCGTCACGCGGCATCGTGGCTCTACCTGTGCGGCGAGGAGTTCGCCTCGATGGAGGGAGGCATGTCGTACGCAGACGTCGAGCGTGCGGTTCCCGTGGCCGCCAACGTCGTGTCCGACCCGCCGACTCCGCTCGACCTCGACCTCGCGCGGCGACAGATCGAGGCGCTCGACGACCTGCCTCGCCCGACGCTCGTGACCTGTCGGACCGGACCGCGCTCGTCCGCGCTGATCTACCTCTATGCCGGACTGCGCTCTAGTGCGTCTGCGGAGGACGTAATTGCCCGCGCCGAGGCGGACGATGCGCCGTTCGTGCGCTCGGACGAGCTCCGCGCCTGGGTCACCGAAGGTCTTACGCAACTCGCCTGACCGAAACTCGGTCCGTCGGCGAGTAGAGCTCGGCAGCCGTAGAGAGGGTGGCGTTTTTTGCCCTCAGTACACTCGGTTCGATGCAGATCTGCCCGAATTGCGGCGAGGAGAACCCCCCACGCTTCCGCCTGTGCGGCTTCTGCGGCGCACAGCTCGCGCAGGCGCTCCCGCCGCAGGAGGTCCGGAAGACCGTCACGATCGTCTTCTCCGACCTGAAGGGCTCGACGTCGCTCGGCGAGCAGCTCGACTCCGAGGCATTGCGCGAGGTGATGTCGCGCTACTTCGACGCGATGCGCGTGGTGCTCGAGGAGCACGGCGGCCTGATCGAGAAGTTCATCGGCGACGCGGTGATGGCCGTCTTCGGTCTGCCGCGCGTGCACGAGGACGACGCGTTGCGCGCGGTCCGCGCGGCGCTCGAGATGAAGGCCGCGCTCGAGCGGCTGAACAACGACCTCGAGCGCGTGTACGGCGTTCGGCTCTCGAACCGCACCGGCGTCAACACGGGTGAGGTCGTCGCCGGCGACCCGAGCGCCGGCCAGAGGCTCGTCACCGGCGACACGGTGAACGTCGCGGCGCGACTCGAGCAGGCGGCCCCGGCACTCGAGGTGTTGATCGGCGAGCCGACCTATCGGCTCGTGCGCGACGCGGTCGTCGTCGAGGAAGTCGAGCCGCTCGAGCTGAAAGGGAAGTCGGAACGGGTCGCTGCGTATCGGCTCGTCCGCGAGCGCGAACGCGACGAGGTCGCGCGCATGAGCGAGGGGGAGCTTGTAGGACGGGACCGGGAGCTCGAGCTCCTGCTCGGCTCGCTCGCCGAGGCGCGACGCAGCGGCAGCTGCAGGCTCGCGACCGTCGTCGGCGAGCCCGGCCTCGGCAAGTCGCGACTCGCCGACGAGTTCTTCACACGCGCCGAGGACTCGGGCGCGGAGGTCCTGCGCGGCCGCTGCCTCGCCTATGGGCGGGGCATCACGTTCTGGCCGCTGCTCGAGATCGTCCGCGCCGCGGCATCGATCCGCGAGAACGATCCTCCGGAGCTCGCGCGAGCGAAGCTGTCGGCGCTCGCACCCGACTCGCCCGCGGTCGTCGAGCGCGTCGCATCCGCGGTCGGCCTGGGCACGGAGGAGTTCCCACTCGACGAGATCAACTGGGGGACGCGCAAGCTGCTCGAGACACTCGCCCGGGATCGCGCGCTCGTCGTCTTCGTCGACGACATCCAGTGGGCGGAGGATGCATTCCTCGACCTGGTCGAGCACGTCGCCGGATCGGGCGAGGCTCCGATCGCGCTCGTGTGCGCATCGCGCCCCGAGTTGCTCGACCGGCGCGAGGGTTGGAGCGCGACGGCGCCGTCGATTCGCCTCGAGCTCGAGCCACTCTCCGACGAGCAGACCGCGCACGTGATCGAGCGCTTCCTCGGCGGCGCCGGGCTCGCCGCGGCAGTCCGTCAGCGCGTGGTCGACGCTGCCGAAGGGAATCCCCTCTACGTCGAGCAGCTTCTCTCCATGCTCGTCGACGACGGCCACCTGGAGCGCGGACACGACGGCTGGCGTCCGAAGGACACGCTGGAGGAGATCGCGATCCCGGGCACGATCCAGGCATTGCTGGCCGCTCGCCTCGAGCTGTTGAGCGACGAGGAACGCGCCGTGCTCGAGCCGGCGTCGGTCGTCGGCGCCGTCTTCGCGCGGGCGGCCGTGGCGGAGCTCGCTCCCGACGCGATCCGCGAACGCGTCGCCGAGCTCCTCGATCGAATGGTCGACAAGCGACTCGTCCGGCGTGCGCCGGAGGACATGGACGAGGACGCGTACCGCTTCCATCACATCCTCATCCGCGACACGGCGTACCAGGGACTGTTGAAGCGGACACGAGCGACGCTGCACGAGCGGTTCGCCGACTGGGCCGAGCTCGTCAACCGCGATCGCGACCGCGAGGTCGAGTACGAGGAGATCCTCGGCTACCACCTCGAACAGGCGCACCGCTATCTGAGCGAGCTCGCGCCGCTCGACGAGCATGGCCGCGAGCTCGGCGAGCGCGCGGCCGGACGGCTCGGCCCCGCGGGCCAGCGCGCATTCGGCCGCGGCGACATGCGCGCAGCCGAGAACCTCCTCAGGCGTGCCGCCGCGCTGCTCCAACCCGATTCCCGCCGTCGACTCGAGCTGCTCCCGGATCTCGGCGAGGCGCTGATGGAGACAGGCGAGTTCGCCGAGGCCGAGGCGCTCCTCGACGAGGCGGTGACGGATGCGCACGCCCTCGGCGACGAGGTGCTCGAAGCCGACGCGATCCTGACGCGACTGCTCGTCCGTCATCGCGCGGTCGAGGACCTCGCGGCCTGGCGGGCGGACGTCGAGCACGAGACGGCCCGGATCATCCCGATGCTCGAGTCGAGGGAGGCGGCAGCCGAGCTGGCGAAGGCATGGCGGATGGTCGGCTTCGTCCACGGGACGGTCTGCCAGTGGGAGGCCACTGCAGCTGCCGGCGAGCGGGCGATCGAGAACGCGAGGATCGCGGGCGAGGCCCGACAGGAAGCGAGGATGTCGGCCGCCTACATGATGGCGCTCTGCGACGGCCCGATGCCCGCTCCCGAGGCGATCGAGCGCGGCGAGGAGATCGTCGGCCGCGGGCTCCACAACAGGCAGGCAGAGGCCGTGGTCCTGCTCTCGCTCGCGAACCTCCGGGCGATGCTCGGGGAGTTCGACGTCGCACGTGGGCTGGCTGCGCAAGCCCGCGAGCTCCTGACCGACCTCGGCGCCGATGCGTTCGCCGCAGCGACGTCCTACACCTCGGGACGAGTCGAGCTGACGGCTGCGCGACCCGACGCAGCCGAGCACGAGCTCCGTCGCGGCTACACGCAGCTCGCCGAGATGGACGAACGCTACTTCCGTCCCGTCGTGGCAGCCCTGCTCGCAGTCGCACTCTGCGATCTGGCCCGGTACGCGGAGGCCAAGCCTGTCCTTGACGAGACCGTCGAGCTCGCGAGCGACGACGACGTCGAGGCTCAGGTTCTCGTCCGTGCGGCAAAGGCGAGGATCTGCGCTTCGAAGGGCGACGAGTCGCAGGCGGAGCAGCTCGCACGCGAAGCGGTCGAGCTTGCACGGAGCACCGACGCTCCGGTGATGCAGGCGGACGCTCTCGTGGATCTCGCCGAGCAGCTCGAGCGATCCGGAAAGACGTCCGAGGCACACGCCGCGCTCGTCGAGGCGAGGGCGCTCTATGCGGGGAAGCACCACCTCGTCGGGACCGAGCGCGCAGACGTCGCCCTCGGCATGACCGACACCGTCGCAGCCGGAGGCCCGGTGCGCGCCGCTCCGGCGCGCACCGAGTCGCTCCAGTAAGCGTCAGCTAGCCGCCGTAGTGAGGATCGCCGAACCCACTGCCCTGCACGAGCACGTCGAGCGTGCCCGCGTCGTTGTCACCGTCCGGATCGTTGAAGGTGACGCCGAAGATGCACGAGTCCGTGCTGTATCCGGCCGCAGGTGCAGGGAACGTGCCGCCGACGCACATGGGCACGATCACCTTCGTGACCAGCTCAGCCGTGAGCGGGCTCGTGATCTCGTACAGGTACTGCGGGGTGTTGTCGTCGTCTTCGTTCCCGGGGACCTGCGGCAGCAGCTCGTCCGGGAAGCTGAGGTCGACGTGCGTCGTCCCCCCCTGCAGCTTTGGAAGCTCGACGGAGAGGATGTTCGTCTGGAACCCCGTCAGCGGCGGAGTGACGCTGACCGACAGCGGGGTGCAGGGAAGCCCGAGCGACGGATCGGCCGTCGGCAGCGTCGGCAGCGCGATCGTCTGGTCGTTGGCGGTGGCGCTGAGCGCTCCCGACGACGAACTCGAACACGTTCCGACGTTCGCCGGATCACCCGCCGCGAAGACGGTCCCGCTTCCGCTCGCCTTGAGCAGGCCACCGTGCGGGAAGGCGGACGAGATGAATCCCGCCACGCCGTTCACGGTGAGCTTCCCCGTCGCAGTCGACGGCACGGTGAACTCGATCGACTTGCTCACCGTCTGTCCCGCCCCGACCTTGCCGATCAGGCACACGACGTTCTTGGTGAAGATCGGCACCGTCGCGCAGTTGTTTCCGAGCACCTTCACCGAGAACGGGAACGTGAACGTGACCGCCACTCCGTCGGCAGCCGGTCCGTTGTTCGTGAAAGTCCCGATTGCGATCGCCGGACTGCCGGCAGAGAGCGTGCCCGGCGCGACCGTGACACTGAAGGATGGGGCGACCACCGCAGTTGCCCCACCAGCCGTGCCGAGGATCGCGCCGGTCACCGCCCCGATGGCGCAGACCAGCCGTAGACCTCTCGTCATCCGTCCCATCAATCGTCTCCTTCTCCCCAATGGATGAATGGACCCCGCCGAAGCGCCCGCCGAAGCGGGGCCTTTTTCGCCAGGCTTCGATGGTGAAGAGGTCAAGCAAATTTGTCAATGCGGCATCCTTCTTCTCGACTTCTGATGCCGACGCGCGCGCGGGTCATCGTCCTCGTGTTCCTGCTCGCCTCGCTGGCACGGCCAGGCGCGGCTTTCGCGCACGCCGGCAAGGGTGTCGTCGGGGTCGATGGACGCGCCGAGCTCACCTCGGTTCCGGCTCGCGGAGTCGAGGTGAAGGTGATCGACCGCGACCAGGGCCTCTGGGCTCGAGTGTCTCCTTCGACGCGACTCGTCGTGCTCGGCATCATCGGCGAGCCGTTCCTGCGCTTCGATGAAACCGGCGTCTGGTTGAACGGGCGCTCTCCGACCGCGCGCGTCGACGGCTTCAAGGACTTGCTCCAGCCGGCGTTCTCGCGAACGGCCTCGCCTCACTGGCGACGGGTCGCCCGCGGCCGGTCGTACCGCTGGCACGACCACCGGCTGCACGCGCTCGCCGCGCTCGGCGGCAACAAGAGCGAGGTGCTCGGCGACTGGCGCGTACCCGTTGAGCTCGACGGCAGGCCGACGAGCATCGCAGGACGTTTCCTCTACGAGCCGCCGCCGAACCTCTGGCTCTGGCTGCTCCCGCTCGGGCTCGGCATCGTCGCGTGCGCCGTCGCGCTCGCCCGCGGCCGCGGGGCCGTGGCGACGACGGCGAACATCGCTGCCGTGATCACGGTTCCCGCTGTCCTGATCGCACGCGCCGGCCGCGACCTCTGGGGCCGTCCGTTCGTCCCCACGTTCGGCCTCGTCTCGCTCGCGCTCGCCTGCGCGTTGGCGTGCGCCGCGTTCTACCTGATCGCCCGAAGCACGGCCCGCGGGCGCGCGGTGATCACGCTCGTCATCGGGACCGTCGGGATCTACGAGGGCCTCGCGCTCCGGGCGGCCCTCGACCACTCCTTCGTCCTCTCGGCGCTCCCTTCCGATCTCGAGCGAGCGGCAGTCGCCGTCGCACTCGGCGCCGGCGTGCCCGCGGCGATCCTCTCGGTGCTCGAGTGAGCTAGACCTCGGACATACGGGCGCCGATCAACGCGCCCGCGACGCCGCCGAAGACGCTGAAGACGATCGAGGCGAGCGAGAACTGCGAGGCGCCCCAGATCGACGGCACGAAGCCCCCGACGAGCATTCCGAACCCGCCGCAGAGGCCAATCACGGATCTTCCCATGACCCGGTCCATCGGCCGCCCCGCCGGATTGGTTGAGCGAGAACCGTCCGGCGCTGGACGGGCCCTGATTTCTCAGGCCAAACTTAAGTTCTCCTGCTGTCGTATGCCCCGTCGTCAGCTACGAAAGGAGCGCAGGCCTTGACCGAGCAGTCCCCCGACCTCCCCGCCCCCGCCCCCGCACCCGCCGAGGCGAAGGATCGCCTCGAACAGGCGCTCTATGAGATCCGGCGCGTGATCGCCGGGCAGGACACGATGCTCGAGCGCGTCGTCGTCTGCCTGCTCGCGCAAGGCCATCTCCTGATCGAAGGCGTGCCTGGCCTGGCCAAGACGCTGACGATCAAGACGACGGCCAGCGTGCTCGGCGGATCGTTCGCGCGGATCCAGTTCACGCCGGATCTCGTCCCCTCTGATCTCGTCGGGACGCGGATCTACCGCGCGGGCGACGGGACCTTCGACACCGAGCTCGGCCCCGTGTTCTGCAACTTCCTGCTCGCGGACGAGATCAACCGGGCGCCGGCGAAGGTGCAGTCCGCGCTGCTCGAGGTCATGCAGGAGCGACAGGTGACGATCGGCCACACGACGTATCCCGTGCCCGAGCCGTTCCTCGTGCTGGCGACGCAGAATCCGATCGAGTCCGAAGGCACATACCCGCTGCCGGAGGCCCAGGTCGATCGCTTCATGCTCAAGATCGTGATCGGCTATCCCGAGCATGACGAGGAGCTGACGATCGTCCAGCGCCAGCTCGTCGCGCCGCCCGACCTGCGCGAGGCGCTGTCGCTCGAGGACCTGCAGGGATTGCAGCGCGCCGTCTTCGACGTCTACGTCGATCCGGCGCTCGTGAGCTACGCCGTCGACCTCGCCTCAGCGACACGCGATCCGGCGAGCCGCAACCTGCCGCACCTCCGCGAGTACATCGCGTTCGGCGCGAGCCCACGCGGTCCGATCAGTCTCGTGCAGTCCGCACGCGCGCTCGCGCTCGTCCGCGGCCGCGACTACGTCGTCGCCGACGACCTCCACGTGCTGACGAAGGACGCACTGCGCCACCGGCTCGTGCTCACGTACCAGGCGCTCGCCGAGGAGGTGGACGTCGACAAGATTCTCGACGAGGTGATCGCAGCCGTCCCGGTCCCGCACGTCGACCTCGCGCGAACGACCGCAGCATGACCCCACTTCCGGCGCAGGCGATCGCCCGGTCCCCGGATCGTCCCGGTCCCGGCCCGATCCCCGAGTCCCTCCTACGCGCGCTCGACCTGACCATCGGCCACCGCGTCGCGGGCCTGCTTGCCGGCGACTACCGCTCGACGATGCTCGGCGAGGGAACCGAGCTCGCGCAGGTGCGTCCGTACATCCCCGGGGACGACGTGCGCAGGATCGAGTGGAACGTCACCGCGCGCACGGGCGAACCGCACGTCCGCGTCGATCTCGCCGAGCGCGTGCTCGTCACGTGGCTCGTGCTCGACACCTCGCCTTCGATGCAGTTCGGCACGGCCGAGCGCCGGAAGTTCGACGTGGCGGAGGGAGTCGCGATCGCGATCGGCCACGTCGCCACACGTCGTGGCAACCGGCTCGGCGTGGTGACCTTCGGCGACGGCTCGCCCCGCACCGTGCGACCGATGCAGGGCCGCGTCGGACTGCTAGGCATGCTCTCCGCCCTGCACGAGGAGAGCGACGGCGAGCCCGTCGGCGCAACCTCCCTCGGCGAAGCGATCGGACGCGCGGGAGCACTCGCGCGCCAGCGGTCGGTGGTAATCCTCGTCTCCGACTTCCGAGGCCCGCGCGACTGGCGCCAGCCGTTGCTCGAGCTCGCGGGGCGCCACAGCGTGCTTGCGGTCGAGATTCGCGACCCCCGCGAGGAGGAGCTCCCGAACGCCGGCACGCTCTGGCTGGTGGATCCCGAGACCGGCCGGCAGCTGCGCGTCGACACGCGCAGCGCGCGGCTCCGTCGCCGCTTCGCCGAGGCGGCCGCGGCGGAGCGCTCGGACGTCGCGCGCGCGTTTCGCGCGGCCGGTGCCAGACACGTCGTCCTCAGCACTTCCGGTGACTGGCTGCGCGCGCTCGCCGTCTTCCTCAGGCGAAGGACGCGTTGAGCTTTCAGTCGCCACTCTGGCTGGTCGCGCTCGTCGTCGTGCCGCTGCTCGTGGTCGGCTACGTGTTGCACGAGCGCCGACGAGTCTCATCGGCCGAGCAGTTCACGAATCCGGGCCTGCTCCCCAACCTCGTGGACGCGAAGCCCGGCTGGCGCCGCCATCTTCCGCTAACCGTCCTGCTCGTCGCGCTCGCTGCGATGATCGTCGGGGTCGCGCGTCCACACGCAACCGTGAGCGTCCCCCGCGAAGAAGCAACGGTCATGCTCGCGATCGACGCCTCGCTCTCGATGCAGGCGACCGACGTGAAGCCGTCGCGCCTGGCCGCCGCGCGCGCCGCCGCACTCGCGTTCGTCCACAAGATCCCGTCGAAGTACCGAATCGGCGTCGTCGGCTTCACGGGCAGGCCGTACCTCGTGCTGCCGCCGACGCAGGACCGGACACTCGTCTCGCACGCGATCGCGTCGATCAAGTCGGCACAGGGAACCGCGGTCGGGGACGCCGTGGTGCTCGCCGTCAAGGCGGGCCAGAACCAGCGTGCGAGCGACGGAACGATCCCACCCGAGTCGATGCTCGTGATCTCCGACGGCGCGCAGAACGGCGGGCGCACGTCGCCGCAGCAGGCGGCGCAGTACGCACGCGCGCATCACGTCCCCGTCTACGCCGTGGTGCTCGGCACGGAGGCGGGGGTCGTCAACGTGAAGCTCGTCGGCGGTTACACCGAGCAGATCCGCGTGCCGCCCCAGCCGGCAACGTTGAACCAGCTCACGCAGACGACGGGCGGCATCCTCTTCACCGCCGACACCGACGCACGGTTGAAGGACGTCTATACGCACCTCGCCTCGCGCCTCGGCCACCATCGCGAGTCGCGGGAGGTCAGCGATCTCTTCGCGGGAGGGTCGGCGATCCTCCTGCTCGTCGGCGGCGCGCTCTCCGCGCTGTGGTTTCTGAGGGTTCCGTGAAGCGCCTGCTCGGCCTGACTGCGGTCGCGGGCGCGGCGATCGTCGTCGGGGTTTCGCCGGCCCTGTCGACGAACGAATGCAAGGGGCTCCAGATCTGCCTCCGGGTCGCGGGCCCGTGGGTGGTCGTGCCGGGGACGACGAGCACCCCGCGACCCACCGTGAGCTACCAGCTCTCGTGCCCGCGCGGGTTCATCGTCGGCGGGCTCGACGCCGAGCTCAGCGACCGCGCGATCGACGTCGGCTTCCGCGGAGCGCTCGGGAGCCCGGTCAATCCAGGGATCACGACCGCGCGTGCGGCGCTCTTCGACGCGACCTTCACCGGCCGCACGGCCCGAGCGGTCAGCTTCCGCCCTCATCTCGGCTGCATTCCGACGTCCGGTGGAAGCGGAGGGCCGCAGCCGTTCCTGCAGCCGAGCGCCGCGAACGCGGCCGCGTTCGCGCCGGGACGGCCGACCGTTCGCCGCGTCTCGAACGTGACACTGCGGGCAGGCTCGGTGCAAACCGTCGTGCGCACGTGCGCGGCGGGCGAGCACGTCGTCTCAGGCTGGCACGCGGTCGGCTTCTACACGACGAGTGCGCCGAGCGCCGCGTTGATCACGAGCGTCGCGACGAGCCGGACCGTGCGCAACGGACGCGTGACCGTGCGCGTCCGCACCGGTTTCGCGCTCGCCGGGGTCCGCGCCGTCGTGCAGGTCGGCGCAGTCTGCGCAGGCGGCTCGTGACCTTCGGCCATCCGCTCCTGCTGCTGACGCTGCTCGTCGTTCCGCTGGCCGTCGTCCTCTACCGGCTCGCCGAGCGCAGACGGATGCGCTACGCGATCCGGTACTCGAACGTCGAAGTGCTCGCCTCGGTCGCCGGCCGCGGATCATGGCGGCGACACGTCCCACTCGTTCTCTTCCTCGCCGCGCTTGCCGCGCTGTGCGTCGGGTTTGCGCGCCCGCACCGAACGACCAAGGTCCCCGAGGAGAAGGCGACCGTCATCCTCGTGATCGACGTCTCCCGATCGATGACCGCGCACGACGTGAAGCCGTCGCGACTCGCCGCGGCACAGGCCGCGGTCCGGCTGTTCCTGAAGAAGGCGCCGAAGCGGCTGCGTGTCGGCCTGATCGCGTTTGCGGGGGAGCCCCAGGTCGTCGCCCAGCCGACGCAGGACCACGAGCTCGTCAGCCAGGCGCTGAACGGGATCGAGGACTTCGGCGGCTTCGGCGGGACGGCCATCGGCGACGCGCTCGCGGCAGCGGTCCAGCTCGGCCAGCAGGCGGTGAACGGCAACGGGAACTTCGCCGCCGCACCGGCTGGAGCAGCCGGGTCGGTGCACGGGCTCGTCACGATCCTCTTCCTCTCCGACGGAGCCCAGACCCGCGGCCTGCTGCAACCCCTCGAGGGCGCCGAGCGTGCGAAGGCGGCGGGGATACCCGTCTACACGGTCGCACTCGGAACACCAAACGGGACACTGACCTTCGACAACGGCTTCGGCGGCGGCTTCGGCGGAGGGCTCGGCGGCGGCTTCGGCAGCGCGCGGATTCCCGTGCCGCCGGATCCCGCCACGCTGCGCCAGATCGCCCAGGTCACGGGCGGGCAGTTTTTCGAGGCGCGATCCGAAGGCGCGGTGAAGAAGGCGTACTCGCGCCTCGGCTCGAGCCTCGGCCGCAAGAGGGCGAAGACGGAGATCACCTCCACGTTCCTGCTGATCGCCGCATGCCTGCTCGTCGCGGCCGGCGTGCTGTCGGCTCGCTGGTCGCCGCGCTTGCCGTAGCCGCGCGCCCCGCGCTATGAGCGCGCGGCGAGCGGGGCGACGAGCCGGTAGCCCGCGCCCGGCTCGGTCAGCAGGTAGCGAGGGCGCGCCGGGTCGGGCTCGAGCTTCCGGCGGAGCTGCGAGACGTAGACGTGGAGGTAGTGCGACTCGCCGCCGTACGCCGGGCCCCAGACCTCGCGGAGGATCATGCGATGTGTCAGCAGCTTGCCTTCGTTCTGCGCGAGAAACCGAAGCAGCTCGAACTCGTTCGGCGTCAACGCGACACGGCGTCCGGCGACCGTGACGCTGTGCTTCTCCAGGTCGACGCGCAGGTCGCCGATCTCGAGCACGGGCTCCGTTGACGGAGCTGCGCGCCGCAGCGCCGCACGCAGTCGCGCGAGCAGCTCGTCGACGCCGAAGGGCTTCGTCACGTAGTCGTCGGCTCCGGCGTCGAGGGCAGCGACCTTCTCCTGCTCGTCGCCGACCGCCGACAGGACGAGGATCGGCGCGGTGCACCATTGCCTGAGCTCGCGGCACACCTCCGAGCCGTGGACGTCGGGCAGGACGAGGTCGAGGATCACCGCGTCCGGTGGGTGGACGGCCGCAGCGGCCAGAGCCTCCTCACCTGTCGCGGCGGTCTCGACGTCGTAGCCGGCACCGCGCAGGTTCGTCTGCAGCGCGCGCAGGATCTGCGGCTCGTCGTCGACGACGAGGACGTGCGCACCGCTCACGCGCGCACCTCGGCAGGGACGGACGCGGCGGGTAGCGCGAGCGTGAACACGGTGCCGCCCCCCTCTGCCGCCTCGGCCCAGACCCTTCCTCCGTTCGCGTGGGCGAAGCCACTTGCGATCGCGAGCCCGAGTCCCGTGCCGGTCGAGCCGGTGCCGTGCTCGAACGGCTCGAAGATCCGAGCGGCTTCGCGAGGGTCGATCCCGGGACCGTGGTCCCGGACCCGGATGAGCAGCTCGCGGCCGTCTCCCTCGGCCGAGATCTCGATCGGATCGGTCGTCGAGGAGAACTTCAGCGCGTTCTCGATGAGGTTGACGAGCACGCGCTCGATCTGCGCCCCGTCGACCATCGCCGCGACCGGGTCGCCGGGCAGCGCGATCTCTATCCGGTCGGCGTCCGAGCCGATCGTCTCGATCGCGCGCGCGACGAGACCGTCCGCGGTCCAGAGCTCGGGGCGCGGCCGGGCGGCGCCTGCCTCGAGACGCGAGAGGTCGATCAGGTTGGAGACGAGACGCTCGAGCCTGGCCGCCTCGCCGGTGATCGTCTCGACGAGCAGCGCGCGATCCGCGGCGTCGAACTGCAGGTCTTCGCGGCCCAGGCCCTCACCCGCAGCGCGGATCGCGGTCAGCGGCGAGCGCAGGTCGTGGCTCACGGCCCGCAGGAGCGCCGTCTTCATCGCGTCGCTGCGTCGCAGGCTCTCCGCCTCGACCGCCGCGCGCGACAGCCGTTCGCGCTCGAACGCGACCGCGAGGATCGACGCCAGCGCCGGGAGGACGCGCTGAGTCGAGTCGGGGTTCGGCGTCTCGTCCGCGGAGAAGAAGAGCCGACCGACGCGCCGCGGGCCGAGCTGGAGGTCGACCGCGGCCTCCCCCTTGTCGGGCCGGCGCAGCGATTCGAGCTCGATCCGGGCCCGCTTCATCCCGAGCAGCTCGGCGATCCGCTCGGCGACGTCGTTGAGGCACTCCTGTACGTACTCGGCCTCGAGCAGCGTCGCCGCGACGTCGGCGAGGAACGCGGCCTCGCGCTCGCGCTGCTCCGCCTCAGCCGTTCTCCGCCGCGAGCGCGCAGCAAGGTCGCTCACCACGACCGCGGTCACGAGGTAGACCGCCAGCGCGAACCAGTTCGCCGAGTCCCGCAGCGCGAGATTGTGGATCGGCGGCAGGAAGAAGTAGTTGAACGCGATCATGCTCGCGATCGAGACGCCGACTGCATACGGGAGGCCGAAGACGACGGCGACCGGCAGCACCGCGAACAGGTAGAGGACGCCGAGGCTGAGCACGGGGACCGAGCCGCGCAGCGCGAAGATCGCCGCGGTGACGAGCGCCACTGCACCGATGCTCGAGACCACTGCGAGGGCACGGGTCGTGTCCTTGTTGCGTCCGAGGTCGAGCTGCATCCTCCGCTGAGGATAGACCCGAGCGGAGCGGGCGCAGACGCTCGCTACAGCAGGTAGATGATCAGCAGCGCGAGCGCGGCGAGGAAGAGCCCGAGCGCGACGTAGCGGAGCAGCGGCGAGTCCGGCAGCGCCTGGACGATGTGCACGTCCACGAGCAGGTCGCCGGACACGCCGGACGTGCCCATGTCCCCCTCCCCGGCGACACGGAGCTGGGCGCCGTCCTCGAGACCCGGCGGGATCCGGACGCGCAGCCTGCGCTCCTCCTGCACGAGCCCCTCCCCCCCGCACGTGGGACAGACCTCACCGTGACACGTCTTGCACGCGCCGCCGCGCCCGCGACCGTTGCCGTCCGCTCCACCCCGTCGACCGGTGCCTTCGCATTCGGGACAGTCGGGGTCGGGTGCACGCTTCGTGCCGAGACCGTCGCAGGCGGAGCAGACCCTGGTCGCGGTGAACTCGACGAGGCGACGGGTGCCTGACTCGACCTCGCTCTCGAGCAGCTCGAGCGGAATGCGAACGTTGTCGCCGGGCGCAACGGGCTCGCGCGCCTCCTCCCAGAGCGTCTCGTCGAAGCCGCTGTTTCCCCGACCGCGGTAGCCGTAGCGGTCGTAGAGCAGCCGCGCCTCGGGCTTCGAGAGAACGCTGTACGCCTCCGCCAGGTCGCGGAACTTCCGCTCCGACTCGGGCGAGCTCGAGACGTCCGGATGGCACTCGCGCGCGGCGGCGATGAACGCGCGCCGGATCGTGCCCTCGTCTGCGTCGCGGGGCACGCCGAGCAGGTCGTAGTAGTCCTCCTTCTGCTTCCGGACCGCGCTCACGGCTGAATTCTCGCGCACCGCGCAAACGTCGAGCCCGGTGGCTCGGCGGGCACGTTCACCGACGACGAGGCGGCGCGATCGGCGGGGTTCGGCACGGCCTTCCCACTTTGCACGCCTATCAGGACGACGCAAGACCCCAATGGGTGTCTGCGTCCTAAGATCGCCTCCATGACCGGCGAGGAGCTGCGGACCGTGATGCGGCGCTTTCCAGCGCCCGTGGCCGTCGTGACCACCCACGTCGACGACGAGCGCTACGGGCTTACCGCGGGCTCCCTCGTCTCGGTCTCGCTCGAGCCGCCGCTCGTCGCCGTCTCGATCGGCCGCGACTCCTCGTCGCACGAGCCCCTTCGCCGCGCGAGTGGATTCGCGGTGAGCCTGCTCTCCGAGCACCAGTCGGACGTCGCACAGCACTTCGCCCGGAGCGGCATCCCGCCCTTCGTGCTCTGGCAGCGCGCGGACGTTCGCGACGGGAGGTTCGGCCCGCTCGTCTCCGAGGCGCTCGCCTGGCTCGAGTGCCGAACCTGGGCGCAGTTCGACGCGGGCGACCACACGATCTTCGTGGGCGAGGTCGAGTCGACGGAGCTCGGTGCGGCAAGCCGCGGCCTGGTCTACCGCGACTCGACGTATCACGCCGCGTGATCGCGGCAGTCGTCTTCGACCTCGACGGCGTGATCCTCGAGAGCGAGCAGGTGTGGGACGACGTGCGGGAAGGGCTGGCGCGCGAGCAAGGCGTCCCTTGGAGCGCCCAGGCACAGGCGGACATGATGGGGATGAGCTCGCCCGAGTGGTCGCGCTACCTGCACGAAGTCGTCGGTCTCGCGGGGTCTCCGGAGGAGCTCAACAACGAGGTAGTCCGGCGAATGCTCGATCGCTACGCCAACCGGCTGCCACTCATCGACGGCGCGGCGGACGCCGTGCGGCGGCTCGCCGCGCGCTGGCCGCTTGGGCTCGCGTCCTCCTCGAACCGGGAGCTGATCGAGCGCGCGCTCGACGTCGCGGGCATCGCACCGCTCTTCCAGGTGACCGTCTCGTCGGAGGAGGTCGCGCGCGGGAAGCCCGCGCCTGACGTCTACCTCGAGGCCGCCACGCGCCTCGGCGTCGACTCGGCCGCGTGCACGGCCGTCGAGGACTCGACGAACGGCATCCGCTCCGCGTCCGCCGCAGGCATGCGGGTCGTCGCGATCCCGAACGCGACGTTCGGTCCGGCGGACGACGCACTCGGGCTCGCCGACGTCGTTCTCGACTCGATCCGCGAGCTCACTCCCGCCGCAGTCGAATCAGGTTGATGCCGTCGCGGATCGTGAGCAGGACGTTCTCGACACGCGGATCGTCGCGCACTCGCTCGTTGAGGGCGTGGATCGCCCGCGCCGACTCGCCCGCGCCCGCGCTCTCGGCGTCGACGACGTCGCCGCCGGACAGCGCGTTGTCGACGAGCATCACGCCGTCCGGGGAGAGCAGTGGCAGCGTTGCTTCGTAGTAGTTGAGGTAGTTCCCTTTGTCGGCGTCGATGAAGACGAGTTCGAACAGCCCCTCGAGGCCCGCGATCGTGTCGAGCGCCGGACCGATCCGGTAGTCGATCCGGTCGATCACTCCGGCCTCCTCCGCGTAGCGTCGGGCGATCGCGTTCGTCTCGGTGTTGACGTCGCAGGTGACGACCCGGCCCTCGGGCGGAAGCGCGAGCGCCATCGCGATCGAAGACGAGCCGGTGAACGTGCCGAGCTCGAGCACGCGCCGCGCGCGGACCAGGCGGACCATCTCCGCCAGGAAGAAGGCTGCGACCGGGTCGACCATCATCTGCGGCACGGGCGTCACCGCGCGGGTCTCGGCGGCGAGACGCTCGAAGAGCTCGGTCGGCTGGATCGAGTGGGCCTCGGCGTACGCCTCCACCCGTGAGTCGATGAAGCTCACGAGCGGCGCGTCACGTTCCCGTCACGGTGTCTGACACCGAGACTCGCCCCGAAGAGGACGCAGCCTTTCGACCGCCAAGGCCGATGGTGCCTCGCTTCCACGCGTGGGTCGATGAAGCTCACGAGCAGCTCGTCACGTTCCCGTCACCGTGTCTGACACCGAGACTCGCCCGAAGAGGACGCAGCCGTTGTGGCCCCCGAGACCCATCGCGTTCGACAGCGCCACGTCGATTCTCTGCTCTCTCGCCTCGTTCGGCACATAGTCGAGATCGCACTCGGGATCGGGATGGCGATAGTTGATCGTCGGCGGGATGACTCCCTCGGAAATCGCGAGCACGCACATCATCGCCTCGATCGCCCCGGCCGCGCCGAAACAGTGACCCATCATCGACTTCGTGGACGAGACTGCGAGCTCGTACGCGTGCGGGCCGAAGACCTCCTTGATCGCCCTCGTCTCCGCCGCGTCCCCGAGCGGCGTCGACGTGCCGTGCGCGTTCACGTAGCCGACCCGCTCGGGGTCGACATCGGCACGCTTCAGCGCCGCGCGCATCATCTCCGCCACGCCCGTCGCCTCCGGCTCGGGTTGCGCGATGTGATGCGCATCGTTCGACGCGCCATAGCCGAGCACCTCTGCATAGATCGTCGCGCCACGTTGTCGCGCGTGCTCCAGCTCTTCGAGGACGAGCACGCAAGCTCCCTCCCCCATCACGAAGCCCGCGCGCGTCGCATCGAACGGTCGTGATGCGTTCGGCGGGTGCTCGTCTTCGATCGCGAGCCCGCGCATCGCCGTGAAGCCGGCCAGGATCAGCGGATGCATGCACGACTCCGCGCCGCCGGCGAGAACGGCGTCCGCATCGCCTCGCTTGATCAGTTCCGCGGCCTCGCCGATCGCGTGCGACCCGGTCGCGCACGCAGAGACGACCGCGTAGTTCGGCCCCCTGATCCCGAGCGAGATCGCAAGCTGGCCACTCGCGGTGTCGACGAGCACGCTGGGGATGAAGTTCGGCGACACGCGCTCCGGACCGCGCTCTCGAAGGATCTCGTCCTGCGCGATGATCCCGTTGAAGCCGCCGATCGCCGTGCCGAAGACGACGCCGACGCGCATCGGGTCGAAACCGTTCAGCGACGCGCGCCCCATCGCCTCCGTTGCAGCTCCGAGCGAAAGGAGGACGTTGCGCTCGAGCTTCCGCACCTCCTTCGGGGAGGCGACGCCCGACGGATCGAAGTCCTTCACCTCGGCCGCGATCCGTACGGGGACGTCGCCCGTGTCGAACGAGCGGATCCAGTCGATGCCGCTCTCTCCCGCGACCGCCGCGCGCCAGGTCGACCAGGCGTCGTTGCCGAGCGGCGTGACCGCACCAAAGCCCGTGACGACGGCTCTTCGCATCAGCCGAGCTTAGACGGGCGGACCGGCCTGACGCGTCCGGGGCTCTGCATCGTCGATGCGGCGCATCGCGAAGCGCCCGAACTCACGGCCCAGGAGCAGCGCGCGCCCGAGGTAGTCGCCGTCTCGCCCCGGCTCGAGCCGGTCGACGAACGCACCGAACGGCGCACGGTAGTGCAGCTCGCACCCATCGACGTCGAACGGGAGGCCCGGGCCGACGGCGAAGTGCGTCGTTCCGGATGTGCCGCTGATCCGCTTGACGCAGCCGGGAAGCGGCGGGAGCGCTCCGCCGAGGCGCTCCACTTTCCACGTCCCGTCGAGCTCGCCCACGGCGTCTAGGGTTCCACAGATGGTCGGGTCGAACGTCCCCTTTCCGCCGATGGAGGCACAGCTCGTGAAGGAGCTTCCGGAAGGAGACCGCTGGCAGTTCGAGCCGAAGTGGGACGGCTTCCGCGGCGTGCTCGAGAACGACGGCGGCGAGCTCGCGCTCTGGTCACGCAACGGACGTCCGCTGCTGCGCTACTTCCCCGAACTGCGCGAGCTCGGCGACCTGTTGCCGCCCCACTCCGCGCTCGACGGCGAGATCGTGATCGCGCGCGACGGCGTGCTCGACTTCGACTCGATGCAGATGCGCCTGCACCCGGCCGAGTCGCGGATCCGCAAGCTGTCGGCCGAGATCCCGGCCGAGTTCGTGGTCTTCGACCTGCTGCTCTGGGACGGAGAGCCGGTGCACGAGCGTCCGCTCGAGGAGAGGCGCGCCGAGCTCGAGCGCGTCGCGGACGGCTTTCGACTTTCGCCGACGACGACGGACGCCGAGCAAGCACACCACTGGCTCGACACCTTCGAGACGGCCGGGCTCGACGGCGTGATCGCGAAGCGGCTCGACCGTCCGTACCTCCCCGGCTCGCGCGAGGCGGTGATGAAAGTCAAGCCGAACAAGACGGCCGACTGCGTGATCGTCGGGCTGCGCTGGAAGGAGAAGCCCGAGCGGATCGCGACGTTGCTGCTCGGGCTGTACGACGACGAGGAGAAGATCCGTTACGTCGGCTCGGCGGCGGTCGCCGCGAGCCGTCACGCACAGATCGCCGAACGCGTGCTCCCGCTGCTCGAGGACGCGCCGGACCGCGGCTTCTCGGAGCCGAACCGCTGGGGCACGGGCGAGCTCGAGGAGGCGGCGGTCCGGCCCGAGCTCGTGTGCGAGGTGCGCTACGACAAGGTGCAAGGGCACCGCTTCCGACACGGCACACGCTTCCTGCGCTTCCGTGACGACAAGGAGCCGGGCCAGTGCACGTGGGCCGAGGTTCAGCCGGCTCGGTGCGCGGGCGATCCGACGTTCGAGAGCCTGCTGACGGGCTGAGGCGCTAGAGCGAGGACTGCGCGGCGGCGGGCTCGACGAGCTGCGCCGAGATCTGACGACGCAGTCGCGAGATTTCCTCGTCCTTCAGCGCGATCTGCTCCTGCAGCTTCGCGACGCTTCGACGCAACGTCTCGGTCGTCGACACGAGCTCGAGGAACGCGCGCTGCCGCTCCTTCAGCATCGTCTCCACCGTCTGGAGCCGGTTCTCCGCCGCCACCTCGACGCCGACCCGTGCCGGCTGGGGAACGGCTGCGACCGGAACGGTCGCCTCTTCAGTGACCGGCGGCTCGAACGTCGGCGCGGGTGCGGGGGCGACCGCGTGGCCCTGCTGCGCGGCATCGAGATCCTTCGCCTGCTCGGCGATCGCTTCCGCGAGCGCGAGCCACGAGATCCGGCCCGAGTCGATGAGGATCTCGCCGAGGCGACGACCACTCCGCTTCTGCTCCTCGAGCGCCTCCTCAAGATCGACCTCGTTGATCAGCCCTTGGCTGAGGAGGACGGCGCCGATCGGGCGCCAGCGGGGCGCGTGCTCGTGCATACCGCCGTTATCGGCAGCGACCGCCGATCCCTAGAGCGCTTCCCGAGACGCCGCCGGCGGCTCCAGACCGAGCCGTGCGAACCGCGGGAGGAGCGAGGCCTTCCGCCGCCACATCCCCGCCGTCGGGTCGCCGATCTCCTCGATCCGCCTCCGCACCGACTCGACGGTGAAGCGGCTCGGATCCACGTCCGGCACCTCGCTCCAGTGGAGCGGCGCGGAGACTCGGGCGTCCGGGGTCGGGCGCACCGAGTAGGCACAGGCGATCGTACGGTCACGCGCGTTCTGGCCGTAGTCGACGAACACGCCCCGGCGGTCCTTGACCCGCCACGTCGTCGTCGCCACCTCCTGGTCGCCGATGCGCTGCTCGACCTCCTCGGCGACCCGCTTCGCGAACCGGCGGACGTCGGGGAAGCGGAGCTCGGGCTTGATCGGCACGAGCACGTGGAGGCCCGTCGCGCCCGAGGTCTTCGGGAACGACGCGAGCCCGAGCTCGTCGAGGACCTCGCGGACGACGAGCGCGATCGCGCGCACGTGACTCCACTGGCCGTCGGTGGTCGGATCGAGATCGATCAGCATGTAGTCCGGCGCCTCGATGTCGGAGACGCGCGAGTGCCAGGTGTGCAACTCGATGCAGCCGAGGTTGATCACCCAGGCCAGCGCAGCCGGATTGTCGACGACGGCGAACACCGTGGAGTGCCCGCTCGGGAACGCGACGAACTGCTCCGCGACGTAGTCGGGATGTTTGGGCACTCGCTTCTGGTGAAACGACTCCCCCTCGACGCCGCCCGGGTAGCGCACCATGTGGAACGGGCGGCTGCGCAGGTGCGGGAGCGCACAGTCCGCGACGTCCAGGTAGTAGCGCACGAGGTCGCCCTTCGTCAGGCGGCACTCCGGGAAGAAGATCTTGTCGGGGTTCGAGAACGCGACCTCGTGCCGTTCGACGCGCATGGTCGATCAGTATCGCCGTGGTAGGGTCGCTCCCGTGCGGCTGACAGCGACGCTCGCCCTCGGAGCCACTCTCGCGACGCTCGCGGCCGGCTGCGGCGGTACGAAGTCGGCGTCGACGACGAGCACGACGGCGAGCGCGGCCTCGTGCGCGAAGGGGAGCTTGAAGCTCGTCACGCCTGGCGTTCTCACCGTCGGCACCGGCAACCCGGCCTACCCGCCGTGGTACGGCGGCAAGCCTCACTCGCCGTGGCAGGTCAGCGATCCCCGCTCCGGCAAGGGCTACGAGAGCGCTGTCCTCTACGCGACCGCGAAGCAACTCGGCTTCACGCACGCCCAGGTGAAGTGGATCTACGTCCCCTTCAACAACACCTTCGCGCCTGGGCCGAAGAAGTTCGACGTCGCCGTCCAGCAGATCTCGTACGAGCCGGCACGGGCGAAGGCTGTCGACTTCACGTACTCGTACTACAACGTCAACCAGTCGGTCGTCGTCAACAACGGGACGAAGATCGCGAGCGTCGACAGCATCGCCGGCCTCAAGCCGTTCAAGCTCGGCGCCGAGCTCGGCACGACGAGCTACAACACGATCGTGAGCGTCGTCAAGCCGGACAAGAAGCCGGCCGTGTACGACACGAACGACGCCGCGGTCGAGGCGCTGAAGAACAAGCAGATAGACGGCCTCGTCGTCGACCTCCCGACAGCCTTCTACGTGACGTCAGCGCAGGTGCCGAACAGCAAGGTGCTGGGGCAGTTCCCCGCGCCACCGGGCGGTGAGCACTTCGGGATGGTGCTCGCGAAGGGAAGCTCGCTGACGCACTGCTTCAACCAGGCGATCGGGACGCTGCGCTCGAACGGCACGCTCGACAGGCTCCAGGCGCAGTGGCTCGCGAAGGCCGCCGGCGCTCCCGTCTTGAAGTAGAACGCTGGACGAGAACCGCCGCTCGAGAATCCTCGGCAGCTTGACTCAGGGCGGCGGGGGCCACCGGGCCGTCGGCGCCGCGATCGTCAGCACGATCGTCGTCGTCGTCGCGCTCGGCCTGCTGATCACGAGCGCGCCCGGCTGGCCCGCGGTCAAGAGCACGTTCCTCGACTGGGGGCAGTTCAAGTCGTCGATGCCTGCGATCGCCGACGCGTTCCTGCTGAACATCAAGATCTTCTGCATCTCGGAGGTGTTCATACTCGTCTTCGCGTTGCTGATCGCGGTGATGCGGAGCCTGCGTGGGCCCGTCTTCTTCCCGATTCGCGCTATCGCGGTCGTGTACGCGGACTTCTTCCGCGGGGTGCCCACGATCCTCGTGATCGCAATGCTCGGATTCGGCGCGCCCGGACTCGCGATCGAGGGCGTGCCGACGTCGACCACGTTCTGGGGAATCGTCTCGCTGGTCCTCGTCTACACGGCGTACGTCTCGGAGGTCTACCGCGCAGGCATCGAGTCGGTGCACCCGAGCCAGGAGGCCGCCGCGCGCTCGCTCGGACTGAGCCACGTCCAGGCGCTTCGCTTCGTGATCCTCCCGCAGGCGGTGCGACGAGTGATCCCGCCGCTGCTGAACGACTTCATCGGACTGCAGAAGGACACCGCGCTCGTCGGCTTCCTTGGCTCGATCGAGGCGTTCAAGCAGTCCGAGATCGACGCCGCGGCGACGTTCAACTACACCTCGTATCTCGCGGCGGCTGTCCTCTTCGTCGCGTTGACGATCCCGCTCGCACGCTTCACCGACTACCTCGTCGCGCGCGACCGGAAGCAAAGACAGGCAGGAAGGGCGGGATGAGCGCCCTCGAGCTGCACGGCGTCCACAAGTCGTTCGGGAAGAACGAGGTGCTCCGCGGGATCGACCTCGACGTCGCAGAGCACGAGGTCGTGTGCCTGATCGGCGCCTCCGGCTCGGGGAAGTCCACGCTCCTGCGTTGCGTCGACCTGCTCGAGCCGATCGAGGCCGGCCGGATCGTCGTCGGCGGCGAGGAGATCACGGCGAGGGGCGTGAACGTGAACAAGGTCCGTCGGCAAATCGGGATCGTCTTCCAGGCGTACAACCTCTTCCCTCACATGTCGGTGCTGCGCAACGTGACGCTTGCGCCGACGCGCGTCCTCGGCACGCGTCGCGGCGACGCCGCGGAGCAGGCGACGGCGCTGCTCGACCGGTTCGGCCTCGCCGACAAGCGCGACGACTATCCGGACCGGCTCTCCGGTGGACAGCAGCAGCGCGTTGCCATCGTGCGGGCACTCGCGATGCACCCGCAGCTGATGCTCCTGGACGAGGTGACGAGCGCGCTCGACCCGGAGCTGGTCGCCGAAGTGCTCGAGGTGATCCGCGAGCTTGCGGCCGGCGGTATGACGATGGTGATCGCCACGCACGAGATGTCCTTCGCCCGGGACATCGCCAACCGGATCTGCTTCCTCCACGAAGGGCGAATCCTCGAGCAGGGGAAGCCGGAGCAGATCCTCACGGCGCCGCGCGAGCCGCGAACGCAGCAGTTCCTGGAGCGGATCATCGAGGCGGGCAGGATGTAGCGGGAGTCCGGCGTGCCTGGAACGCCGAGGTGTCAGACACCGTGTCGTCTGTGTCACGTTGTCTCGTGGCCGGGCGATTCGCGCAGGAGCGGAGCTACCGTCTCGACCATGCCGCGCAGACCACGAGCCTTCGAGGCGGGCGCGCTCTATCACGTCAACGCGAAAGGGAACAACTCCGAGGCAATCGTCCGTGATGACGTCGACCGCATCGACTTCATCCGCACGCTCGCCCGAGTCGCTGCGACTCAAGGTTGGCGGATCCACGCGTACTGCGTGATGACGAACCACTACCACCTCGTCGTCGAGTCTCCCGACCAGGGCCTTTCCCGTGGGATGCAGCAGCTCAACTGCGGATTCGCCCGCCAGATGAACAAGCGCTACGGCCGCTCCGGCCACCTGTTCCGCCAACGGTTTCACTCGGTCGCGATCCTCACGACGGAGCATCAGATGACTGCGTGTCGGTACGTCGTGCTCAACCCCGTGCGCGCCGGCCTCCGAAGCGCGCCGGAGGATTGGCCGTGGAGCAGTTATCGGGCGTGTCTCGACCTCGACTTGGCACCGTCGTTCCTCGCGGTCGGCGACCTGCTCGGGCTCTTCGGCTCGACCCCGGCAGATGCGCGCGCCGCCTTTCGGAGATATGTCGAATCCGACGAGGCCTGACGAGGCCTCGGTGTCAGACACCGTGCCGTCAACGTGACTCAAGCGTCACGCCGGTCAACCTCAGGCCTCGATCCCCGCCCGCCATGCCAACGCCGCGGCCCTCGTCGACTCACCTCCCGCCGAACCAGCTCGCCCGAATCACCTCGCTCCTCCGCCTCCGCCTCCCGCGGCCATACTCTTAGGACATGCAGGAGCACGACGCCCGCAGCATCGACCTCTCGCTCGAGCCGCTGGACGACTACCTCGTCATCCAGCCCTCCGACGAGGAGTCGGAGACGAACCTCGGCCTGATCATCCCCGCTTCGACCGAGACCGACTGCCGGACGGGAGTCGTGACCGCGGTAGGCACAGAGTCCGGCGGGATCGAGCCTGGCGACAAAGTCCTGTTCCCGCGCGAGGCCGGGTTCGACGTTCGGCTGGGAGGCGCTGCGGTGAAGGTACTCCGGCGCATGGAGCTGATCGCGCGCGTCCACGACTAGCCGGTCCGCGACACCATCGCGTCGGGTTCGAACTGTCACCTGGCCGCTGTTCTCCTGAGAGGTGCCACGTGTAACCCGGACAACGGCGACCTCGCCCTAGATCCGCCGCGACCTCGCCCCTAGTCGGCCGCGACCGGAACCGGGTTCCGAGAACTCGTCCCGAGGACGTCCCTAGGAGTGACGCGCGCGCGTCTAAGTTAGGTGCGCGCGTGTTACCTGATCCGGGGACGAGCACCCGAGCAGGCCGAGCGCGAGCTCGAGCTCTGCCCGTAGGAGCTCGAGGACCCTGGCCACACCCTGCTCGCCGTCGACGGCGAGCCCCCAGAGCATCGGGCGCCCGATCATCACCGCGCGAGCGCCGAGTGCCAGCGCCTTTAGGACGTCCGTGCCACGGCGAATGCCGCCATCCAGCAGCACCTCCGCGCGACCGTCCACGGCGGCGACGACCTCTTCGAGGGCGTCAAGTGTCGCCTGCACGCCGTCGAGCTGCCGGCCGCCGTGGTTCGACACGACCACCGCGGCCGCACCGTGCTCGCACGCGAGCCTCGCATCCTCGGCAGTGAGGATCCCCTTCACGACGATCGGCAGGCCGTAACCAGCCAACCACTCGAGGTCGCGCCACGTCAGCTCCAGGTCGAAACCGTGGCCGAAGATGTCACCAGAGACTTCTAGGTGGTCGGGGACGGTGAACCCGACTCGAATGTCCCGCTCGCGTCGGCCGAGCAACGGCGTGTCCACGGTCAACACCAATGCCGAGTACCCGTGCGCACGAGCCTCTTCCACGAGGTCGGTCGTGATCGGGCGGTCCTCGAACACGTACACCTGGAACCACCGCGGTGCCTCCGGCGCAGCTGCGGCGATCGCGCCAGGACGCGCGGTGGCCGCGGTGGAGACGCACATGATCGTCCCCGCCGCCTCGGCCGCACGCGCAGTCGCGAGCTCGCCCTCCGGATGCGCCAAGCGCTGCATGGCGACCGGTGCAACCACGATCGGCATGGAGATCTCCGTCCCGAGGACGGTCGTCGCCGTCGAGGGCCCGCCGAGACCGACGAGGACGCGGGGCCGGAGCTTGCGCCGTTCGAACGCACGGACGTTTTCTCGGAGCGTGATCTCGTCACCTGCTCCGCCGGTGAAGTACGCGAGCGGGCCCGGCTCGAGTCGCTCGACCGCGAGCTGCTCATAGTCCCAGACGTTGATCGGCTCCACGGCCTGCGAGCCTAGCGCCTCCCGAAAAGACGAAACCCGCCTCCGGCTGCCGCAGACGGGTTTCTTGTGCCGGGGGTATGAGGGGGAGCCGGCAACCGGATTGTTCGCGGTCGACGGGTGCGAATCCTCCCCCCGAAGGGTGAACCGTCCACGAGGCGGAGAAGGAGGGATTCGAACCCTCGATGGAGGCATTCACCCCCATAACGCCTTAGCAGGGCGCCGCCTTCAGCCACTCGGCCACTTCTCCGCGGTGCGCGCGCAGGATACCCGACGGGGCGGTGACGCCCCGGCTACGCTGTCTCCTCGTCGGAGGGGTGGCAGAGCGGTCGAATGCGGCGGTCTCGAAAACCGTTTCGGGCCTCTGGGTCCGACGAGGGTTCAAATCCCTCCCCCTCCGCTCTCTCACTCGTCGTGCCGGTGTAGCCAGAACCACCAGCAGACACCGGCGAGCACTGCGAGCGGGACGACGATCGAGGCGAGGATCACCATGGCCGTCGCCTCGTCGCCGCGCGCGGCGACGACGTTCATGAGGGAGTCCTAGCTGTCGACGGGCCGGTCGTGCGCCACAAAGGGGTCGACGGGGTCGGCATGCGACTCGTGACGCCATCCAAACCAGCGCTGGAGCTTGCCGAGCTCGGCGCTCGGCTCGCTGCTGAGGTACGCGCCGAGGTCGAGAGCGCTGAAGAGGACGCGGCGCTCCTCGTCGTCCAGCCGAGCGACCGCGATCAGCGCCTCCTTCTCGAGCCCTGGCGGGCCGGACGCATCGCCGCTCATCCGCTGCCAGTCCTCGGGCGCGAGCTCGGACAGCGCGTCGACGCACTCCTGAAGCCGCTCCGCAGGGTGCCGCACTTTGTCCTGCCCCACGCGGTCGGACGCTAACCGCTGCCGCACCGCACCGCAACGTCGTCGACGACGAGAGTCGAGCAGTTTCCGCGGTAGCCTGCTGCGTGCACCACCCGGAGAGGTGTCCGAGTGGCCTAAGGAGCGCGACTGGAAATCGCGTACGTGCTGAAAGGTGCGTCGCGGGTTCAAATCCCGCCCTCTCCGTTTCAGCGACGCGGGGGAGCCGACCGGTTCCCCCGCCTGTATTAGGTACTGGAGACGGTGAGCTTCACGTCCATCCCCGCCGCCTTGTGTCCGGGGACGGAGCAGTAGAGCTCGAGCGGGCCCGGCTTGAGCGTCGCGCTCAGCGTCGCGGACTGGCCCGGCTGGATCAGCGGTGACTTCGGGCCGCCCGTGATCGCGAGGTCGTGGGCGAGCTTGCCGACGTTCTTGATCAGGAAGACGACCGGGCCGCTGTGGATCGCGATCCTCGGCAGCGTGATCTTGAACTCCGTCTCGGAGACCGGGATCTTCTGCGGCTGCGCCGTCGTCGTCGACGCGGCGGTCGTCGTCGCGGTCGTCGTGGGAGCCGTCGTGGTCGTCGTCGCCGTCGTGGTCGTCGTCGCCGGAGGAGCCGGCGTCGGCGCAGGCTGGGTCTGGGCCGCGGTCGTCGACGCCTCGGACTCTGCGCCGAACACGTTCACCGCGGCCAGCATCGCCACGAAGAAGCAGACGGAGACGACGATGAACGCCGGCAGCGCCTTCCCCGGGTAGTCGGACCTGATCCTCGGGAAGAGAAACGAGGAGCAGAGGGCGAAGGTGATGAAGGCCGCCGCCACGATCACCAGGCCGACCTTGTGGTCGGTGGACAAGGCGAGGACGGGCACGCGCGAAGTCAACCACAGGGCGCCGCGGTCACGACGCAGCGAGCAACCTCCGTTCCTCACGCCGCCGCCATGCGCGCGAGCCGAGGACCCAGATCGTCGCGAGCACGAGCAGCGGGCTGATCACGATCAGCGCCGCGAGCGCGATCGCGCCGGCGGCCGCGAGGAACCGGATCGCGCCGTGGACGGCTCGCCCCACGCGGCCGCGCGTCGGCGTGACGACGGCCGCCCGCTGCGTGGTCAGCGTCAGCTCGATCCGAGACAGCGCCGCCTTTCGCAGCGTCGACGCGTTGGCGCCGGTTGCCGCACGGAGGTCTCGCCGGGCCGCGTCGAGCTGGAACTCGAGCCGCAGGCGATCCTCGATCGGCATTGACTGCTGCAACGCCGTCGTGATTCGAGCGATCTCGACGCGCAGCTGGAGGATCCGCCGGCGCTGGGCGCTGACGAGGGCGTAGAGGTCGCGAATCGACACGTGCTGGTCGAGCACCGTCCCGAGCGCGGACAGGCGGATCAACGCCGACTGCACCTCCGCGACGGGGACGCGCAGGACGAGATCGGCGCGGCCGGGGGAACCGGACGACGACGTCTGGTCGACCGAGGCGACGTAGCCGCCGAGCGAACGGGCGATCTGCATCGCGCTGGCCGTGCGTCGGCCGAGCTCGTCGGGCCCGTGCACGCGGAGCACGAGCGACGCCTGGTAGTTCTGGAGTCGATTCGCGTTCGGCGGCGGAACCGGCGTCGCCCTATCGGGCGTCGCCGAAGGCGCGAACGGCGTCAGCGTCGCCGGCTTGTTTGCTGACGAGGTTCCGCCTGTCGCCGCTTGCGCATGCGCCGGCGCGACGGCTGCGCGCTCCGGCGACGAGTGCCTGGACGAGGAAACGACGCCGGCCACGATCGCGACAGCGAGGACGAGCGAAAGCGCGCAGACGGGCGCGAGCAGCAACACCGAGCGCCGCGGCCAGTGCAGACGAAGCGAACGGCGTGTCTGGGGCTCGCCGAGGTCGCGAACGCGCGCGCGGAGCCTCTCCGGTGCGGCCGCTGGCACTGCGCGAAGCTCCCGGACGAGCTCGGCGTAATCGCGCTCGAAGTCGAAGGTCTCAGTCGCGGCCATCGCCCATCCTCTCCTCGAGTCGTTTCAGTGCACGGCTGAGCCGTGTCGAGCACGCCGTCCGGCTGATCCCCAGGACTCGTGCGGTGGTTGGCCCGTCGAGCTCGAGCAGCACACGCAGCGCCACAACCTCGCGCTCGGCCGGCGACAACGAGTCGAGAGCCGCTGCGAGCGTGTCGCCCCACACCGACTCGTCGACGTCCCGCGTCTCCTGGGCGAATCGCTCCTCGCGCCGCCGCCGGCGGTCCTCTGCGCGGAAGTGGTCGAGCGCGACACTGCGCGCGATCGTGCAGAGCCATGTGCGCGCGGTGCCGCGTCGGGGGTCGAAGCGCCGCCAGCTTCTGAACGCCTTCTCGAACGTGTCACCTGTCAGGTCCTCGGCGATCGCGCGGTTGCCCGTCAGGAAGAGCAGGTACCGATGCACCGCGTCCAGCTCGCGCTCGGCCACCGACGCGAACGTCGGTCGTGAGGCAGGCACGCTCGGGGCCGTGGTCGTGAAGGTGCTCACGGAACCAGTACGCCGCCGGGCCGTAGGATCGTCACATCGGGATTGTGCTCAGCAGGGACCCGCGGCAGGTGAGCCGTTCGGGCCGTCCTCGTGTTGCACGGCCTGGCCGATACCTGCCTGGAGGCAATACGACGTCGCGTCGGCACGCACGAGCCGGGCGCCGAACGTCGACGGCACCGACGCGCCGACATACGTCCCGTGGACGGCCCGATAGGACTCGAGCTCGACCGCGGCTTGACTGAAGTTGATGCCCGCGACGTTCTCCTCGGCCTGCGTGATCTCGCGCTGGCCCTGCGCGGACGTCGGACCGTTGCTCCGGGCGTCCATCGACCACAGCGCGCCGACCAGGACGAGGGCGACGAGGAGGCTGACGAGACCGAGACCGCGGACCGACATACGACCCTTATCGGCAGCGCGGCCGCGCCCTCGACCCGGAGTCGAGGGACGTGCGCGTTGCGCGACCACTCGTTTTTCGACCGCCTCACGCGCGAGTTCGTCGCCGACCTGCCATCAGCGAGAAAAATGCCCACCTGAAACGGGAAAACCGACTGGAGACGCATGTCGCCACCGCATGGCTGCGCGAGAACGCCGCTCTGCGAGCGGGAAGGAGACGTGTGTCACCCCGTGCTCGAGACGACGTTCGACACGCGCTCGACCCGGCGCAATACGACTTGCGAGTGGTTGCAGATGCGGCCAATTTCGTCGGCGCGCACATATCCGCGCGTTTCCCGTTGAAGCGGACGCGGCAGAGTTGTACAGTCGCGTTGTCGGTTCGCGTGTGAGCCGGCGATTGGGTCCTCATGGGGAGAGAGGGTTCTGCGGCAAGTAGTCGTTTTGGGGAGCGCTTTGCGTAGGGGAGCCCGGGATTCGTCCCGCCTTTCTTGCCAGCTTCGGCGAGCAAGCCTCGTCGTCGCACTTCTCGCGTTCCTCATGCTGATTCTCTCGGCGACGCCGGCATTCGCAGCGTCGCCGTCGAGCAATCCAGGCGACTCGCAGAGCGACGCGTCGACGCAGTCGACGACCGTTCCCGTGAGCAATGCCGACCCCTCGTCGACAACGCAGCCGGACGCATCCCCAAGCGGGGACAGCAGCACGAGTGGAAGCGACAACACCACGACGACGCCGGACTCCCCCGGCGACTCGTCGCAGACCTCGTCGACCTCCCCGTCGGTGCAGGTCAACCAGCCGGGCAACAACGGCTCGGTGCAGCAGGGCAACTCGTCCACTCAGGGCACCACGACGGCACCAACGCCCGCTCCTGATCCCGCTCCATCGGGCAGCTCGGACAGCTCGAACAACTCCTCGTCGACGGCGAACACGAACGCCGGCTCGACGAACGCTCCGAGCACGCCCCAGACATCGGTCGACCCGTCGACGGTGGGAACCGACACGACGGCGCTCTCTCCGAGCGCGCCACCTCAGTCGGATTCCTCATCGAATAACGGTCAGTCGAGTGACTCCACGTCGGACTCCAGTGACATCTCTGCCCCGGTCGCACGACCGATTGGCGGTCCTGGAACCTCCGGCGACGGCTCCTCGTCGACCAACGACACGGCGGCGCTCACCGATCCAACGTCGGGGCAGGTAACGAACCTGAACTCGGCGACCGACCCGAACAGCGGGCCGGCGTCGTCAGATCAGGCCCCGACGGTGGCTCCGACGACGGACGCAAGCGATGCGTCGTCGGATTCGTCGGCGTTGTTACCGACGCTGACGGACATTCCACCGCCGGGTGCTTCCGGCAGTGTCGGTGGAACGGCAGGAACAGATGGAACGAGCGCTGCGGACAACGGCGCTCCTGCATTGTCTGATGCATCTCTCGGAGTCGGTTCGACACCGTCTTCGAGCTCCGCAGACGCCGGAAACGCGGCGTCTGACCCACAGGCGACGGACGTAACCGATGATTCGGGTGCGTCAGATGCCTCGAATGACCCGTCGGCGACGGATGTCACCGCCAATACGGATGGCTCAAGTGGTGGCGTCACCGTTAGCTCGGGCCCGGATGACTCGAGTGACGACCCGACCGCAGACTCGGGCGTCGACATCGAGGTCGACACGCCGGATCTTCCTCCGGGCGCCGACTCGGCGACCGACCAGTCGGCGACGTCGTCGGCCAACTCGACCCAGACCGATCCGTCGAACACGAACATCACGGTCAGGGTCAACAGCCCGGGAAACAACGGCGCTGTCGTCCAGTCCAACTCCTCGTCCGCCACGGCGACGGCCGGAACCTCGTCGAACGGCAACGATCCGACCTCGATCTCCTCGGGAACGCCGTCCGCGATCTCGACGCAGACGAACCCGAGCAACCTGAACGTCTCCGTCCGGGTCAACAGCCCGGGGAACGACGGCTCGGTCACCCAGTCGAACACGTCGACCGCGACGATCGGACTCCCGAGCGGTTCCGACGGGACGCCGAACGGAAACGGGCAGAACAGCTACGGCACCGGCTCGAACCAGGCCACGGTCGACCAGCAGCTCCAGCAGTGCTCCGGCGACAGCGGCCCGTGCCCGACGACGTCCGGCACCGGCGGCCCGAATGACGGCAGCCCGCTGACCGCGAACCTCGATCCGGCCAACGCCCAGGCGATCCAGCAGAACCCGAGCAACATCAACGTCTCGATCCGCGTCGGGAGCCCAGGCAACAACGGAGACGTCAACCAGCAGAACGCCGCGGTCTCGAACGTCGGTGGCGTGGTCACGACCACAACCGACGGGAACAACGTGAACATCCAGATCAACGTGCCGGCCGGCAGCGGCCAGCCGGTGGTGCCGACTGGCAACGATCCGTGGAACTGGAACTGGAACTGGAACAACGGCGGCGGCCAGCCGTCCGACCCGGGCGCCTCGCCCACCGACTCGAGCAACTGGAACTGGAACTGGACGAATCAGCCGAGCTCGGCCGACCCGTCCAACGCCAACACCGGCCAGAACGGTGTCTTCACGTGGACATGGGTGTGGACGCATCCGGACGGAACGACGACCACGTACACCTACTCTCAGCCGTGCAACTGCAACTGGTCGTGGACGTGGACGTGGGTCTCGCCGGCGGCCTCCCCGGCTCCGACGACCACCACTCCGGGCGCTCCGCCGGCGCTGCACCCGCCGACGAGTCCGCAGGTCAGCCAGACCAACTCCTCGTCCGCACAGGCGACCGCCGTCACCAGCTTCGACGCGACCCAGATCTCCTCGGGGTCGAGCGACGGCGGCGATCAGACGACGAGCTCCGAGTCGCAGTCAATGTGGAGCGACCAGGAGGCAATCGCCCTGGCCACCTCGATTCAGCTGCGGCCGAACAACACGAGCATCGTCACCGCCGGCAACCTCCAAGGCCTGAAGCAGTCGAACGTCGTCGGCGCCAAGGCGACGGCGACCGCGACGGACACCGAGACACAGGTCGTCGAGCAGAGCCAGGTCGGCACGAACGACGGCGCGGCCCACGCGATCACCTCCAACCAGCTGATCGAGACCACGCAGGTGGCGGTCGCGAGCTCGACCGCCTCGCAGAGCGACGCGGCGAACATCACGATGATCTACTCGACCACCCCGGGCCAGAACGCGACGATCGGGAAGATCACGCAGACGAACTCGGCCACGGTCTGGACGAACGCGAGCGCCACGAGCTCCACCACCCAGACCGCCAGCCAGGCCCAGGTCGGCGGCGGCGCGGATCAGACGACGACCGGCCTCCAGATCGCGCTGGTCGATCAGAGCGCGATCTCGAGCTCGAACGTCGGCCAGACCGACGTCGTGAACCTCGCGGACGTCTCGATCCCGCCCAGCGGCATCGCCAGCGTTCCGATCAACCAGAGTCACAAGGTCAGCGCGGGCTCGAACTTCACGGACAGGAGCACGATCACCCAGTCGCTCTCCCAGGGCTCGCCGGGTGACGGGCTCGAATGGGATCTGAGCGGCACGCAGGTCGCGGTCGTCTCCCAGGACGGCTCCGCCAGCAGCTCGGCGGGCCAGTCGCACCTGCTCAACGTCGCCCACTGGCAGGGCGTCGCGCACGCGGTCTCCGTCTCGTCCGCCTCGGTCGAGGCTCCGACCTACATCAGCGGCGGCCTGAACGGCGTCTTCGGCGGGCTCGCCCTTCCGTTCTTCGCGCTTACCGGCGCCAAGTACTTCGAGCTCGGCACCGCGGCCGGCGCCGCATCGGCGGCGGGCGCCGCGTACGGGCTCGCCGGCCTCGAAGGCGCCGGCAGCGGCATCACCAAGGCGCCGTCCGCCACATCGCGCACGGCGTCCACCGGCGGCGGAGCGACCGTGCTGCAAGGGTCGATCCGGACCGCACTCCTCAGTCTTCTCGGCGCATTGTCGAGCGCGCCAGGCCTCCTTTCCGGAGTCCTGTTCGCTGCGCTCCTCGCGCTGTTCACGCTTGCCGTGCCTGGCGTTAGGCGCGTGCAGACACCAACATCGGCCCTTGGGCGGCCGATGGCACTTCGAGCTCTAGAGCGGCCTGGGTAGACCAGCCTTCGGCTGATCTCAACCCCGACGGGTGCTTGGGATGCCCGGCGGAGCACCAGGCAAGTTGTCAAGTAACGCTCAAACAAAGGAGTTCAAGAGGTGTCAGGTAAAACACGGTGGCTGCTTCTCTTGCTCACCGCGTTCGCGGCAATGGCCATCGCCGGTCCGGCGTTGGCAACGCCGCCTGGCCCGCAGAAGCCCGATCCGACTGTCAAGGTCACAGTGGCCGGTGTGCAGTACGGAGAGGTGGACCAGAGCGGGAGCGCGACGAGCGGAGATGCCAGCTCGACTGGCGGTAACGGCGGACACGCCGGTAGCGCCAACAACACCAACACAGGCGGTAAGGGCGGTTCCGCGGATACGTGCAACGGAAGCGCCAACTTCAGCCTGGGCAGCAAGGGCTGCTCGGCCAACGGTGGCAGCGCATCGGCGAGTGGCGACACTCAGTCGGGCAACGCCAGCGGCAACACGAGCGCAAACGGTGGCAAGACCGGTGGGAACACCTCCGGTGACGCCGGCTCGATCGCCGCAACCGGCGGCAACGAGAGCGGCGACGCCAAGGCCAACGGCGGCAACGCCAACGGCGGCGGCGCGCTGAACGCGTCCTACAACGACGCCGACCAGACTGCCGGTGAAGCATCCGGCGGCGAGGCCTCCGGCGGCGACGGCGGATCGGGTGGAACGAACACTGCGCCCGACACCGCAACTGTCGATGGTGGCTCGAACACCAGCACGGCCGACACCGGCTCGACCAGCGGCAACGGTGGCAACGGTGGCGGCAACGACAACACGCAGAACAGCGACGGCCAGGGCAATCCCGATCCGTCGGGCAACAACTGCAACCAGACGCTGAATCTGGCCAGCACCGACTGCAAGGCAAGCGCAGGCGGTAGCGGCGGCTCCACCGACAACGACTCGGGCAAGGCTCAGAACGGCTCGCAGTCGTCTGACGGTGGCAGCAGCTCCGATTCCACCGATCAGTCCGCTGACGGTGGCAACGGTGGTAAGGCAACTGGTGGAGACGCTGCGAGCGGCAACGCCGCCGTTCAAGGCACAGGCAACGACGCCAGCGGCGGCAAGGGCGGCAAGGCCGGCGACGGTGGCACGGCGACCAGCGGCGACGTCACCTCCGGTGACGCCACCACCGGCGCGTCCACCTCTGGTGACGTGACGAGTGGCTCGGCTGACGGCGGCACGGCCACCGGTGGCGGCAACAGCAGCAACGCCATCGGCAACGGCGCCTCCGGCGGTGCAGGCGGCTCGATCGGCGGCCTCGGCGGCAACGGCGGCTCGGCTGACAACTACGGTGGTCAGCTCGGCGGCACGGGCGGTTCGGCTGACGGCGGTGCTGGCGGCACTGCTACCAGTGGGGCGGCCACGGTCTCGAACTCTGCGTCGCTCTCGCAGCACATGACGCAGAAGACGACCGTCAAGGTCCACATCAGCAGCAAGTCGAAGAGCATCTCCTTCGGCCACGAGATCGCGTAAAGGCGATCACGAACAACTGGAGAAAACCGATGACTGGCAGCTTCGAGAACACAGCGCTGATTGACCGGGAGCCCAAGCCCCGGGCCGGTCAGTGCTGCCCCTCGTCGCTGCTCTTCCTTGGCGCTGATCTCAACACCAGGGCAGGGGCCGCGCCGGCGTTTCCCAAGAACGCCTCGGCCAGCGGTCGCAAGCGCCCCGTTTTGGACGGGCTGTCTCGCGCAGCGTTCGCCAACGCATGCGAGCAGCTCGTCCTCCGGGACGTCCTGCCAAGTCCTGCACCCGGCGCGGACACCGTGGATCCTCCGCGTGTGCTCGCGCCGGCCCTGCGGACACCGAAGCCGGCACCCGGCGTGGACTGCGCGGAGGATCCGTGCACGTTTGCGCCGGGAACGCTGGCGACCGAGCCGGCACCCGGCGCGGGCGACGCGGAAGTCACGCGTGTGTTCGCGCCGGGAGAGCTGGCGACCGAACCGGCAGCCGGCGGGGGCGACGCGGACGATCTGCGCACGCCCACGCCGGAGCTGCTGGGAACCGAACCGGCAGCCGGCGAGGGCGCCGCGGACGGCCCGCGGACGCCCACGCCGGAACTGCTGGGCATCGACCGAAAACCCGGCGCAGCGACTCAGCGATCGTTCGCGCCGGGCTCGCGGTCGAGCTCCACGAGGCTGCGACGCTGCGCGTTCGCCATGCGGCACCACCGGCGAACGACGGCGGGGAGCCGCCGACGCACGCGCAGCGTCACGGCCACGGGAGGTTGGACGACGAAGTAGACGTACGAGGAGCGGGGGTCAGCCGATGCCGGGGAGACCGGCATCGGCCCCCGACCCTTCCTCCCTCTCTCTGCCATCCGGCCCTGCTGCCACGCTCCGCCCGTCCGGAAACGACGGAGTCGGGAAGGGAGCAGGCCGTGCAGGAGTGGCAGAAGTACCTCGCCGAGGTGTTCGGGACGTTCACGCTCGTGTTCGTCGGCGCGACGGCGGTGGTCGGGTTCGGCCCCGGCGCGGCGCCGTTCGCCTTCGGGATCGCCCTGCTCGCCGGGCTGTATGCGTTCGGCGAGATCTCGGGCGGCCATTACAACCCGGCGGTCTCGCTGGCGCTCTTCCTCGACCGGCGCATCCACGCCAAGGATCTCGGGATGTACTGGTTCTTCCAGTTCGTCGGCGGCATTCTCGGAGCGCTCGCGCTCCTGCTCATGACTTCGAGCCACGACGTCGGGCTCGCGGCGACGGTGCCGGGACGCTTCGGCGACCGCGCCGCGTTCTTCGTCGAGCTCTTCTGCACGGCGATCTTCGTCCTCGTGATCCTCCAGGTGACGAAGAGCAAGGCGTACGGCACGACGACGTTCGTGGCGATCGCGCTGACCCTGTTCGCTCTCCACTGGGCGGCGGTGCCCTTCAGCGGCTGCGGCATCAACCCGGCCCGCTCGTTCGCGACGGCGCTGGTCGGCGACACGTGGACCGCGTTCTGGATCTACATCGTCGCGCCGCCGCTCGGGGCGATACTCGGCTGGGCGATCCACACGCTCGTGGTGAAGGGGAGCACGGACGTCAGAGGCGAGCTCGAAGGGATCCGTGGCGAGCTCGGACGAGGCGGAGGCGCGGCCGCGAGCTAGCCGCGGGCGAGATGCGCGGCGCGCGCGGTCAGCGCGACCGCGCGAACACCATTTTCGTCAAACCGCGCGGCTGCGGGCCGACCGCGTCCACGAGCCTCGTCAGCGGCAGCGCCGCGCGCTCAACCGTCGCGTTCAGCGCCGAGATCTCCTCGCCGGCCTGCAGCGGCCGCCGGTTGAGCACCCTGCGCAGCGCACCGGCCGTCCGCTCGCTCGCGTAGACGCGCAGCACCTCGGCCTCGACGAGGTCGAAGCCGTTCGCGCGGCAGACGCGCGCGTAGTCCTCGACAGGACGCAGGACGGCGGTCGCGCGCTGCGTCCTCCGCTTCGCAGAGTCCTCGAACAGGTACACCGTCTCGTCGGTGACGCGGCAGATCTCTCCGAGCAGCGCGTCCAGCTTCGCGTCGTCGAGGTTGTGCTGGAGGACGGTCGCCGTGAACGCGAACCGGAACTCGCGGTCGGCGAAGGGAAGCCGCGCGCCGTCGATCTCGAAGCACTCGACGTTCGCCGCGTCTGCCGTGTTGCTCCGCGCGAGCTCGAGCATTCCCGGCGAGATGTCGCAGCCGACCAGCCGCAGCGGCTTCGCCTTCGCGAGCTCGATCAGGTTCCCGCCAGGACCGCAGCCGATCTCGACGATCGTCGCGCCCGACGCCGGGATCGAGTGCAGGAACTCGCGGAGGAACTTCTTTCGCTTGAACTCGTAGAAGGGCGTGTCGAGGCCGGCGATCACGTTCGGGCCCGGCCTGCGTCCGATCTCCTCGGCGACCCTCGTCCAGTACTCGCGCGGCTCGTATGCGCTCACGGGGCCATGCTTTCACGGATCGGGGTGAGAGGTTGGAGCCGTCGGACCGGCACGTTAGGGTGCCGCCGAGATGCCGTCGCTGACGACGGACGACGGGCGGAAGCTCGCATGGCGCGAGACGGGCTCGGGCGCGCCGCTCGTCCTCCACTGCGGTGGCCCCGGATGCTCGTCGCGCTACTTCGGCGAGCTCCCCGAGCTCGCGGCGCAGCGCACCCTGCTGCTCGTCGATCCACGCGGCACCGGTGAGTCGGACCGTCCGTCCGATCCGAAGGACTACGGCCTCGACGCGTACGCGGCCGACGTCGAAGCTCTCCGAAAGCACCTGCAGTTCGAGCAGCTCGATCTGGTCGGCCACTCGCACGGCGGCTTCGTCGCGATGACGTGGGCGGGCGCGAATCCGGAGCGTGTCGGGCGACTCGTGCTCGCGAGCACGGCACCGCGCTTCAGCGACGAGATCCGCAACGCGCGCCGGAAGCGGGTGTCGGCGCATGAGGGCAAGCCGTACTTCCAGGATGCGATCACGGCGCTGCGCGCGCACCAGGAAGGGCGGTACGAGAGCGACGAGGAGCTTGCGGATCTCTACCGGCGCGAGGGACCGCTGTTCGCGCCGCCCGGTGTCGATCCGAGCCACTTGCTGGCAGCGCTCGCTGAGGCCGGCACGAACGCCGACGCGCTCCGCCACTTCAACGATCGTGTGTCGAACGGAATGGACCTTCGGCCGGCGCTCGAGTCGATCGAGGCGCCGACGCTCGTGATCACAGGTGACCTCGATCCGTTCGCGCCCGCGGCAAAGGAGCTGGCGGGCGCGCTGAGGAGACCGACTCTCGTGATGCTGCCGGGCGCGGACCACTTCCCGTTCCTCGAGCCCGGGGAGCGAGCGCAGTGGTCGCAGGCACTTCTCGACTTCCTCGCAGGCTGATCCGGCTTTAGGCCAGCGTCGCGGTGTCAGACACCGTGACGCGGTTGTGTCGTCCGCGTCACGAGAGATCACTCTCTCTTTGTTCGGCGGGTCGGCCCGCGGCGGCGACGACAGGCCACGGTGTCAGACACCGTGACGAAAGCGTCGCAGAAGTGCACGCTCGTCAGCATGGACGAGTGCTGGCTGACGCGCGTCGGCGATGTCGTCCCGACTGCGACGATCGACGCGCTGCGCTAGCGAGCGGCTCGCCGTTAGACTCGCGCCGTGCCCGAGGCGCCGCTCGAAGACTCAGGCTCGGGTCTCGCGCCCGCAGGCGACGGCTGGTTCGTCGTCAACGTGCGCGACGCGCAGTGGTTCACGTCGGAGTCGGACGAGGACGGCGCGCGCTCGTCGGGCGCGGAGTGTCCCTTCGAGAGTCGTGCGGCGGAGTTCAGGCAGCTCGGGATCCGGATCCACGTCCTCGAGCCCGGCGAGCCGAACGGGCTCTACCACTCCGAGTCGAAGCAGGAGGACTTCCTCGTCCTCTCCGGTGAGTGCACGCTGCTCGTCGACGGCCAGGAGCGAAAGCTCGGGCCGTGGGACTTCTTCCACTGCCCCGCCGAAACCGACCACATCTTCCTCGGCGCCGGCGACGGGCCGAGCGCGATCCTGATGGCCGGCGCGCGCGGCGAGGAGTGGACCGTGCGCTATCCCGTGGCGGAGCTCGCGTCACGCCACGGCGCGGGCGCGAAGGCGGAGACGACCGATCCCGACCAGGCGTACGCGGAGTGGGAGCCGTCACGCAAGGCGCGGCCCTCGTACTGGGCCCGCCTTCCCTGGGCGTAGCTCTCGACGCCGGCGCTGCCCGCCCGCGTCGATAGTTCGCACCGATGACCGAGACCGTCGACCGGCCGCGCAGGCGGCGGCGTGTCCTGCGCCTGATCGCCCTGGAGCGCATCGTGCGCGGACTGCTGCTCCTCGCCGCCGGCGTGTACCTCCTCTTCCACCTCACGAGTGACTTCGGTCGCCTCGGCGCGCGCGTGATGCGTGCGGTCGAGCTCGATCCTCGGCGGCCGTTCTGGCGTCACATCATCTCGTACCTCCATCACCTCCACGCCTCCGAGATCCGCATCGCGGCGATCGCCGGGATCGGCTACGGGACGCTCGAACTCGTCGAGGGCAGCGGCCTGTGGCTCGAGAAGCTCTGGGCCGAGTACCTGACGGTGATCGCGACGTCGCTGTTCGTTCCCTTCGAGCTCTACGAGCTCGTCACGCGTCCGAGCATCTGGAAGGCGGCCGGGATCACGGTGAACATCGCAATCGTCGCCTACCTCGTGCACGTGTTGAGACGGCGACTTCGGGATGCACACGCGAGCGAAGCGCACGCGCACCGACGTCCGCGGTGAGACCTAGGCCGTGCGGAACGAGCTGACGGCGACGGCCACCCCGGCCACGGTGAGAGAAAGCGCGAGCAACCTGAACACGAGCTGACCCCGAGCGGCTCGCGAGCGCAACGTCCGCACCGCGGCGAACACGCCGATTCCGAGTAGGACGACGATCGCACCGGCCGCGAGCTCCCACCAGACGAAAGCGGGGCCGGGTGAGAGCTCGATGCCGTGGACGGCCGGCAACGCGGCTCCAGTGCTCAGGCGCAGCGGCCGCGCGAGCGCGCCCGCGGCCTCGGCCTCGGTCAGGAACCCGTTGCGCACGAGCGAGCGGAGCACCTCGATCTGACGGTCGCGCGCGAGACCGGGATGCCGGATCGGGTCGTAGGAGGACGGCGCCTGGATCAGTCCGGCGAGCACGCTCGCCTGCGCGGTGTCGAGGCGACGCGGAGGGACGCCGAAGTACCGCTCGCTCGCCGCGCGCACTCCGTATGCGCCGTGGCCGAAGTACGCGCTGTCGAGATACGCGGCGAGGATCTGATCCTTGTCGTAGCGGCTCTCGAGCTTGACCGCCACCGCCGCGTCCTCGAGCTTGCGCCACGGGCTGTGATCGTTTCCGCCGAGGTACAGGACCTTCGCGACCTGCTCGGTGATCGTGCTCGCTCCCTGCGCGTACGAGAGATGCGTGAGGTCGTAGGGGATCGCCCGCAGCACGCCGATCACGTCGATTCCGTGGTGGCGATAGAAGCGCTCGTCCTCTGTCGCAACGACAGCCTCCCGCATGATCGGCGCAACGGCCGTCAACGTGACGGGAACACCCGTCGTGCCCTTCAGGCGGCTGTCGACGTGCGCCGCGAGGGCGTCCGGTGTCGGGCTCGCCATCCACGCTGCCGCGCCGAGGGCCGCTATCGCCACGAGGACGGCGAGGGCGAGCCACAGCCGACGAATCCTGATTGGCGTCCTCGAACGGCCCATGACACTCGGCGGCTGGCCAGTGACCGCGACCTGAATGTACCTGCCGCGCGCTTGCGCCTTGCGGGCCTCCGCGCGGTTAGCGAGCGATTAGAGGCGACTGCGACCCTCGCAGGATGGGTACCCGTCTCACGCTGTGGCTCCTGGCACCGCTCGCGGCAGCGCTCTTCGCTCCTTCGGCCGGAGCAGCGATTCCGCCGAAGACCGGGCGGCCGTTTCTCGGCCCGACGCTTCCGAGCCTCCGTTCGCTCCGCGAGACCAGCAGACGGAACTCGCTGCTCGTCCAGTTCGCGCGCGGTCCGCAGGGAGCGAAGGGCGAGCGGGCCGCAGCCGCTGCTGGTGCACACCAGGTCTCGAAGACGCTGGACATCTGGCTGCTGCCGCGCAGCGCGTCGACGCGGTTGCTGCCGTCGCTCGTCCGCGCCGGTGCGCTTACAGGCGCGGAGCCGAACCAAGAGCTGGCGCGCCCGTCGGGCTTCGCCCCGTTGGCGTTCTCAGATCCGCTCGTTCCCTACGAGTGGTGGCGGCCGACGATCGGAGCCGACGCTGTGAACCCGCCCGGTCCGGGAGTCCCGATCACGATCGTCGACACGGGCGTCGATCTCACACACCCGGAGTTCCAAGGCATGTCGATCGTCCCGCTCAACACTCAGGTGCTGACCGACTCGGCCGACGACTATCACGGAACTGCGGTCGCCTCGATCGCAGCGGCACCGGCGAACGGCGTCGGAATGGTCGGCGTCTATCCCGGGGCGAACCTGTGGTCGTGGGACGTGCACGAATTCGATGAAGCGGACGTCATTCAGGGGATCGACACGGCGATCAGACGCGGTAAGTCGGTGATCAACATGAGCTTCGGCGGCACCGTGAACGATCCGCTGTTCGACGACGAGCTGCTGGTCGCGTTCGGGGCGGGCTCCCTGCTCGTCGCAGGAGCCGGAAACGACTACACGAACGGGAACCCGGTCGAGTATCCCGCCGGCAACACGCACGTGCTCACGGTCGGCGCGACCGATCAGCAGAACAAGCCCGCCGCTTTCTCGGAGGCGAACGACTGGGTCGATCTGACCGCGCCGGGCGTGAACATCGTGACCGCGGCCCCCCTCAGCTACTCGTCCTCCGGCTACGGTATCGGCGAGGGCACGAGCTTCTCGACTCCGATGGTGTCCGGCGCGGCAGCGTGGGTGTGGACGGCTCGCCCCACGCTCGACGTGACGCAGCTCTTCAGCCTGATGCGGTTCAGCGCTCGCGACATCTGGACGCCGGGCTACGACATCAACACCGGCTTCGGGATGCTGGACATCCCCGCCGCACTCACACAGCCCGCGCCTCCTCCCGACCCGTACGAGCCGAACGACGACATCTACATGGTCAAGAGGAACGGCCTGTTCTCGGACGGTGACCCGCCGTTGACGTCGCCGGGCAACCCGACGAGCGCCGTCCTGCCTGCGTCACTCGACTACACCGAGGATCCCGAGGACGTCTACCGCTTCTGGATGCCGGCGCACGAGATGTCGACGATCCGCGCCGTTCCCGACGACGAGATCGCGCTCGAAATCTGGAAAGCGAGTGCGACCTCAGTGCACGAGAAGCGCGCAGCGCGACGCCGAGATCTGCTCGGCGTCAGCAACAAGCCGGGCAAGCAGCCGGAAGTGATCACGATCCACAACAGGACGAGCAAGGGCACCTACGCGTACGCGGACGTCTTCCTCACTGGGAACGCCGGCGACGCGGACTACACGATCAAGGTCACGAACCACAAGACGGGGCGCTGACATGAGCAGCAGGCTGAGACGGGCGTGGTGGCCCGACCTGAGTGAGCCAGGCGCGGCAGAGAGGAGCCTCAAGGCCGCAACGGTCGTCGCGTATCTCGTGGCGGCCGTCACCGGGATCGTCGCGCTGCTCGCGCTGCTCGACGTCACCTCTCTCGTATCTCCGTGGTATCTCGTCGTCGCTCTCGTCTTCGCCGTGATCGGCTTCTTCATCTCGCGCCGCTCACGCACCGCCGCGGTCTCGGGTCTGACGCTCTATGTCGTGGGAGCGATCGCCAACGTCGTCGCGACCGGCGGCGTCGGCGTCGTGGTCGCGCTGATCTTCACGATGTACCTGCTGAACGGCGTCCGGGCCGCCTACCACCTCGCCCGAGTCGCGCAGGAGCCGGCGGAGCCCAGCCCGTCCGAAGGGCCGTAAGCGCAAGCCCGGACGCCGTGCATTCCGAGGCTCGGCCGCGGTATAGAGTGACGAGCCGAGCAAGAAAGCGGGGGTAGCTGTGCTCGAACGGCCCGACACCTGCGGCTCCGAGGTCGCCTGCCGATGACGGTCCTGGCCGGCCGCTACGAGTTGCTGGAGCGGGTCGGCGAGGGCGGAATGAGCGTCGTCTGGCGTGCCCGAGACAGACGACTCGAGCGCCACGTCGCGGTCAAGCAGCTTCGCGCATTCGTCGCCGAAGGCTCGGAGCAGGCGCAGCGGTTTCGCCGCGAGGCTCACACCCTTGCCGCACTGGCGCACGAGCACATCGTGCGCCTCTACGACTACGTCGCGACCGGCAGCGAGTCGTTTCTCGTCATGGAGTACGTCGAGGGAGGCAACCTCGCCCAGACGACGCGCGGCCGACTGCCGCTGCAGGCCGCCGATGCCGCGGCGTATGCACGTCCCGTCGCGGAGGCGCTCGCGTACGCACACGCGCAGGGTGTCGTCCACCGCGACCTGACGCCGTCGAACATCCTGGTCGAGCGCGAATCGGGTCGCGTCGTCACCACGGACTTCGGCCTCGCCCGCATCGTGCGCAGCGCGGGCTCGCTGACCGCGACCGGAGTCTTGCTCGGAACGCCCGAGTACTGGTCACCCGAGCTCGCGCTCGGACGCGAGACCGAGCCGCCTGCCGACCTGTACGCGCTCGGCTGCGTCCTCTTCCTGCTCCTGAGCGGTCGTCTGCCGTTCGAGGGCGAGGACCGTCTCGCGCTCGGCCTACGCCGCGCGCACGAAGACGCGCCCTCGCTGCGAACACGTGTGCCGGATGCATCCGGCTCGCTGGTCGCACTCGTCGACTCTTTGCTCACACGCGAGCCGACGACGAGACCGGATGCGGCGACGGCCGCGCGTGCACTCGGCGAGCTCGAGCTCGGCGCGAACGTGCGAGCGGGTGATACGGAATCGCGCCCGGAGGGCGCAGGCGCCCCGGCGACGATCGCCTTCGAGTCGGAGCGCCCGACGACCGCGCTGCCGTCTCCCCTGCCTCCCAGATCGTCGGAAGCGCCTGCCTCGCCTGTCGACTTGTCCCGGCGACGCGCTCGCCGACGCGTGCTGGGAGCGCTCGTCGCGTCTGCGATCGTGATCGTCGCGGCGCTCGTCGCGAGCCGCCTGCAACACCCGTCGACGCGCGTGCCTAACGTCGTCGCACTGCGCGAGAATGCCGCTCGCGCGCAGATCCTGCACTCGCTGCCGAGCGCGACGGTGACGGTCCAACGCGTCTACTCCACGCGCGTCGCCGCGGGCCGAGTGATCCGCCAACGTCCCCGACCGCCGGCGCGGATTTCCGACGGCTCGAACGTGCGGCTGGTCGTGAGCCGGGGAACGCCGTTCGCGCGCGTCCCGCAGCTGGCCGGCTCTCCGGCGGCCAGCGCGCGGACGTCGCTTGCGCGGGACGGCTTCGCCAGCCGCTACACGTACGTGCCGTCCTGGACGATCCGCAAGGGGTCGGTGGTCGAGCTGCAGCCGGCGACTGGCACCGAGCTGCGCCGACCGGCGAGCGTGACGATCGTCGTCGCGAGCGGCTATCCGCGCTCGGTTGTGCCAGACGTCCTCGAGAGCGGCGTCGGCGCCGCCGAAGAGCAGCTCGGCGTCCGCCACCTTCGCGTCCGGCTCGTCTACCGGCTCGACCAGAGCGTCCCGCCGGGCCAGGTGCTCGGCCAGCTGCCCACGGCGGGCACGAGCGTCTACCAGGGCACCCAGGTCCGGCTGGTGGTCGCACGCGGCCCGCGCTGGGTGAAGATCTTCGACGCCTCGGGCACGGCTCAGTACGAGAGCGACCCCTTCACCGTCCCGGCTCGCTGGCGGATTCGCTACCGGCTCACCCCGAACCCGCTCGGTCTTGCGTTCGCCAGGCTCGACTGGTTCGCCGAGGGGGACTCCTTCGGCTCCGACGGCTTCCTCGCGGGCGGGAGCAACTCGCTACTCACCTACATCCCCTCCGACGGCGCCGGCGAGTATCGGCTCACGGTCGACCCCTACGCGGGCACGCACTGGTTCGTCCAGGTCGAGGCGCTCGAATAGAGAGGGCTGGGGCCCCGAGATCCTCAGGCGTCGATCGCCACGACGCCCGGGTGTGTCGCTAGGGCTGGATGATCTCGTGGACCGGGAACTCCTTGATGTCAGGTGGGCCCTGCGGCTCGACGCTCGCAGCAGCCATGCCCTCCTGGATCCGACTCTGAAAGGCGTCGAAATCTGCCCGTGACTCCCAGAAGTCGATGACTCCCCAACCGCCGTCGATCGGGCCGGACGAGTGGAACAGCATTCCTTGCGGAACGGATCGGTCCGGGTTGATGTGATCGTGCGCAGCATCGAACATTTCCTGCGTCACGCCGGGCAACTTGATGCGGATGCCGATAGCCACTGCGGCTCCTCTCTTCGGGTGGGGACGGCCGACTCTACCCCGAGCGAAGTCGCCCGTGGTGACGTGAACCCGCGCGCCTGCCTGGCGGCTACCGCCGCGCCGGCTCGCTCGCTGACAGCTTGCTCCGGAGCTCGTCGTCGGAGAGCGAAGCGAGCTTCTTCGGCACGACCATGCGCCAAGCGTCGAAGACGAGCTCGCTGAGCTCGTCCATGTCGATTGCACCCAGGCGAGCGACCAGCCATTGGTAGCGCATGTCGGACGGCTTCGGGCGCAGAAACTTGTCCGGGTACGTTTCGAGCGCGGCTTCGCGCTCCTCCTTGGGAAAGGCGAAGCCCATCAGCGTCTCGTCACGCGAGAAGGCCAGATAGACAATTCGTCCGACGCGGAACTTGGTCCGGCCTTTGACGACGACCTCGTACGACCGCGGCAGTCCTGCTGTCAGATCGCGGACGTCGTCGATCCTCACGGCCATCTCGCGGAGAGGATAGGTGACGCGCAAGGGACGGCGGTTACGACCGAGGCTACGCGCCCACTCTGACCATCCGTCGCACAGCTACGCTCGCACCGGAGACTCTCGTCACGTGAACACCGCAGCTGAGATCGTGCTCGCCCTTCTCGTCCTCGTGCCCTTCGGACTTGTCGTCGGCCTGTTCATCTGGGCGGCGTTCAAGGACGGAGAGGAGGACAGAGCGCTGCAGGCGCGGCTCGGCATCCGGCGCAAGACGAGGCTCGGACGCTGAGGGCGGCGACCCCGGCGTGCGTCACGTCGCGGGCGTAGCGGGGTGCGAAGCCGGACCCCTCGACTGACCACGCGCTGACCGGTCGTTGCCGAGTCGTTAGCCGCTCATCGTACGATTCGCGCGATGAGAGTCGTCTTCTTGTCTGTCGCCGTGCTCGTCCTCGTGGGGTGCAGTTCCGCGGAGCGGGCCTCGGGGAAGGAGCGAACGCCTCGCGTTACGGCTGTCGAGGCTCCTCTGCCCTCGAGCGCGACGGGTCGCTACAAGCTCGCATTGACCGATGTTGCTTGCGCTGCGCCCAGGAATTGCGCTGCGGCCGGCTATCTGAACTCGAACATCGTCTCGCGCGGTCTGCTCTTCGTAGAGAAGGGCGGTGCGTGGAGCGTGAGCGAGCCGCCGCTGCCGGAGACCCTCCGGCGGGGAAACAAGAGCGAGAGCGTGTCCTCCGTCGCCTGCCCGGCCGTCGGCCACTGCGTCGCGGTGGGCGTCGCGGCCTCCGGCCCTCAGCTGGAACCGCTCGTCTTCACGCAGCGGACGCACGGATGGCAGGAGACAGTCTCCCCGTTGCCCGCCAGAGCAAAAGGAGGCGACCTCGACTTCGTCTCCTGCCCATCGGTCGGCGACTGCACGGCCGCGGGTACGTACATCGACTCCAGCGGCCACGATCAAGGACTGCTGCTGGACGAGAGCAACGGCGACTGGGCGCCCAGCACGTCCGGCCTGCCACCGAACGGCAGTGTGACCACAAGCGGCCAGACGCCTGCGATCCAAGGTCTTACGTGCTGGGCGGCGGGCAGCTGCGCAGCCGTCGGCATCTACGGCGATACGCACGGGAGCCCTCAAGCCTGGCTCCTCACCGAGACGCATGGGGTGTGGGCGCAAGGCGTCGAGGCCGAGCTCCCTCCCAATGCATCCACCAGAGAGGGCTCCTATCTCTATCCCGTAATCGACGTCGGGGCAGTCTCCTGCGCCCCGAACGGCAACTGCACGGCGGTCGGCGGCTACGGCGACCGGCGATCGCACCAGTTCGGCATGATCCTGTCCGAGCACGCCGGCCGCTGGGGGCCGGCGAAGAAGACCCCTCTGCCCGCGAACGCTGGGCCGAACCCGCAGCAGGGCAATGCCCCCCGCTCGCCGATGAGCTCGATCGCATGCCCCTCGGCCGGCAGATGCAGCGCAGTCGGCTGGTACCTGGACAACCACGCGAACTATCACGGCCTCCTGCTCCGCGAGCGAGACGGCGCGTGGAGTCCGAGCGAGCTCGTGTTCCCTTCGGGAGCCCATGCGGCCCCAGGGGTCAGTTTCCCAGGGGTCAGCCTCGACTCGCTGGCGTGCGCGTCGCCAGGGAACTGCTTTGGCGTCGGCGCCTACAACCCGAGCCCGAACAGGCTCAGGCCGCTACTCGTCAGCGAACAGAACGGCCGGTGGATCCAAGGCTCAGAGGCGCCGCCGCCCAAAAGCGTCGGCAAGAACTACAAGGGGGGCCTCTCCTCGGTCTCCTGCCCCTCGGCGGAGACCTGCGTCGCAGTGGGTTACACCGAGACTGCGGGATTCCTAAACGAGCGCGGCCTGATCGTGACGATCGGCCGCGGCTGAAATCACCCTTGGAACGTCTGGCGGCGAGGAACTACGTCTCTTCCGCGAGCGTCACCGTGTGGAAGAGCACGAGTTTCCAATCGCCCTCCTCGCGCTGAAAGATGATGGGCGGGTGCTCTCAAATAATCCCGGTGCTGCTCCTGGTTGTCGGGTTCCAGATACGAGGCTGGCAGATGCGTGGCTGGGGGCGATGGATCGGCCTGGTGGAGTTCATTGTCATCGTCTCGGCGGAGATTGGCGCGCTGGTCGTCCTACAGAGAGGAAAGACCAGCTGGGCTGATCCGACCTTGCAGTTTGTCGCCTTTTTTGCTTGTAGGGACGATTGGTGCCGCACTGTTCCCCTGGTGGTTCGGCTACAACCCGACTCACACGCCGGAGGAAGAGGTAGCGCAAGGCGGACGTACAGAGGGCCAAACGACGCCTGAGAAAGTAAACTCGGTCCCTCCCCGGTCAACGGAGGAATCAGTCCCGAGGTGTGGTCGACCCCTGCTTGAGCCTGCGCAGCAGAACCCGGACGAGCTCGCCGCCATCTACAGGAAGGCATGCAAGGAAAGGCCGGGACGTGCGGGCAATCGAGTCGCTGATGAAGCGGCTCTACGATGCCCGCCCTCAGGTCGAGACCCCGCACTCCTACGACGAGCTCGCCAAGCTGACACGGGAGGAGCGGCCCGTGCTGCGCACACAGCTGGAGGCGGAGCATGGCCTGGCCCCATTCCGGGCGGAGGCGTGGCGGTCCAGCATGGTGTACCCCGCATGCGGGCACGACGCACTAGCCAGCGACTTGCCAGCTGAGCGCGACCCCGCTCCACAAGCGGGATCGCAGGGCGACCCCAGTCCCGTCGCTCACTGTTAAGACGCGCCGAGTTCAGAGCACCGCCGTGTTGAAGTAGAGGTAATCGTCTAGGCCCTGTGCATACAGCCAGTACGTGGTCTGGTAGCCGGGGGCCGGTTTCCCATCCGCTTGCGACCAGCCCCGAACCCCTGCGACAGGCTGCTTCGTTTGCAGGCCCCCAATACGTTGCCACCCCGTCCAGGTATACGAGGTCGGCCTCTGGTGATCCCACGTCGCGCCAGCTGGTTCGAGTGCGTTGCTGTAGATGTCGTTGTCACGGCCAACCGCAAAGACGACGTTGTCCACAACGCACGGAGACACATCCGTCCGGAACTTCTCTAGAGACGCGGGGCGGAGCGTCTTGGCTTGCTCATCAGACGCGAATGGAAGGTCGCCTTCGATCGGGGTCCAACCTGTCCACCCGAGACTGCTTAGGTCACTCGCGAACTCAAGGGCGTTCCAGTAAAGGAGGTCGGTGCCTGCCTGGACCACTACGATCAAGACACGCGAATTGGGGCCAAAAGACTCGGCGTTGACCGCCGGTGCAACGGCTGTGCGCATCGAGGGGGCTGGCCCGCCAACAGGGCCGGCGTACTCTGTAACAAAGCCGCTGGCGGGAACGACGCTCCATCGGCCAGACCAGTCCGCGGCACCTGACGGCGAGGCACCCGTAAACCAAACCTCGCCCGTGCTGGCATTCCTCGCAAAGAGGTATGGAACGGACGTGACAGCAACACCGGTATCCGTCAAGAATCCCCCTTCGACTTCCAGCCACGATGGCGCGTCCTCGAAGTACTCACGCGGCGGATACCAAGGCGGCAAGTCAGGAGTCGGCCCCCAATCCTGGAACTTCCAATAGACGCGATTGTTCTCCATGCTCCTGGCCGCAAGGATGATCGGCCCGAGAAGACACGCGCTAACCGTGTCGGTCTTCAGCCCACCCTGAAGCTCCTCCCAATCGTGGTATGTCCCATCGTCGAAGGAGAAGTGCGTTCTAAATGCGGAGTGATTTGGGCCACTGGCGAACACGGCGGGTTCACCGTTGCTACGAAGGGTCGCACCCAGTCCCCCATTGGCCAAGAACGGGACCTCATAGTCGTCAGTCCACGCTGGCGTGAGCCCAGCCGGGAAGCGCTCCCAGCCACTCCAATCCCATGAAAGCGCCACGGGATGACCTCCTCATCAGGCCCGCCTTCGGAAATCATCCGACTCGAACGCCTCCATGTCAACAATTGTTGGAGCGAAGCGTCAGAACACTTTCGGAATCCTGTCGTGGTCACCGTGAGCCAATGAATCGCACGTGCTCATCGCCTAGCTCCGCTCCCTCCCGCGCGACCACCTCCCTGCCGAAGAGGCGGCCGTAGCGCAACGGGACTCCTGAAGCACTGTCCCGCGACACGCGGTCAGTGCGTGTTCAGCGGAGCTTGCGAGCGATCTGCGGATCGACTGACAGGAGGACGCCTATCAGGCGGTCGGCGTCACAACTTGGATGCGAAACGACGATCGTCGCGACCCCCGGAGGTTTCAGTGGGAACGATGGAAGTCACCCACGCGCACATTCCCTTCACGCGAACCGGTGAGTGGCCGAGCCCCGGTGGGCCGTGGCACCCCCGTGACCGCGGGTCCCATCCGGCTTTGAACCTGCACGTCCCTCGGCGCGGACTAACCAGCCGCCACAGGCCATCAGATCCGGATCGCTCTGCATGTCTCGACCATCGTGTTCACTGCGAGCTGCTGAAGTCTGGAAGAGGCTCACGATCCTTGTTGTGCTCGATTTCGCCTTCGACTCTTTCAACCACGCGCGCAAGCAGCGAACCTATGGCGATGTTGCCGCGAACGACAGTCGGGCTTGAGAATGCGGACTCTGCTGCTGCGCTGTCCTAAGGAGGGAGGCTCTTCAGATGTCTCGCCGTCTTCTAGCCGCTGTGGGGTTGTCGGGGGTCGTGGTGGCCGCGTTCGCGCTGCTAGTGCCGGCTATCGCTGCCCCTTCGCCACCTACGACCGTCCTCAACGCCCGTGTGACACGACTGGAGCAGCGATTCAACGCCTTGCAGCAGACGGTTCACACGCTGGCCAGAACGAACTCGCGCCAGCAAACGGAGTTGACCGCCCTTTCGGAACGCCACTTGGAGATCACCACAAGCGAGAACGGCACCGAGGTTCCTCCCGGCGGCTCGTCCACCGCCGTGCTCGCCCCCTGCCCGCGAGGCACGACCCAGGTCGGCGGCGGCTTCGACGCCGCCCCGGGCACCGTCGTCACGCAATCATCGAGCAGCGACCTGTTCGCGCCCCCACCTGGCATTGCACCGCCGGAGCCTGCGCCAGGCCCGCCGCCCTACGGATGGACAGTCACCGTCCACAACACAGCGACAGACACGGCCCTCGCCCTTGCCGAGGAGTTTTGCCTCGGCCCAACGCCACCAAACGGATAGCGGTAAGGAACGCCACACCCGTCGCGGATCGCTCGCCAGCGACGGGGGGCGACCCTCGTGCGTTTCATTGGCAAACGGGCGGGCCGCGAGCTCGAGCCTGCCATCGCGCAGAAAAATGCCAGGCCTTGCGGCCTGAACACGTGCCGGCGTCTCAAGTTTGAGCGGTACGTGCCGGCGGTGAGGGCGTCGGTGACAGCGTTCAGACGCGGACGGCACGCGCGCGCACGCGAGGACGGCTGATCTCCTTCCTCCTTCCAGCGTTGCCCTGCTCCAGGACCGCGTCGCTTTGCCACCGTTGCGCTGGCGCCGGTTGGCGGCGGCCAAAGCCGCTCTCTAGATGCACACGAACCCTACAGGTCGCCTACAAGCAACGACCGATCAAGCGGACAGCTGAGACTTCCTTTGTCGGCGCATCAACTGACCACACACTGACCACGCGCCCCCGAAACGCCGCTGGAGTCAGGGCTTGAGTGGGGACCGCCTGCGACCACCGCAGGCGCTCAATGCCGCACCACGGTCGCTCGATGAGCAGAGCAGCCTCCGCAAGCGCACAGACACGAAAAGGCGCGAACTCTAGCGGTGACCGGTCACCCTCCGACTCACAGCGCCATCACCGCCGGCACGTACCCCTTAGAATCACAAGACCGTTAGGAGCCTCGCACGTGGGTGGGGTCGACTGCCTCGACGAACGAGAGAGTCGCGTGGTGGAACGAATCTCTCGCCAAGCGAACCGGATCATGAGCGCGACTCGCGCTCGATCGCGAGGCGTTCTAGCGCTTCGCGGTGCTCTGTAAGTGTCGTGTAGGGCTTCTTCATCGAGTAGATCGCGACGTGGCCAGGGCTGCTTCCTGCCCAGATCCCCTCATAAGTAAAGGCATCAGGCTTGTAGAGGAGCGTCTGCGTGCGAACGGCGTCGACATCCGCAAGTCGTCGGCCCACGCGAACAAGATCCTCGCGGTCTTCCCAGTCGGCCGTGTAGACACAGATGACGTGATCGCGCCATCCGCCAAGCCCTTCGGTGAGCATGCCGGCGAGGTCGTGGGCTTTGCCCCAGTCGGTCGAGATCTTCGCGGCGATCCCGAGCGTGCCCGCCTCTGTTGCATCGCGAACTCGTGACCAGCAGTAATCGACGTTGCGGCAGGAGAGATAGATGAGCCATTTCCCAACGTGCATCGGATCGATGTCAGTGACGTCGTCAGGCCTGAAGGCATGAACCCAGCGCGTCCTCTCCGGAGCTGCGCAAGGGGCGGTCGTTGACGGCACGAGTGGTTCGGCGTCGGCGAACACGACGTGGGACCGACCCTCTTCTCCCGGCCGTTGCTGAGTCATGCCGTCGTCAGTCTAGGGAGCTGAGCAACCGCGTTCACGTCGCTCAACCACGCGACCGCGCGCCAGTGTGCCAGACAAACAAACCGGCGATGTCGCCACGCTCATTCTCTGCAGCGCAGATGTTCACGTTCTTTCTCCGCCAAGTCGAG